>DASUTP010000133.1:0-6590 GCA_036374515.1 Chryseolinea sp. | reverse complement strand
GAGCGATAGCGAGTAGACTTCATTGCAGTAAACAATTTGTTATAACCACCGTTAACTAAGGCCTGGTGAATTTTAAGGTGTGACTGCAATAAATTAGCCTTTGCCTGGAAACTTTTTGAAAATTTTTGCAACCGCTTTTTTTATTAGACCGTCAATTTTATTGGGTGTATATTCTTCGTCAATGGGCGATGATGCCCAGCCTCGCCAAATTAAGTTATTGGTATTAGACTCCATCACATCGATAATCAAAGTGCCTTCCCTGTATTGACGTATGGTCGTCTGGAGGTGTGTCCAGTATGGCGTGTAGAAATAGCCCAAAGGATCTGTAGTTACGATCGACTGATCATCCACTATTATATGGTAGTGAACCAGTAAATCCGGCTTATCTGCTGAGAGCAAGTATCCCTTCCGTTTCAATTGTTCCTCGACTGCCAATTTTATTCGTTTGTCATTGAGCTCATTATAGTGAAGCGGATTGTTCTCATGTTCGATATTTGTTTTTTGCAGCCAATCGAAAGTTTTGTAGCTCTTGACATTATAATCGGGATCATGATCTGTATATATACGCATTTCGGAAATGCATCCCGACATGATAAAAAGTAAAGGGATAACGATTTTATTCATAATTCATGCTCGTATTTAGAGTTGTTTACAGGGTATTAATTTTATGATGCGTACACCGCTGTGTCAACTTCGATTTGATTGTCTACTTCAGTAACACCGGGAGTTGACCATGCGATTTGCCCTGCTTCCTTTTTTTCTGCCCACGATCTTACTTTGCCATGTAACGTGATCCTATTTCCAGTTTGATCTATTTCGATGGACGAAGAGTCAATAATGGCGCGGCGTTTGAAGGCTTCTGCAATTTTGCTTTTAATACCGGCGGCATCCGCTGTTTTTGGTTTCAGGGAAATATTGTTTGTAACTCCTCTTACGCCTGTTAGGTTCTCTACGCTGCGCGTCGCGAATACTCGTTCATATTCCCAATCTACCGTTCCGTCAAGGTATATCCAGCCATCGTCAACTATAATTTTGATCTTGTCTTCATTCACAGCGCTATTCCAATACAATGCATTTGCGACAGCTTCCGCGATTTCGATATCGGTCTTTTTTCTTTCAGGATCAACCTCAAGATCACACGCAACAATCTTCACGCCTGTCACGCGCTGCGCGGCTCGTTCCGCAGCCATTTTTTTTCCGTACGTATCGACAACCCCCGATAGAGTAACTATTCCATCATTAACTGATATGGAAATTTGCGCGCTTACATCCATTAGCTGTGGATCCCATTTAATCTCAGCTAAGACATCGCGGTGAAGCTCTTCATTTGTTTTCATACGGCGTTCTTTGAAATTAAAAAAAGTGCATGCCAGTGTGATGCATTACCCGAAATTAATAGGACGTGCTGCTCAAGGGTATGATGAAAGTCGTTGAATTAACTGATTTTTGGCAGTCAGGAACTACCGTTTGCCAAAGGAGTGGTGATAAATGTGGTTAGTGCTTGCATGGTGCGGATCAAACGGGGACATCTGCTTGCTAACGAACAAAAGATGGATGTGCACACTTGGGCAAGAACGTGTAGTCCATCCGGTGGATAGCGTCGGCCGAACAGAATAATCCAGCGAATGCCAGAGTCATCCAAGTGCTGGTGCCTGTTATGAATCAATGGATTTTACCAGCTTGGATAATCCCCATTTCGTTTGGAGGGAGCAACTCACACCGGCAATGCGTCGTGATTGATTTTCGGCTCTTCGCGATGGATATAGTCCACCGCTGCACGGAGCCTGATACCTATTTCGGTTGCGAGATCCGCAAGCTGAGTAGTGTTGAACGCCTTATCGAGGGCTTCCAGCGGATTGATTGCCGTCACTTCGGTCTCTCCATTTTCGTGTTCCTGGACAACGATATTGCAGGGCAGCATAACGCCTATGTGAGACTCCAGCGTTATGGCTTTGTAGGCCAATGTCGGGTTGCAAGCGCCGAGGATCTTATAATTCCTGAAGCCAACGTTCAGTTTGCGTTTAAATGTATCACGGACATCGATCGTAGTAATGACGCCGAATCCATGGTGCGCGAGGTTTTCTGTTATTTTTTCTACCACGGCCTGAAACGGCATGTTAAACTTTCGTGAATAGTAAGCCATAAAAAAAGTATTTAATTGTATCGTTTTTTTCTCTTACAAAGGACGTGGTTGTAGCGCTGAGGTCACAGCGGGAATATCAGTTTAGGAAATGATTATTGTCAGTTTAATTTAAAACGGTTTATTACAAATTGGCATGAAGTCTTTTTACCGATGGAAACACGAAGTTTTAAAGGCCTGCTGCCGGGTAGAAATTCAGGCACTATGCGGCAAAGTAATATCAACGTTGATTCCGTTGATGACCAAGGTAAGTTTGACAACTTGTTTCATCTTGTTTTTCACAATGAGAGGACGCTTGTAATTCGCGCTGCAAATGCTATCGAAAAAATAACTGCAATCCGTCCAGAGTTTCTGACACCCCACAAAAACCAACTGTTGGAGGCGTTAAACACTGCCCATCACAAAGAGTTAAAATGGCATATTGCGCGGATCATTGCAAGGGTAGACCTTACAGAGACGGAGTTGAATGATGTGTGGCACAAGCTTTCATATTGGGTGCTCAATAAATCCGAAAGCAAGAGTGCAAGGGTAAATGCTCTTAAGGGGCTGTTCGACTTGTCTATCGCCAATCCTGTATTGAAGGACGATTTTGAAAAGATCGTTTTCGCTTTAGGGGATGAAATGATACCCTCCATTCAGGCGAAGATCAGAAAACTGAAAAACACCAAAATAAAACTATGAAAAAGCAACTCTTGATATGCGGCATGGTATCGTCGCTTTTCTATATTGCGATGAACGCATTTATACCGTTTCTATTCGACGGCTACAGCGTCCGGTCTCACACTGTTAGCGAGTTGTCTGCGATCGGAGCACCGACGCGGCAGCTATGGGTTACGTTGGCTTTCGTCTACATGCTGCTCTTTGCTGCTTTTGGCTTTGGAGTATTGAAAAGCGCAGCTGGGAATCGCAGCCTTAAGACCATGGGAATTTTTATTCTCATCTATTGTGCATGGAATTTTTATTGGCCACCGATGCATCCACGCGGCGGTGAGCCATCATTGACCGATACTTTACACATCGTCTGGGCTTCGGTAACTGTAATCCTGATGATGTTGATGATGGGATTTGGCGCCGCAGCCTTCAGAGGCAAATTTCGCGTTTACACGATAGGCACCATGATTCTCCTGATGGTATTTGGTTTTATAACCAGCCTGGATGCCACAAAGATACCGGATAACCTGCCGACGCCGTTGCTCGGCATTTGGGAACGAATTCTAATAGCGCTCTTTATGTTTTGGGTGATTGTCCTTTCAATCAAGCTGCTTCGGTCTCCAGATCCATTGACAGAGACTGACAAGCTATCGGTGGATATGTCTCGGAGGTAATTACAAAATAGGCAGGAGACTCGAATTACTGCCGTTCATCTATTACCCTAAATTGTGTTGTCCATGACTTTTCAACGGCGAGACTGAAGCAATTTTCAATGGTTTGAGCGGATTGGAATTTGTCAACCGCTGCATTAAGGATTTGTTGATCCTTGAACACCGTCGTTTCATAGGTGATTTGTCAGCTGGACAAAAAAAGCATTTTATCGGAAGGTCCTGAAAAAAGGCAAATGCCCTGGGGTTACTTCTTGCTGGTATTCACATAAAGGACATCATCCCGTTTTATGAAAGCATTCTTATGTATTTTGTTGCTTGGATACATGATATTTGGAGTAACACCGAACCCAAATAACGAACCGTTACCTGGTAAGACGCTAAATGCAAAGGGTGACAACCAGCTTCAAGATGATGTTAAAGAGAGGGAGGTTATACCTCATGCTGTTTTTCTTGATGCCAAAGGAAACATTCTCCCTGACTCGGTTAAAGACACTGCCCCGGCGATAGACTAGTGGGATCGCTCGTCCTCGTGTAAAACCAGCACAGGATAGCTGGCAATTTCGCTGATCACTTTTGTAACGCTTTTGTGAAACATCTCGCGAATGAAATTCCGGTGATGGGTAGAGAGCGCAAGAATATCCGCTGAATTTCTCATAATATAGCTGTTTATACTGGGCGCAATTTCCGATGACCGTATTGTGTCAAATTGGAGCTCAATGTTTTCTTCCTTCCATTTTTCCGTAATTATGTTCTGGAGCTCCCGCAACTCTTCATTGACCTCTTGACTCACTGCCTCTTCAGTGATCTGCAATACGGTTACTGAACATTGAAGGGACTTGATCCATGGCAACAGCGGTTTAAGGGGAAGATTTCGCTCGCCTAAATAATCATAAGCGTAAACAATACTTTTTATTTCGCTGTACACGCAATCAGGAGGGATCAGAATGATCGGAATGCTGCTTTTTCGGATGGCGTTATACGTATTGCTTCCGCCTAGGAACTCCACAATATTGGTAACCCCGTGCGTGCCCATTACGATCATCGTGTATCCCGAAGCTTGTTGCGCTATTGCTTCGCTCAGCAAGCTGGGCGAGAGTACAACGTCAGCCGTACAGGAAACTTTCAAAAACTGTTGAACGTCACGTTGAAGTTCCTCAAGCCGTTTCCTAATTGCATCGAGGACGACGGATTTTTCCGCGTCTGCCTGAAATAGGTGGGCTGGCTGAATATTTAAAAGCGTAAGCATTGAGCCCGTCGCTTTGGAAAGCTTTGCAGCATACGCAATAGCGTTCTGGGAGATCTCCGATAAATCAACGGGGCATAGTATTTTTTTCATATGAACTGGTTGTTTTGTTGACGGTGGAGTTAGCGGCATTTTTCTTTTTTTCTTTTTCCAGTTTTTTGAAATATTTCCTGAAAAGAAAATTTGATTTCAACGCTTCCATGTTTTCATTGAACCTCTCGGTGCCTTGCTCCACGTTAATAATACTTTGGTAAAGCGAATTTCTCAGGAGTGTGTCAGTAAGCAACATTCCGGCTGTGCCTTCACCTTGTGTCATGTTATCGATGACATTTTTCAGATCGTCCATCATTCCTGCCGTTTGTTCGCTGGCTTGTTGAATGGTCGCCAGAGAACCATGGAGACGATCCACCATGACTGTATCGGTAAACAAAGCCGGCACCAGTCCATCTCCCTGGTTGAAGCGGGCGACAAGCGACTGAGCATTTTCCGTTGCCTTCGCGGCATTTGTCCCCGCCTGTCGGAAGTTTATAACCGTTTTTTTAAGGTCTTGAGTTATAACAGTATCCGAGAGCAGGTTCCAAAGGCTGTTGCTATTGTTAAGCTTTAAGGTGATCTGTTTTAGGTTCTCAGTGATTCGTTCGATGTTATTATTCGTGGTATTCAGCGTGCGGAGCATTTCATCAGTTTCAATTGGCTTCAGTGAAGAAAGTATGGTACCCTCTTTCACGGGTTCCGATACGCCTGACGTCGAGTTAATGTTGATGAGTTTGTTTCCCATTAGACCATCCGTTCCAATTGATACAATGGAATTTTGTTTAATGAAGGGTATCATTTTTGAGTTGATTACCATAGCGACATAAATGGCGCTATCGTCCTCGATGTGAATGGATTTGACTGTGCCTACGTCAATGCCTTTAAATCGTACATTGTTGCCCGGCACCAGTCCGTTCACATTAGACACCACCGCTCTGATCATGAACGTGGAGCCCAACATATTCCTGTTTCGGCTCATCATATACAATAAGAAAATCAGGAATGCGACGCCTGCAAGCACAAACAAGCCAAGTTGAACGTTATGTATTTTTTTTGTTTTCATAGCTTTTTTTGTCCAAACCTTGCAGGCTAGTTGATGGAGAAAAATTCATGAATTTTCGGGTCTTCGTATCGTTGTAAATTCGCATACGTATCCTGAGCATACCTTGTCCCGTCGATCAGCATAATTACACTATTGGACGTGATCTGGATACAATTCATATCATGCGAAATAATGATTGCCGTAGCGTTGTATTTTTTTTGCACCTGTACAATCAAATGACTTATCTCACGAGCGGTAATTGGATCCAAACCGGTGGTCGGTTCGTCGTACAAGATGATACTTGGGTGAAGTATGAGTGTCCGTGCCAAGGCAATGCGTTTTCGCATTCCTCCCGAAAGTTCTGATGGCATCATATCTACCGTATGGGGCAAACCAACATCTTCAAGGACTTCCATAACTGCGCGTTCAGCACCTTTTTCTCGCTGTTCTTTATTCCAATGGCGTCGTAAGGGAAATTCCAGATTTTCGCGCACGCTCATCGAATCATACAATGCATTACTTTGAAACAGGAAGCCTATCCGTGCGCGCAGTTCATCCAGGTCGTCGGACGAATAATTCGAGATATCGTTTCCAAAGATTTTTATTGACCCATCGTCAGGAGCAATCAAGCTGATGATGCATTTGATCAAAACAGACTTCCCTGATCCTGATTTTCCAAGGATGACCAAATTTTTTCCTTCCATTACGCTCATTGAAAAATTCCTGAGCACGTGATTTGTGCCAAATGACTTTGAAAGGTTTTGAATTTCAATAACGGAGCTGCTCATGATGTGATCAGATTAAGTCCAG
>DASUTP010000132.1:0-3894 GCA_036374515.1 Chryseolinea sp. | reverse complement strand
CATGCCTGCCTTGATATACAAATTTAATAAGGTGATCCAACGTCTCCCAAAGTGACAGATTCACAATAATGCGATTGTCGTTATACGGATTAAAGCTGGTCGCATTATTGCCGTCATCTTTTAAACGCCAAACGAAGCCGGGACTACCTTCCGCAAGGGCGTTCACTTCATCCAGCTGCGAGACAAATTTTGACATCACGGGATCCTCTATTGTCTCACCAATTATTCTGGCTATGTTGATTTGGGCAAGATGCCAATTTTTTTCGTGCATAAGATTTCGGTGTAAAAGCTGCTAACTCTTTAATTAAAAAAATTCCCGCTAAAGATAATAAGATAACCAACTCAACTCTTGATCTTTTGCCTTTGGATGCCAACCCATCACTTTTCCCCTAAAAAGTCGGAGGCTATAGCGCCCATCAGGATGTTTCAAACTATATTCGAACGTTTATAGGGCCTTTGCATGTTATGATATTTTGGTGTATTTAATCTTCTCATGAAAATTCTTCCACAAGTTGCACACGGAGTGCATTTTCATTGGAATATTTAAATAAATTGGTAATTCAGACAATCTGATCGTATGCTTTCAAAAAAATGCCAGTACGCCCTTCATGCCCTCATTTACCTGGGGGAACATCAAGATTCCGGCCTGACTTTTATTTCCGAAATAGCCACATCGAAGAAGATCCCGAAAAAATTCCTGGAAGCCATACTCCTTGACCTTAAGAATACGAATATACTAGGCAGCAAGAAAGGAAAAGGCGGAGGCTATTACCTGAAGAAAAAACCTGAAGAGATTAGCATTTTACAAGTGGTGCGCGCTATAGACGGTGCGGTGGCGATGCTGCCATGCGTTTCCCTGAATTTCTATGAAAGCTGCGGACTTTGTGACAACGAAAAAGAATGCCGCATCAACCATCTATTCAGCCAGGTCCGCGACGAAACTTTGAAAATATTATCAACGAATACGCTGGCCGACCTCATCAAAAACCAGTCGATTGCGGCGAGCCCCCTAAAGTCGATCGGATGATTCCCGCAGATTTTTGATTCGTAAAGACGCTTCCTCTTCAGTCATTGACGAAATTATGACCCAATGTACGTCAGCAATGTTCAATGGGGCGTAGGCACAGAGTGTCTTTTCGCCAAAGGCATTTTGAGTGACTAACGTGCCTGTAAGCCCCGCCAGCGCATTTGCCACGCCTTCGGTCCTTACTTCTTCCATCAGAATATTTGTCTGCATTTTTCTGATCTGCTGGATCAGGGCTTCGTCGTAGCGGATCTTTTTCAATGCAGACAAGTGACCTTCAAGATCTTCGATCACCTGGCGCGAAATAGAGCGAAGGGTAAAGTCATCGCCCACAATAAAAGTTTCCCCGGATTCGCCAAGGCCATCTTCACGCCACTTGTTATTGCCGGTGAGGACCTGATTAATTTTATTTATTGGCATTTGAAATACCACAATACCAATCTTCCGATCACCTTCATATACCACGGTTGCGATAAACGACGCGGGGGCATGGTACGAAGGATCGTAGGGTTCAAAATCAATCAGTTGGACAAAGTGCCGGTCGCTACTGTCGATGGCTGCCTTCACAACTTTACCGAAATTTGTTCGGCTATATAAACCGTTCAACAAGTTCGTGGCAAAATCAACTTCCTTGAAGACGCTGTAAATCATATCGCCCGTGCCGGCATCGATTAAAAAGATATCATAGTAGCCAAATTTTTCCAGAAAATTCCGAATTATCGGGTGATACCGGGCATGCGCCATACTGTAATCGCTTCCATCATCGGTATTGCTCAATAAAGATTTGCTACCGGTAGGGTGAGGGTTGTCGGAAATATACCGGTGCTGAAGTAGCAAGGTTCTTGGATACGTGGGGATATAGTCGTCAATGCCCAGATCCCTGCTGACATTGTCGTTTAATTTTGGAATGAACTCTGTTTCGTAATATCCAGCGACGCTTTTCCTGATCACCTCCAACTGGCCTGAGTTTGAATCCAAATTCGTTTTATGGAATGCATCCTTAAACGCCTTTATGGCATCGATCACCATAAGGTCTTCGGAGAACGTGAGAATCTGATTTCGAATGATATCAAAATAGTATTCAATGTTGCGCTTCTTCGTCGAGTTAATTGATTTAAGCTGGTCAAATTTTGATTGATTGTTGAGGTCGCCGACCTGTTTGAAAAGTGCATCATACTTTCTGCTGATCGCTTCCTGGGTCGCTTGCAGCTCTTCCTGGTTTTGGCGCAGTTCTTCTTCCTGCGCGCGCATTTCTTCCGCCTGTACGTTCGATTCCTCCAGCATTCTTTTAGTATTTTCGGCGATCCGGAACGACGAAACCGAGTGGGCGATGTTTTCGCCAATTTTTTCAACAAATGAAATAACGTGGGGGCTGAATTCGGAAAACGATGCAAGCTCGACGATGCCCACAATACTTTCATTCATTTTCAGCGGAACGATCAACACATTCCGCGGGTTTGCTTGTCCCAGGCCAGATGTAATCCGTATAAAATGATCGGGAACATCTTTCAGATAGACGGTTTCTTTTTCCAAAAATGCCTGTCCGATCAGTCCGTCGCCCGGCGTAATTCTCTGAGTAATGTGTTTCGACCGGCTGAAGGCATAGCACGCCTGCATTTCCAGAACCTCAATTTCTCCTTCCTCAACCAGGAGGTAGATGGCACCCTGATTTGCATTTATGGTCCGCACAAGATTTACGATAATCTCGTTTGACAGTTCCTTAAGATTTTTTGCGGACTGCAGCACGTGAACAAATTTGTTCAATCCATCGGATGCCCAGTTTCGTTGTTGGTCTTCCGCCTTGATGCTGATAAGATTTTCTTTAATCGCCAGCAAAGCTCCCCCTAACCGGTCGTGGTCATGACGCAAATCATAAGTTGCATCCAAGTTGCCGGTTTTGATCTGCTCGGCAAAATTCGTTTGATGGACGAGATGGTCTTGAGCTTTGCCTATTGCGTCCACAATCGCTTGTGTTTCCTTGACAGTGCTGGAATGGCCATTCGACCTTGACCCCGACACCAGGCCGGCAGTCGCGGCGTCGATGGATTTGATACCCTTTATCAGATCTCGCACAAAACCTATCGCCAGCAGGCAAAAGACGGTCAGGACCAAGACAACGATGGCGACAAAAGTCATGTGCTCTGCGACGCCCCTGAAATCTCTCAGAAAATAGGCGAGGATAATGGCCGACAACAAGAAAGGAAAGGCGACAAGCAGCGAGAGTTTACCAGCAAGCCTGAGTTTCCGGAAACCAAAATCCATAGGAAAATTTATGAATTCTTAAAATAGTTATTTTTTTTAATACCCCTGAATTTTTTTGATTTTTTACCGGTCAGCAGTTCTTGATCTCTTACGTATAAAAGTAATAACATTCGATTGTCTAATGTCTTATCGTTATATTAACTTCAAGGTGTCTTGAGGTCATTCCTAAACTCAAATTTTAACCTATGAACCAGAGAGGAGAAACAGACCACGCCTTGATTTCGCGGCGTGAATTCGTGGGCAAATCCACAGCAGCCCTTGCGGGCTTTGCAATGATTGGCTCATCTGCGGTTGGCGCGCCATCGATCATACGGAGCCTGGCAAAACCAAATTCAAAGTTCAATGGCGTTCAGATCGGCGTGATCACCTATTCGTTCCGAAGCTTACCATGCAACGCCGAGCAAGTTTTGAAATATTGTATCGATTGTAACATCAGCGCGATCGAGCTTATGGGCAACACCGGTGAAGCCTTTGCCGGCGCTCCGCATACCAGCACCGAGCCAAGAACGTTTCCCAGCGGCCCCCGGCAGGAACCGACGCCAGAGCAAAAGGCCGAGCAGGAACAGAAAGCCAAGGAGATCGCTGATTGGCGGAGCACTGTTTCGATG
>DASUTP010000131.1:0-4519 GCA_036374515.1 Chryseolinea sp. | reverse complement strand
CTCCGTTCCACCGCAATACTGTTCTGGAGTTGCTTTATAATTTTATTTCCACTAACGCGTCTGATCCTTGCCATATCCAAATTTATCATGGTCAGGGTTCTGCACCATCACTATTCGGAGACAAATCCGCTTTTTGGTATCACAAACCTGAATCAATATTTTAAGAACATTTACAACATTCATCAGGAAAATATCAATCTGGAGCTGGACAAGAAGATACTGCAGAATGCACTCGAATTTAAAACCGTGAAAGTGCGCGAATGCATGATCCCCCGAAATGAAATTACAGCAATCGACATAAAGGATGGCATTGAAAAATTACAACGCGCTTTCGTGGAAAGCGGGCACTCTAAAATCATCATTTATCGAAACAGTATCGACGATATCATTGGCTACTGTCACTCTTCTTCTCTTTTTAAACTCCCGGAAAAAATTGAGCTCATTCTTACGCCCGTCATTGCCGTTCCTGAATCGGCGATGGCAAGCGAACTGATGCAAAGATTTATCAACGAAAAAAAGAGCCTCGCTGTGGTCATGGATGAGTTCGGTGGTACGTCAGGTATTGTGAGCCGCGAGGATGTAATTGAAGAAATTTTCGGAGACATCGAGGATGAATATGACGAAGACAATCTTATCGAGCAAAAGCTGGACGACTTTAACTACCTCCTCAGCGCCAGGCTGGAAATCGATTATCTGAATGAAAAATACAAATGGCAGCTGCCCGTTGGCGAATATGAAACCTTGGGCGGATTGATCCTTGCCTTTACCGAAGACCTCCCGAACGCGGGCGAAACCATTACGATTGCTCCCTATACATTTTCCATTCAGGCAACGCATAACAACCGGATCGACACAATCAAAATTTCTCTTGAGCCCGCTACCCAGGAGCTGTAGTCTCCGCCAGCTGGCCGGGCTAAAAAAAGGGTGCAGCGTTTTTCGCAACATGCGGGTTTCGGACGCAAAATTAGTTGCTGCCTCATCGTGCCCGGCCCTCTATTGCCCCCGAAGGGCTAGGTATTGAGTCTATTGCTCCCTAAATGCTTCAATTTTAGGTATTTAATCACGTCCTGACAGTCTTTTTAAGGTCTATATTTTTCTAATTAAGAATCCGGGTTAAATTTGCGGCTCTTTAAAAATTACTTTATGGCATTGATTGGAACACTTCGTAATAAAATGGGTACCTGGGTGGTGGTATTCGTATTTGTTGCGATCGCAGCATTTATTTTGGGGGATATTTTTAGCGGCAATTCTTCCATCCTCAACTGGGGAAGAAATACAGTGGGTGAAATTGCAGGGAGGGATGTTTCCTACGACGAGTTCCAATCTGTTATACGCGAACGGGAGGCAAATTACGTGCTCCAGTTAGGGCGCGAACCTGGTGAGCGCGAGATGCCGGCTGTTCGCCAGCAGGCATGGGATTTATTAATTGCACGCCATGCAATTCAGGCCGAATTCGCAAAGGTCGGCATAGAAGTTACCGATGATGAACTTGTCGATATGATCTCAGGCACCAATATCGATGAAAGCATCAGGCAGGCATTTACAAATCCTGAAACAGGGGAGTTCGACAGAACGAGACTTGGGACCTATATCAATCAATTAAAAACAATGCCCGTGAACTCCGACGCCAGAGTACGTTGGGAAATTTTTCAACGCGATCTGAAGCCTGGCCGCGAGCGTATCAAGTATGAAAATCTTTTGATCAAGAGCAACTACATCACTAAGGCGGAAGCGGAACGCGAATACCACGTTCAAACCGACGTAGCCGAAGCCAAATATCTTTACGTTCCCTTTTATGCCGTCAGTGACTCGGCTGTTCAGGTGACGGATGACGCCTTGAAAGCGTATTACAACAAAAATATCGAGCGGTACAAGACGGAAGAAAGCAGGGATATCAAATACATCAGCATCCCAGTTGAACCCTCACCGGCCGACACCCTGGCAGTATTGGAGGAGATGAACAGGTTTGCTGCCGAACTTAAGACCACGCAAGACGATTCGGTCTATGTGTCTGCCAATTCCGAAGGGCAAAGTCCGTATTCAAAATATACGCCCGCCAGTTTGCCGCCATTCATCAATGCCGATAGTCTTTCACCGGGAAAGGTAACCGGACCGTTCCTTGATGGAAACACCTACAAAGTGGTAAAGATCTCGAAAATATTTAAGGACACCGTGTACAGCGCCCGTGCGAAACATATTCTGATCAAATGGTCGGATACCAGTGAGGCTGCAAAAAGAGAAGCGCGTGAAAAAGCGCAAAAGATCCTGGCCGACATCAGGGGAGGCGCGGATTTTGGATCTAAGGCCCGCGAATTCGGAACAGATGGAACGGCTTCCCGGGGAGGAGATCTAGGCTGGTTTAGCAATGGCCAGATGGTCAAACCTTTTGAAACGGCGGTTTTTGGGGCTACCAGACCTGGTTTGTTGAATAACCTTGTGGAAACGGAATATGGCTATCACATCATAGAGGTTACCGACGTGAAGGATAACACCGCTTATAATATTGCCGTTATCGAGCGTACCATTACACCAAGCGACGCAACATTGAACGAAGCTTTCAGAAAAGCGGAAGCCTTCGCAAGCGACCTCTCGGATCTCAAAGACTTTGAGGCACGCGCAAAGGAGCAGGGGCTTGTCGTGATGGAAGCAAAAAATATCCTCGCCGGCGAACGCCGCATCGGCACCATGGGTGAAGCCCGTCCGGTAGTGCAATGGTTGTTTCGGGATGCATCCGTAGGAAAGATCTCACAAGTTTTTGACTTGCAGGATCAGAATGTCGTGGCCATTATGACGGGCGAGGTTTCGAAAGGATACAGGCCTCTGGCTTCAGTAAGGGAGGAAATTACACCAGCTGTCCGAAACGAGTTAAAGGGTAAGGTAATTATCGAAAAACTTAATGGGCTAAAGGGTTCGCTGGACGAAATCAAGACGGCTTACGGACAGGATGCCAACGTATATTCGACCAGCGACTTAAAGCTGAGCAGCAATTCTTTACCTACCGTTGGATTTGATCCGGTGGCAGTGGGAACAGCGTTTTCACTTGAAAGCGGAAAGCGGTCGAAACCACTTGCAGGTGAAAATGGCGTTGTCATTTTGGAGCTGACCAATAAAACGGTTGCACCATCACTCAATGACTATAGTGCGTATAAAACTCAGTTAGATCAGGGAAATATCAACCGCAGCAGCGTTGGTGTGGCTGAAGCAATAAAAGAAAACGCAGACATTGTAGACGAGCGTTACAAATTTTATTAAGGTCATTTAGCTTTTGGCCACACTTCTCGCTAACGCTGGAGGTGTGGCCATTTAACTTATGGACGAAAACTGGATCAATTCTTTTCGTGAAAAGCTCGACCAGCACTATACCTGGCCTTCCTTATATGTGTTTAAGTTTATTGTTCCTGCGGGAAAGGAAGACGAGGTAAAACAACTATTCCCGTTTCACACTACCCTTGAAAAATCATCGAAGCAAGGGAATTATAAGAGCGTAACAGTGGAGATGATGATGCCTTCCGGTGAAGCCGTGCTCGACATCTACATTAAAGCGTCGAAAATCGAGGGTATCGTGGCCCTTTGATCGACAAGTCTCCCCGGTATGACCGGCCGTTCCAGGCAAAAATGTAATGCTATCGTAAACATGAGCTGCTGAAAAAAGTTGTAACTAGTATGAACTTTAATCCAAGCATATGAAATGGACAACGGACAAGAATAAACTAACGAAAACTTTCACGTTCAAGGATTTCCCTGAGGCTTTCGGTTTCATGACCAAGGTTGCAATTATCGCTGAAAAAATGAATCACCACCCTACCTGGACAAATACGTGGAACAAGGTAACCTTTGAACTTTCCACCCATGATGCCGGCAATATTGTTACTGAAAAAGACCGGCAGCTTGCTGAAGAGATTGATAAACTTGCCTAAAGCCCTCACGCGCTGATGGAAAAACTTGATATGATATATGGCACCCGTGCCGTTATCGAAGCTATTGCCGCCGGCAAAGAGATTGACAAGGTGATGATCCAATCCGGCCTTAGCAACGATCTTGTGAAAGAACTGATCGCGGTAGCCCGAAACAATAATATTCCGATCGCATTCGTACCGGCAGAAAAACTAAAAAGAATTTCCGCCAAGAATCACCAGGGCGTTATCTGCCTGCTCTCGGCAGTCGTATTCGCATCGGTAGACGATCTCATTTATAAAGCTTATAACGAAGGGAGAGAACCATTTTTTGTCATTCTGGACCGCATCACCGATGTCCGGAACTTTGGTGCAATTGTCCGTACGGCAGAATGCGCAGGCGTCGATGGAATTATCATCCCTGATAAAGGCAATGCGCCCATTACCAGCGATGCCATGAAGACGTCTGCAGGGGCGTTGAACCATTTACCCGTTTGCCGCGAGAAAGATTTAAAAAAGACCATTCAGATACTTCACGACAATGGAATTCGGGTGGTCGCGTGCACCGAAAAAACCCAACAAACGATTTATAACCTTAGCCTTACAGGCCCGATTGCCATTATCCT
>DASUTP010000130.1:0-4254 GCA_036374515.1 Chryseolinea sp. | reverse complement strand
GGTGAGGTGAAGTCGGAGGCCTATCTCGATGTGCA
Organism: Chryseolinea sp.; assembly: GCA_036374515.1. Taxonomy (GTDB): domain Bacteria; phylum Bacteroidota; class Bacteroidia; order Cytophagales; family Cyclobacteriaceae; genus Chryseolinea. The sequence continues at coordinate 4,219 of DASUTP010000130.1, read as the reverse complement.
GGATATCGCGCGCGAAGTGATCCGTAAGATAGGGTACACTAAAAGTGAATACATGTTTGAAGCCAATTCATGCGGAATCGTCTCTGCAATTCACGAACAATCTCCCGATATAAATCAAGGCGTTGAACGGAGGAAAAAAGAAGATCAGGGTGCCGGTGACCAGGGTATGATGTTTGGATATGCTACGAACGAGACGGACAATTTTATGCCTTTACCCCTCGAACTTGCTCATTTACTGTTGCGCGAGCTGGCGCAGTTGAGAAGGGAGGGGAAGGCGATACCGTATCTGAGACCGGATGCAAAATCGCAGGTTACGATAGAATATAGCGATGACAACAAACCCCAGCGGATCGATACCATCGTAATTTCCACCCAGCACGATGATTTCGCGAAAGACGCTGCCATGCTGAATAAGATCAAGCAGGATGTAATCAACATAGTAATACCACGGATCAAAAAGAAGCTGCCGAAGCGCGTGCAAAAACTTTTTGGAAGCGACATCAAGTACCACGTAAACCCTACTGGTAAATTTGTAATTGGCGGGCCTCATGGTGATACCGGCCTGACCGGTAGAAAGATTATCGTTGATACCTACGGCGGCAAAGGTGCCCATGGCGGTGGCGCTTTTTCTGGAAAAGATCCTTCCAAGGTAGACCGCTCGGCTGCGTACGCCACCCGCCACATTGCCAAGAATTTAGTGGCCGCGGGCGTCTGCGATGAAGTGCTGGTACAAGTTGCGTATGCCATCGGCGTTGCTCAACCTGTTGGCCTATACGTTAATACTTACGGTACATCGAAGATCAGCTATAATGATGGGGAAATAGCAAGACGCATTGCAAAGATTTTTGATATGCGTCCATACTTTATTGAGCAGAGGTTTGCTTTAAGAACCCCAATTTATTCCGAAACGGCCGCTTACGGTCATATGGGCCGTGAATCAAAAGTGGTAGAGAAAATATTCAACAAGGGTAAGAAGAACGAGAAAAAAATAAAGGTCGAACTGTTCCCGTGGGAAAAACTGGATCATGTCGATCAGGTAAGAAAAGCATTTAAGATCAGCTAAAATTAAAAGGGCTCCCTGGGGAGCCCTTTTTTATTTACATCGGTTATCTTATGCCCTTCCGTTTTTTACTTTAGTCTTAAATTTTTTCAATTGCATGCGTAATGCATCCGCTGCAAGGTCGGTGGCGGCTTCAAATGATTTTGCTTTCTCGACGGCGAAAAGCTGATTACCAGGCACCCGTAATTTGATCTCCACAGTTTTATTTTCAATTCCTTCGTTGTTCAAGCGCAGAAAGACTTCACCATCCACCATTCGGTCATAAAATGTTTCCAGCTTGTCCAGCTTCTTTTGAATAAACGTAATGAGCTTGCTGTCAGCGTTAAAATGGATGGAATGAACTTGTAACTTCATAGTTGTAAAAATTTAAGTTAAACAAATAAAAAACTCACGTTTGCCGGTTAGGAGTAGCAGTAATCATTTAATCATGCGGTAGATTTAAAGATTTGAAGAATTATTTTAGTTATGCTTTTGGATGGGCCTGGTCAAAGACCTTCTTTAGTTTTTCCATGGAATTGTGGGTGTAAACCTGCGTGGCTGCAAGACTGCTATGACCCAGCAGATCTTTTACAGCGTTGATTTCAGCACCTTTATTTAAAAGATGTGTGGCATAGGTGTGACGGAGCACGTGTGGACTTTGCTTTTCAGCCGATGTATTTCTCAAATATGTTTTTATACTTCTGTAAATCAACATAGGATAACAAGGCTCGCCTTTATCAGTAACAAATAAGAATCCGTGTCCTTTCAATTCCACCTCTCTATTCCTGGTGGTGATGTACTCCTTTATGATTGGAACGAGATTCTTAGAAAAGGGAATAACCCTTTCCTTGTTTCGTTTACCCAACACCCTCAGCGTTTGACCTGCCAAATCGATTTGATTTTCCTTTAATGATATCAACTCTGAAAGCCGGATGCCAGTTGCGTAAAATAATTCCAGTACCAACTTTTCGCGGCTCCTGCTGAATCCGCCACGAAAGTCAGACCCGTCGAGCACCGCATTCATATCCCCTTCTTTAACAAAACTGGGTAACTGTTTTTTTGTTTTGAGGCCTTTAATCTTCAGCATGGGATCCTTATCTATGAATTCTTGCCTCAGGAGAAACTTGTAGAAAGAACGAAGGCACGCAATTTTTCGATTGGTGGAAAGTGCCTCAATTTTACTTTCGACGAGATTTATAATCCAGGAGCGAATCATGCCGTAATCGGCTACCTCCGGTCTGTTTTCAGCAAAGGTATTGTTGATAAAGGCAGCGAACTGTTGGAGGTCGGTTTTGTAAGCCAGCAGGGTATGACGACTTACCCTTTTTTCGAACTCAAGATATTTAAGAAATGAATCAATCATGCTGCTACCTAACCCCATCGGTCTGTAGAGCAATGTAAAAAAATAATCCCCTTCAAGAAAGTCTTAAAGGGGATATGTGTATAACATGTGGATAACTCTTTCGACTATCCACGTGGGCTATTTTGCATTGTTTCGGATCAATTAAGAATTGCTTTCCTTAAGCTTTTGCTGCTCACGGTAGGCGGCACGGATAATTTCGCTTCTACGGGTAATAGAGGGCTTTTCAAAAGAAGTCCGCGCACGCAATTCCTTTAAAACGCCTGTTTTTTCAAATTTCTTTTTAAAGCGTTTCAGGGCTTTATCAATTGACTCGTTTTCCTTTACGTTTACAATTAACATATTTACTATTTAGGGGTGCAAATATAATAGATTCTCAATATTCAGTCAAATTATTTCAGAATTGAGCGTGAAATAACCAGTTTCTGGATTTCTGAGGTGCCTTCCCCTATTGTGCAGAGCTTGGCGTCGCGAAAGTATTTCTCCGCGGGATAGTCTTTGGTATACCCATAACCTCCAAAAATTTGCACTCCTTCCGTCGCCACTTCCACAGCAACCTCCGAGGCAAACAGTTTTGCCATTGCTGATTCTTTTTTCACGTCCAATCCCTTGTTTTTCAAGTCACCGGCGCGAAAGGTGAGCAGCTTCGCGGCTTCTATTTTGGTGGCCATGTCTGCAAGCTTGAAAGCTATTCCCTGAAATTTTGAGATTGGCTGATTGAACTGGTGGCGCTCTTTTGAATATTGCAACGCTGCCTCGTAAGCGCCGATCGCAATTCCGAGGCTTAATGACGCAATTGAGATCCGGCCGCCTTCCAGAACCTTCATGGCCTGAATAAAACCATCACCTACGTTCCCCAGCATTTGCGATTTATGGATTCGGCAATCGTTAAACACGAGTTCGGCGGTTTCGGAAGCGCGCATTCCCAGCTTATTCTCCTTTTTCCCCGCCGAAAAACCCGGCGTTCCCTTTTCCACTATAAAAGCAGTCATGCCTTTTGAGTCACCCAGGTCTCCGGTCCGCACGATCACAACGGCCACATCTCCCGATTTTCCGTGGGTGATAAAATTCTTTGTGCCGTTGAGGACAAAATGATCTCCGTCTTTAGCAGCAACGGAGCGCATATTTGCTGAATCGGAGCCGGTATTCGGCTCAGTCAAGCCCCAAGCCCCGATCCATTCGCCAGCGGCAAGCTTCGGCAGATACTTGAGTTTTTGATCTTCATTTCCGAAAAGCAAAATATGGTTCGTACACAAAGAATTATGGGCGGCCATCGACAAACCGATGGATCCGTCAATTTTAGAGATTTCTATCAGGGCTGTGATGTATTCCAAGTATCCGAAGCCCGCTCCTGAATATTTTTCAGGAACTAAAATTCCCATTAAACCGAGGTTACCCATCTTGTGAAATAACTTTATGGGAAACTCTTGAGCTTCGTCCCATTCCATAGTATAAGGTCTCATTTCTTTCGCGCCAAAGTCCTTTATCGTTTGCGCAATCAATTTCTGGTTGTCCGATTCTAAAAAGCTTACCATGGATGGGTTATAAATTTAAACAGGGAGTGCAAAATTAAAAGTTAAACGGTAACGAACAAACGAATGTTAGCCCGTTTAAAGTCTTGCCCCTACACGTTTTTGGTCAGTTTGCGAATACAATAAAAATTTTAATTTGGCGCTTCATAAAATTTAAAACATGAAAATAGCGGTCATAGGCACAGGTTATGTTGGTTTGGTTACGGGAACTTGCTTTGCGGAGACGGGCAACACGGTTACATGCGTTGACATTGATCAGGAAAAGATCAAAAAACTTCAACAAGGGAT
>DASUTP010000129.1:0-6334 GCA_036374515.1 Chryseolinea sp. | reverse complement strand
ACACCTCCGATGCTCTTGTAAAAGTGAGTCCCACCGGGTTATTCATTCCGCCTGCTGAAATCCATTGAAGATCGGATCCATCGGGTCGCAGCCTCCACACTCTTGCTGTCTCACCCTTAAGGCGTTCTCCTTCCTTGGTTGTTACGTCAAATCCTTCAATTGCGCTCGTGAGATATAGCCATCCATCGGGTGCCATGAACGGACCAATAAGACTATTCGCATTGACGTTCAATACCCATCCTGAAAGAATGACTTCACGTTTGTCAGAAATGCCGTCGTTATCAGTGTCCGTAAATTTCAACAATTCAGGAGCGGACGAGGCATAGAGGCTTCCCTTGTAAAACACACCTCCCTGGGGAAAGCCAACTTTGTCCGCAAAAATGGTACTCTTATCATAGGTTCCATCGCCATCTAAATCCTGGAGCAGATTGATCCGGAACTGCGGATTTTCAAGAGCGTCTTCCGTTTTATTATAAACATTTCCTGTCGATTCAAATACAAAAAGTCGTCCCGTCTCATCCGCGACAGCGAACATAGGGTAATCGACCAGGTCGGGTCCGGCAGCCACTTCAACTTCATAGCCATCAGGAACATCAAGCGGAACACTTGGTGCGTTGTCGGTTTTTGTGCAGGATGTCAAGCCCAAATAGGCGGTCGCCAGAAACAGGAAAATCCGGGAGTCACGTTGTTTGAAATGAAACATGAGGGTAGGGTTGGTATGTGAATAAAAGCATTATTTATGAATGATGCTAAGTTTGAATATTGACTATGGCAGAAATTATTATGGACGGGAACCTGCGGGTCGAACCGCGTAGTTTTGTAATTTAGTTTTGCATTGCGCACGACTGCAAAAAATTCCCATTTGGTCAGGAGCGTTTGAAGCGGCAGGCGATTGCTTTTAGGACTGCCATAAAAAAGCAGGCGCTGTGTAGGAAATCGATGGCTTTCGATGAATATTTTTCCAGTTTAAATATCCTTTCATGCACAGACGACATTTCCTGCGGGCCGGGCAAGCGGCGTTTCTGGGCTCCCTTCTGGCGCCACAATTGCTCAAAGCCAATGCATACGACAATGAAGAGCTGCTTGCAGCGGTAGAAAAATTGATTCCAGGCCTGATGATGGAATTCAAGGTCCCGGGGTTATCAGCCGCAATTATCAGAAACGGTAAGCTGATATGGAACAAGGGATTTGGTGTAAAGAATAACGAATCCAGGGAGCCCGTTGACACAGAAACAGTTTTCGAAGCGGCGTCTGTGAGCAAAACGGTGTTTGCCTATGCTATAATGAACTTATGCGAGAAAGGAAAATTGAAGCTTGATGAATCTTTAGCACAGCATTTGACTAAACCTTTCCTTGACGGCGATGAACGACTTAAACTGATTACAGCGCGTCACGTACTATCCCACCAAAGTGGCTTTCAAAATTGGCGAACGCCGGAGGAGCCGCTGAAGATCCATTTTAATCCCGGAACAGACTTTATGTACTCAGGGGAAGGCTACAATTATTTGCAGTCGGTTGTAACACAGCTCACGGGAAAAGTAAATTCGAATGAATGTGGTTCATTTGAGGCTGGACTCCAGGTGTGTGCGACGGACTTCGGAGAGTACATGGCCAACAATGTCCTCGTCCCGCATAGTATGACTTCCAGCGGATATGTATGGAATGCTGAATTGGGAAAGAATGAAGCTTTGCCACACAACGTAGAGGGTAAGCTACTGAGGAAATCACATTTCACCGCCGTCGATATAGCGCGTTATGGCTCCGCCGGGGGTTTGACTACGACGGCAAAAGATTTCTCAAAATTCATCACCGGACTTTTTTCGCCTAAAGACAACGATCCATGCCGTCTCAACGCAAAAAGTCTTGACGAAATGTTTCGTCCGCAGGTGAGATTGCGAGATGACCAAAAAATCGATGGGGCCGGCTCGTGGGCGTTGGGTTGGGCTGTACAGGAACGCGAAAGCGGAAATATTGTCTTGCACTCCGGGGGTCAGTCTGGATTTAGATCGCTCATGATGGTTTCCATCCCAAAAAAATCTGGATTCGTGATGTTCACAAACAGCGATAATGGCGGGTACGTGTTGTACAACGAAGAGCTTGGAAAGGTGCTCAATCGTCTTTTGGATGTTTGATCTAGCATCGTGCATGTCGCCTGAAAACACCACCCGAAACCACAAAAGCTTTGGTGTTACGTTCACAGGTTTGAAATTATTTTTTCACTATTTGAACCATTTTTTTTATTCGCCCTGGGCGGAAAATTTCTGGTTGGGCCTTCGAAAAGAAGCAGTATTCCTAAACTCGGCTGCTAAAAACCATAGTTAGCCAGCGTAATTACGTCCCATTCAAGAGTCATTTGTTAGGGATGTGGCTGCGACCTATTTGTTATTGTTTGAACCATTTGTTACAGTCTGCTGCGGACACTTCTTTCAACTTTACGCATCACAAATCAAGTTTTAATCAACTAAAATTTTTAAATCATGAACAGACTGTCAAAAGGCTGGAGATCTCAAATCCCGGAATCTGTAGCTACATCTAGGGCATCCGTGAACGTCCTCCGTTCAACGGTAATTAAATTTGTGTTACTGGCCTCCGTTTTTAGCGGCCTCATTATAAGCTGTGATGATGACGATGAAGTTCCCTTGTGGCATGAGGAAATGAGCAAGCTTCGTGCAGCTGTCACGCCGTACGATTTTATCGAACATGCAGAACATGACGGATATGACACTGAAGTGACAGGTTATCGCCCGCACATGGGTTACCATTATTTGAACGCCGGTCTTCTTGACGACGCCTTTGAGGTTGAACGACCTGAACTATTGTTGTACGCGCCGGACGAGAACAATAAACTTAAGTTTGTCGCAGTCGAATACGCGGTTCCAATAGAAGATCTAAACAATCCGCCGCCCGTGCCCGAGGGTTTCAAGGGCCGTGATGACGTTTGGGAAATCAATACAGAGTTTAAGTTGTGGACGCTTCACGTTTGGGTGAAACTTGAAAACCCAAATGGTATTTTTGCCTCCCATAATCCAGTATTGCACTAAACGTTGAAAGTCGCCACACGATCCTCAACATCACCGTTACCCCAGGCGCTAAGGTAATCTTAGCAGCTTGGGGCTTCATTTGGTGTTAATTATTGCCGGACAATCGACGTTGGCATGTAACCGAAATGTTTTTTGAATGCAAACGAAAAGTGTGAAAGGTCCTCAAACCCCACTTCAAGATATATGTCGACAGGTTTTTTCGTGTGCTCGGTAATTTGATAGTGGGCCAGCTCCAATCTTTTTTTTGTAAGCCATTTTTGAGGCGTTGCGTTAAATGTTCTTCGAAAATCTCTGTTAAAGGTTGAAAGGCTCCGCCCCGTTAGGTATCCAAATTTCTCCAAAGGAAGGTTGAACATAAAATGACTCTCCATAAATTTGGCAAGGTCAATTTTTCCTGGTGTTTCAAAGTTCGCGAGGATCCCATCAATGTGTTTATCCACTGTTCTAAGGATGGTAAGCGCCTCAGTAATCTTAAGAGAAGCAATCTTCTCCGGAAATTCTTCGTGCAAATCAAAATAGGGAATCAGTGAGGAAAGGCAACTTTCCAGCAGGGGATGATTTTTGAAAGAGTAGATCTTGGCAATCGCGGTTTGCCGGTCAGGCACATCGAGCTTCGCGTAAAAATTTCTCAACCTTTCCAGGGACAAGTGCATCACTACTGATTTGTGCGGACGTCCATCTTTTGGATATAGAATAACGGTAGTCAACTGATTTCTTGGGATAAGAAAAATTTCACCCGCATTAAACACATGCGTGGCGCCTGCCTGGATGATCTTGGTTTCACCTGAGATAAACCAAACCAACATGTGCTGTTCAAAAACTACTTCTGTCTTGAAAAGCTTGCCTTCATAACATGAAAGCTTAATATCAGGGGTAATGTATTTTGTGGTGAAATCCATAGACTGGTCGCATTAAAGTTAACAAAAAGGATTGAGGCAAATATGTATGCCTGAATTTATGTCCCACAGTTTAATATTGAACAGTGCGGGCTTTAGCAATAATATTCAGTATTTCGGTTGACAACTCTGACAAGCTCTACCTAATCCACAGGGAATTCTATACCAGTCATTTCCTCCGACAGCTTCCATAATCGTCGGGCATTTTTTGCATCGACCGAATAGGGCATTACACCGCGCAACGAAAAAGGGTCGTCATAACGTTGCTCAAGCGGGCCATCATCTATTTCGGCTACATCACAATTCTCACAATATACGCCACCGATTTCGTCCAGCAGCGGACTCGTTGCGCACCAGATGGTAGTTGCTGCACCCTGCTCAATGGTCTTCAACCTTTTTACCACGTCTGGATATATATTGCCATCGGCATCATGAGTTCCCATCTGTTTGAATAGTTCGATAGGCGCTTCCCTGCCGAGGTCAGTTCCGTAGATAGAACCAGGATGAAGTGAATAGGCTCTGACGCCGAATTCACTGGCCCGTCGGTCGAATTCCACACTAAACAGGTTGTTGGCGGTTTTCGACTGCCCATAGCCCAGCAGTGTTTGATATTCACGGTGATTAAAGTTGGGGTCTTCAAAATCGAAGGGAGCCATGTGATGTCCATAGGAAGAGACTGCTACCACGCGGGCGGTACCCGCGCCCTTCAACGCCGGCCACAGCCGGGCGGCAAGTTGAAAATGTCCCAAGTGATTGGTTGATAATTGCGATTCAATTCCGCGGCGATCCCTGCGAAGTGGCACCCACATGATGCCGGCATTGTTAACCAAAATATGAAGCGGTTTGCCGGAACTTAAAAACTCCTCAGCAAACATGTCGATCGATGCAGGATTCATTAAGTCCATCGAGCGAACCTGCACGCGTAGATTTTTCAAATTTGCCTTAGCTTTAGCAAGATCCCTGGCGGGTATCCAGACATCAGCTCCCGCCTCTGAAAGCACCTTCGTTGTTTCCAAACCGATACCAGCATAACCACCAGTGACGATCGCTGTTTTTCCCCGCAAGTCAATTCCTGATATTACTTGTTTAGCAGTTGACGTTGCATTAAATCCGGAGTTAATGCTCCTTTGAAGCCGTCCGTTGTAGTTGTCAATTTTTGTTAATTGATTCATAATTGCTTTGTTGATTTGATGTAACAAAGGTCGAAGCATCTGGCGGTTTCAACTTTGTTCAGAATTTCAATTTCGCTTTGTTCAGCGTGTCATTTGTGATAGACAAAGCAACCTTCGGTCACGCAAACGGTTTACTTCTGTATGAAGAACATCGAAACAGGCACGCTTCAAAATGTTGCAAGAATCGCTTTAGGCATCATGATGATTTTTGCATCAGTGGGGCATTTTACATTTCTGCGACAAGAGTTCCAGGCGCAGGTCCCGGATTGGGTGCCTCTTGGTAAGGACGTCGTGGTCATTATCTCTGGTATATTTGAACTCGCATTGGGTCTTGCTATGATATTCTGGTCCAGACAAAAGGTATGGGTCGGCATCGCACTGGCCGTATTCTATTTGCTGATCTTTCCCGGTAACATTGCCCAATACATGAATAGAACCGACGCATTTGGGTTGGATACTGATCGCGCCCGGCTCGTGCGTTTGTTTTTCCAGCCGGTGTTAATGTTGTGGGCATTGTGGTCCACCGGTGCACTTCAATATTTCAGACGAAAAGACGATGCGTAGGAATAAACCTCCGCTATCCGCCCGATGTTGACAGGGTCTAAATCTTGATAAAGATTTTTCTCCTGTATAAAAAGTATAGAAATAGCCAGACGATAATTAATGCACCGATGCTTTCAAAGACAGGGTGCCATTTCTCCGCCGCGTCGCTATAAAGCCCCTGAAATAGCAAGGCTGATGTATGACCAAAATCGATAAAGCGGTAGACCATATAAATGGTGAGGCTGTTCATGCCTATGACAATGAAAAAGAACGTCCATTTTTGATATTTCAGAATATCGATAACCCAATAAAACAATGCAAAAACCAAAAATGACATTCCGCCGGTCAACATAATAAATGAGCTGCTCCACAAATGTTTATTAATGGGAAAATGCAGACCCCACAGCAATCCAATAACCAGACAGACAGCTCCTGAGACGGCGAGATTTCGAAATTTGACAAGGTCCGGCAGGCTTGGGTTCCGTAATATATCGGCGGCCAACGTTCCGAATACTGTCAAACATAATGCAGGCAGCTGCGTCAGTAAGCCATTCTCATCGTACGTTTTTTGCAGTAGCCTGCCCGGTAAAAAGTTACGATCGATCCAACCATGCAGGTTTCCTTCTATTGACAGGTCGCCCGCGCCATATCCCGGCACTGGAATGAGAAACATTGCTGCATA
>DASUTP010000128.1:0-2433 GCA_036374515.1 Chryseolinea sp. | reverse complement strand
TTTTGCAGTACTTCATCACGGTAGGTGAAAAGAAGGAGTTGTTTACCTATCCAGGCAGGCAAGAGGGAAGCCCGTCTGATTGGGACTTTAACAATCGCAATCCATTCGAGGTCCGGGTCGTTTCGAAATCGTCGCCCGTTTATATTTTCGATGCGCGCGCTGATAACGATGAGCTAAGCCGGGCTTGGAATAGAGCGTCGTCGTTTATTCCTGGAACTGAACCTGGAAAGGCAGAGATCCGTGTGGTCATCGACAAGCTCTTTACCATTGATGCGGAAAATCCCAAAGCTGCCAATATCAACGATTACTCTATGCGGTACTACTTTGGGAAAAAAGTAACCCACAACAGGGAAATTCTGGCGGGGAAGAAAGATATTATTTTCAGAGGGCGATCGCTCGCAAACAAGCCATGCTGGGTACAGCTGGCGCTCATTACAAAAATGGGCGAGGCATTTGGCGGAATGATAAAAGTAGATTCAATTTCCGGAGATTATAAGCTATCTGTAAAAGATTTGAAGAAGGTGAGACTTGTTACGCTGCCGAGGCCGTATCCGACCTTTCTTCCTTATTTTTTTGAGGATAAGAGGGAGGGAAGCGTCGATCTCAGGGAAGTTGAGACGTTACAAATTTCTATTGGTCCCGGGATTCCCGAAAGCGAGTTGAACGACCGGCATGCTTTAGCCATCGAAAGTGTGCGACTCGAATAATATTGGAGGCCGTTAGGAGGCAGTGCCGTAGATTTTTGCTTTCACAAATTCGTTAGTGAACTTCCCCTGAGGATCATAACGGTTTAACATCTGTTTAAAATCATCCATCCTGCTGTACCGCTTCTGCATTTCGGAAGCATTCAATGTAAATAATTTTCCCCAATGAGGACGGACTCCGAATGGTGCAAGCGTTTCTTCCAGTCTAGGCAAAAAGCTCATAACACCCTCGGTGTTTTGATTTAAAGTAAAGTGGATGGCGACGCTATCTTGTTGAAAACACGGACTGAGCCAAAAGTTATCGGCGGCGATCGCGCGGATTTCACTGATCATCAAAAGGGGCTTGATTTGATCCTTCATAGAATGCACAGCCCGGATGGCTGCAACCGCCTCGCTTCTGGGAACGAAATATTCTGCCTGTAATTCTTCGCCACTGCTGGGCGTAAAGCCCATTTTAAAGTGTGGCAATCGTTCATACCACGGCCCGGTTACACTCATTTGCTCCGTGCAGTTTTCAGCAGAAATCTCAATTATTGGGTGCACGTTCCTCGTCGCCAGGGTAGCTCCGAAAAGATCTTTTGGCACAGTGTAGGAATCCTGATCGCTTATTGCGCGTTTGACCCAAACCTGATTGATATTTGAAGTTTGCCAGTCTGTAAAAAGACTTACACTATAGCCTGATGACATGATCTCATCAAAATTGTTTTCAAGCTGGCTTAACGGAAGATTAAGATAGACTTCCTGTTGCATGGAAAACGCAGGGATCAGGTCAAGCGTTACTTTTGTGACCACGCCGAGGCATCCCAGCCCTACAACGGCTCCATAAAAATCCTCCACGTCTTTTTCACGGGTGAGTGAGACGAGTTCCCCATCACCTTTAACAAATTCGATCGCCGACACGGGCGTGGCAAGATTTCCATTTTTTATGCCGGAACCATGTGTTGCCGTTGCGCAAGCCCCTGCCACAGAAATGTGCGGCAGAGATGCAAGATTGTGAACTGCAAGACCGTTTTCATGGAGATTTTTGCACAGCTCTCCATACCGCATTCCTCCTCCAACGGTAACTTTTTTTTCCTGCTTGTTCAGCGATATTATGGAATTCAGATTCTTTGTAGAGAGTAAGTTGTCTTGTGAATCGGCAATTTTGTTGAAGCAATGGCGCGTGCCAAGCGCTCTCAACCTGGTGCATTTTTTTACGATCTCCTGCACTTCCTCAACACTCTTGGGTTCAAAAACACTAGCCGTACCGTATGTCAAGTTTCCGGCCCAGTTTCTAAGTTCAGTTGTAGGATTGTTCTTGTTGCAAGACACATTGGCAAAGGCTGCTCCGGTCATAAAGGCGGATGTAAGTTTTAGAAACGTGCGTTTTTTCATAAGTGGCGTGGAATCTAAAGTAGGAAAAACTCGCGAATTGATGATTTTTTACCGGAATTAAGACGGGCGTTCAGAGACGCGACCGAAGCGAAATTCTCACGTTTTTCCCATCTGCGGGGTTGTATGTTTTATCCCGAATTCCAACAAAAAAACGCTACAGGAAATCTTTCGATAATTATCTGATAGCCTTAGTGCTAGACCTGGAGGCTTTAAGCTAAAAGATCAGGGTTACAATCAACCCTCAAAAGGGATGTATTGTCGACCATTAGAATCGCAAGCATTTCTGCGAAAATTGGCGAAACTTTGAAGGTATCGATTTTTTGAACGGAAGACGGGTGAGCATTTTTTTTACCCT
>DASUTP010000127.1:0-4530 GCA_036374515.1 Chryseolinea sp. | reverse complement strand
GCCTCTCGCGTCTTCCCCAGTACGAGAATCAAAATTCCGAGAATTACGAAAGGAATGCTTAAAATCTGACCCATATTTAAGATCAAATCATTTTCAAACGACACCTGATTGATCTTAAGAAATTCATCTACGAAGCGCAGGCTAAAAAGGATTATAAGGAACCATCCAGTGAGAAATCCATTTCGTAGTTCATTTCCATTCTTAAGCCACGTAAGAAACAAAAAAACGAAAAGCAGGAAGCAATAAATAGCTTCGTACAGCTGGGCGGGATGTCGCGGAACGTCATCAATGCTTGTAAACACAAAACCCCATGGCAGCGTCGTTGGCACGCCGACCATTTCGGAATTCATTAAATTTCCCAGTCGAATGAAACATCCTGTTAAGGCCGAAACGATCACCAGTCTGTCGACGATCCATAAATAGTTTACTTTGGTGTGTCGGGCGAAAAAAAACAGCGCAATGAACATGCCTATGCCGCCACCGTGGCTTGCCAAGCCTCCCTCCCAGATCGCGAAGACCCGAAGTGGCTCGTTGAAAAAATCAATCGGCTCGTAAAATAAAACGTGACCAAGTCTTGCACCGGCCACCACCGCGATCAACATGTAAATAGTGAGCGTATCCACTTCATGAAGGGGGCGCCCGTCTCGTTTGTAGATGTAATACATCAACTGCTGACTCACAAGAAAACCCAGAGCCCATGACAACCCATACCACCGGACCGGATGATTCAAATAAGGGATAACAAAGATGTCGCTGTCAACATTCCAGACAATGTATGCTGCGAGCTGCGGTATGTCCATGTAAGCAAAAGTTCTCGGACCTAAAATACTCGATCTCTACTTTGAATACAAATTCAAACCGTTCCTTTCCACCTAAAGCGTGCCTCCCCCCTGTAATTTCATAACCAGGATATTCCACTCATCCGTGTGATCCCGAAATGTATTGACGATTTCAAAGCCCACCCGTTCGTGGGCCCGCATCGACCTTCTATTGCGGGTTGCAACAGACGTCACGCAGATATCATACGCATCGCCGTTTATCTCTTTGTGCTTTTCGTAGAGGGAATTAAACACGCCTTTGCCGCGATAATTTTCTGCAATGCAGATCTGGCCCATTACATAGAAACGATATTGTGATATTTTCCTGTCGCCGAACTGAATCGCCGAAAGGCGATCGAACATCGGTTGTAACACCGGTATCATCGCGCTGAACGATTTGAGCATTACCAACGCATACGCGATGACGGTCTGGCCATCTTTCGCTATGATTTGGGGTGCTGCATCATTCATTTTTTTTAAAAGTTCCAATGAATGCATCACTGTAACGAATCCATCGCGGGCGGCGTCTGCTTCAGAAAGCGTCGATGAATGGTTAGCCTTTTGCAAGACGAGGATCTGCGCAAGCTCTTCATCGGTGGTTGCTGTACAAAAAACAAGAGACATATTATCAGTGCAACAAAAGCAATTTAATTCAGCCTCATCCATCCTATCCAGGACTTCTCTCTGTTTTCGGGATACAACACCAACCACCACTCTCCAAACTTATTCAGCTGCACGACATCTTTGAATTCCTCTATTCGGGTCAGTTGATTGCCCTTGAGCACGGCGGTGTTGCATTCATTGCGCTTGATCACATCATTGATTTGCGGCGTTGTTCTGATCATCCCTACCACTTTTTCCTGTCTCAATCTTGCAGCAACAGTGATCTTTGTTTTGGGTCCGAAAAGGATCGTATTTTTCGTTACCTGCGATTTCGTATCAATGGAAAGTTCAGTATACTGAGAATAATCCTCGCAGCCACCGGCGTCCTTCAAAATATTTATGGTGGTCGCCGATGGACTTTTTTCAATCGAAAGGATCTTTCCTGGATAGTCATAAACCTTCTTAAAAACGCGCCCGGTATTTAGAAAAATTCCCGTCTGCGTATTTGCAATACAGGGGCCGGAATAAATTAAATCGTCAAGCCCATCTTGGTTGAGGTCTGTCACGTGAAAATAATCCCACCTATTGGCATTTGCATTGTCACACCGGTAATCGAATTTCGGAAGCGACGAAAACCCGGTAGTATCGTACCGAAAATCATTTTGCTTCTCAAGGTATCCGAGTCGCTTGCCAATATCAGTCAAGGGCTGTGCGTAGACGAGCATCGTCAACACAACCAACAGTATCGTTAAACAATATCGTATCATTTTCGCCTTCCCAACTTTTGGTCCACTGTCGGACCGAAACCATTTTCACCAAACATGGCGCAACCAGAAAAGCCACCATATGCCTGGATAACAAGATAACGAATTAATCTAATCTATCACGATCAAGCTTTACCGAATGCAACATGCTTTCCGGTCAAAATCTCCATCGCGCGGTTTGTCCTTGCCCCAGACAAACCGGTGCTTGGGCATTTGCCATGACCTCTTAGTTCATCAACAATTGTTTGAATCAAGGGTTGTTGAATATTAACAGGAATATCAAATTTCAACACTTCAGGCTGTCTCCCTTCCGTTTCGACCGTAACGGTATGGTCGCCGAAGAAGGGAAAAGAGATTCGTCCCTTGCTGCCGACAATCGTTGTGATCTCCCTGTCGGAAATTTTCGAAGTTGTAAAACACCACGTACCCTGGCCGACAACCCCACTGCTAAACTGAAATGTACCCATCACAATATCTTCGGCCTGATAAAGATTCGCCTGGTTTCGGGCAACACCCTGCAATCCTTCCAGCGGGCCAAAAAGGAAGTCCATCATGTCCAGCTGGTGCGACGCCAAGTCGAAAAAATAACCTCCGCCGGAAATCTCCGGGACTATACGCCAATTATCCTGACGACCACTTGCCCATACAATGTCAGGTTCAAGCGTTTTGTTCAGCAATATATTGACGTATCGAATGTCGCCGATGGCACCATCCATAAGTAAAGCTTGTATTTTCAGAAAGTTTGGAAGACTCCGGCGATAATACGCTGTGAACAACGGTACGTTTGCACGTTCACACGCATCGACCATAGCAAGACATTCGTTGTAGGTTCGTGCCATGGGCTTTTCGACATACACCGGCTTTCCGGCAGCAGCTGCCTTCAATGTATACTCTTCGTGAGAGCCGGGTGGTGTAGCAATGTAAATGGCATTAACCTCGGGATCATGGATTAACTTTTCCGCATCATCGTACCATTTGGGAACTCCATGGCGTTCAGCGTAGTCCCTCGCCTTAGCTCCGTTACGGCGCATGACCGCCACAAGCTTTGAGTGTTGGATTTTGTTCATTGCAGGGCCACTTTTTACTTCACACACATCGCCCGCTCCTATGATGCCCCACTTTACTTCCGACAATTTAAACGACATACCTACAGGTTAGGGGGCTAAGATAATAAAAGTGATTAACTGTTTTAGTGTTTAAGCTGTCTCAACACCTAAGACAACCTAAACACACAAACAAAATTGCCACAGTTGTTAGTCGTTAATTTTATAGACCTTACCCGAGTTGATAGCAGCGCTGTTGGTCAGCACATACACCTCTCCATCGTTGTCTTTTCCAAAACCTAACACGAACTCATCCAGCTCATTTCCAGTTTTATTAGTAATTCTAAGCTTTTCATAATTCCAGGTAGTACCCGTCCGGTCAGCCGCGTACACGGCGCCATTGATTGCATTAGAACTTTGGGAAAGAACGCCAAAAATATACTTGCCATTTAATCCGGGCTCATCATCACCTTCATAGACATAGCCCCCAATAGAAACATTGCCCAGACCGTCGCTAAAACTTCTTGAATTTTTGAATTCTATCACGGGATCTTTTAACGGATTGCCGAATTGATCTTCCGACGGACAAGAAGCAGGAACTGTTGCTGGATCGCTGGGATCAAAACAATGGGCACCCTCCTTAATATTCCACCCATAGTTGCCACCCTTTTCAATAAGGTCGATCTCCTCGTACAATTCCTGGCCGGCATCCGCCGCAATCAAATTGCCTTCGGGATCAAAGCTAAAGCGATATGGGTTCCGCAGACCGAAAGCATAAATTTCGTCAAGACCATCAATTCCCACAAAAGGGTTATCAGCGGGAATGCTGTATTCTTCCGTACCATCAACGGCAATTCTCAAAATGCTTCCTAGAAGATTTTGTGTAATATCCTGACCGTTGCCTCCCTCAACATGACCATTACCGGTATCGTTAGCTCCTCCGCCGTCACCCACCGAAATATAAAGGTAGCCGTCGGCGCCAAACGCGATCATACCGGCGTTATGATTTGTCTGAGGATGGTCTATGGATAATAAGATCCGTTCAGAGGAGGCATTCGCCTGATCTGAACCAGCGGTAACGGAAAATTCAGCTATTTGATTGGTGTGATCCCACCCCGCAGGTCCCGTAGAGCTTAAGGGGGCACTGTAGAATACAAAAAAGCGGCCGTTATTTCTAAAACCCGGATGAAACGCCAGTCCGAGCAATCCACGTTCATCCTGAGGGCCGCTGCGGGCTATTAGCTTGTTTGAAATATCCAAAAAAGGCTGCGGCAGCATTGCTCCAGACTTATGGATAAAAAT
>DASUTP010000126.1:0-11560 GCA_036374515.1 Chryseolinea sp. | reverse complement strand
AAGACCATCTTTTGTTTCGTAAGACGTGAATACTTCACGACTAACATCGAAGTGGTTTAGCCCGTGATTTGTTCCAATCCACAAGTTTCGGTCATGGTCCTCGTGGATGCTGATCACGCGGTTGTGACTTAAACTGTTTTTTGTTTGATCATGAATGTAACGTTTGAATTTCTTCGTCTTTTTGTCAAAGCGATTTACACCTCCGCCGTCGGTGGCAATCCAGATATAGCCCCGGCTATCTTCCATAATGTAATAGACGTTGTTGAGGCTAAGGCTTTGAGGATCGTCGGATTGAGACAAATACCGTGTGAAGTCGCCAGTTTCAGGATCATAAACGTTCACGCCACCTCCGTAGGTACCGATCCAAACCTTTTCGTCGCTATCTTCAAAAATCTTCCAGACGTTATTGTTGCTAAGTCCGGGACTATCGCCGCTCGTTGCTTTGAAATGCTTGTAAGTACTTTTCTCGGGGTTGAAAATGGTCAGTCCGTTTCCCCATGTTCCAATCCAGATATTGCCCCGACTGTCCTCAGTCACCGTTAGCACATAATCGCCGCCGATGGAATTGAGTTTGTTTGGATCATGCCGATAGTGACTGAATTTACCTATACTTCGTTCAAGCTTGTTTAACCCGCCGCCGTCGGTGCCTATCCATAAATTTTCTTTGGCGTCTTCGTAGATCGAGAGGACCAGGTTGTTGCTAAGGCTGTTAGGGGAAGAGTTATGTCTGTAATGTGTGAACTTATTGTCTGTCTTGACAAAATCGACGCCGTCGTTGAATGTACCGATCCACATGTTGCCCTCTTTGTCATCGAACAAGACATAAAGCGAATTGTCATTGATACTCCCGCGGTCGATATCATCGTGTCGATAGTTGGTGAAGGTGCCGGTCTTGGGATTCAGAATGCTTAAGCCCCCATTTTCGGTAGCAATCCACAAATTTCCCTTAGGCCCTTGCCGCACATCTTGCACAGAGTTGTGCGTAAGACTATTAAGATTTTTCGGATCGTGCTTGAAGTTTTTGAACTCGCCGCGATCTGCTAAAAACAAATCCAGGCCGTTACCGTAAGTACCAATCCAAAAAGCGCCATCCCTGGCCTGCGTTATTGTCCGCACGTTGTTGCTGGAAATTGACTTGCGGTCCGAAGGGTCGTGTTTATACGATTTGAAGGTCTTATTGGTTTTATTGAACAAGTTTAAGCCGCCATTTCCTGTTGCGATCCAAATGTTCTTGTCGCGATCTTCAAAGATGTCCCGGATTTCATTGTCGCTAATTCCATCCGGATTGTTCCTGTCAAAGGTAAAACGTTCAATTTGTTTAGTAGCAGGATTTAATACATTGATACCGGCATTGTTTGTCCCAATCCAGATGTTGCCTTTACTGTCTTCAAGCAATGTGTAGATGAAGTCATCGGTTAGCGAATTCAGATCATTAGGATCGTGACGATAGTGGGTGAAGTTTTCTTTATTCCGATCAAACATATTTAATCCTCCGCCCCAACTGGCAATCCAGATATTTCCATGCCGGTCTTCAATAATTCGCCAAAGATTATTGTGGCTGAGGCTATGCTCGTCGTTTGGAATGTTTTTGTAGACAGTGAATTTATAGCCGTCGTACTTGTTTAGACCATCGTGTGTAGCAAACCACATGAATCCGTCCCGGTCCTGCAGTATACCGCGAACGTTGCTGTGCGACAGCCCTTCGCGAATTCCCAGGTGCTCGAATTTCAGATTTCTTTCCTGTGCTATCGCCGTCGCAGACAAGAGCAAGATGACGGCTGGGAGCAACAAAAATATTCCCAGGTAAGGTCGTTTGGTCATTAATAACAGGTGATAAAAAAAACCTTCAACACCTTGGCATCGCCGATAACTATAATCTTTCCGCATCATTTCCATCCTGATAATCGTATAAAAATATAGGGCAACTTGGTGAATGTCAAGTCACACAATGCTCCGTTTTAAACTTACCGCCATCCGTAAAAATTAATGGCGCTTGCGCGACTAACAATTCGCTCTGCCGCAATTGCATTGCTCGTCTGTCTGAACTGGGATCACTTTAAAGTCACCAACTTCAGACAAACTGGTGAAGGTACGCTAATGGGTTTTCCTACCTGTGCAAGCTTACCCGTTTTAGAATCAATTTTAAAAATATTAATCGTGTCGGAGTCTTGATTGGCGGCAAACAAATATTGCCCCATCGGATCAATTAAAAAATTTCTTGGAATTTTTCCGCCGCTATCTTGGTGACCGATCAACTTAATTGTGCCGTCTCCCTGGATCATATAAATGCTGAGCACATTTGCACCTCTGTTTGACATGTAAAGGAACTTCCCAGAAGGATCAACGTGAATGTCAGCGCTTGTATTTTTTTCGACGAAATTTTCAGGGAGTGATATCACGGAATCCTGCAACAGTGTCAGGTTCCCGCTTAGTTTATCAACCTGGAATACCCCGACCGTTGACGTTAATTCTTCTGCCAGGTACGCGTAATTTCCCGATGGGTGGAGGGTTAGGTGTCTCGGTCCCGCGCCAGGTGCAACCGTTACCTCGTTAGTCGCTGCGGCGCGAAGGGTTCCATCATCTGCATTGAACTCATAGATGTAGATCTTGTCGGTCCCCAGATCCGTGACATAAACGAATTTATTGTCAGGAGAAACAACTGTGGCGTGGATATGCGGACTTTCCTGTCGTTCCGGGTTTACACCTTTCCCGGAATATTTTTTTGCATCCGAAACGCTTCCGATCAACCCGTCTCTGAACAAGGAAAGTATCGTTAGGTTCCCCTCATTGTAATGGGATACAAAAATGTACTTACCGGTTTTGTCAACTTCTACATAGCAGGGTCCGTCGCCATAGGATGACTTGTTGTTGAGACCGTTTAGCCTTCCCGTTGTGGGATCAATACCGTACGCACTAACCGACCCGCCCTGGTCTGTGATCTCGGCTTTTCCGCGATTAGCAGAATACAGATATTTTTGCGACGGATGTACGGCCAGGAAGGTCGGGCTTTCGAGGCTGGGAACCGTCTGAAGGAGCGTTAAGGTTTGTTTCGCCCTGTTGAAGGCATACACGTAAATGCCCTTGCTGCCACGTACAGAATAAGTTCCTACGTAAAGAATTTCGCTTTTTGATTGCCCCTCGACGGAGATGCAGGCTAAAATAATGCACAATAGCAGTAAAAGTTTTTTCATGCCGTTCTGGTTATCAAATTCTGAAAATCACACGATTGCAAATTTCTGTGCTAGTTGCCAATCAATCCTGCGCGTTGCGTGAAATACCCTATGCAAATGCTTCTTTCTCGGGCTTCACAATTGTTATTTTCTTTGAATAAGCCAACGAAGCATATAGATCACCACTTGGTCTTCTCATCCGGTGCATTGTCTGAAAATCGCATTCGTACAATCCGAACCGCATTGTTGGCCCAAGGTGCCATTCGAAATTATCCCAGGTGCTCCAGAAGAAATAGCCACGAATGTCAATACCGTCCTTTATGGCTTTGTGAACAATATAAGCATAATCCTGGATCGCTTGAAGCCTTAGGAAGTCACTCTCATCGCAGACGCCATTTTCGGTGATAATAATCGGCTTTTTGTATTTATGCCAGTAGCGGTCCAGACAGGTGCGCAGACCTTCGGGGTAATACTCCCAGATATCGTCATGACGCCTGCCCAACGCTTTCATTTTTTCGGGTGTCTCTAGGTAGGTGATGGGCAAGGGGTCGTGTGGAATTCGTCCGTAGTAACTCATCCCGAAGAAATCGACTTTTTCAAAATGGCGTGGAACATACTCCATGAACCACCAATCTGACAGGCGCGCAGGAAACCATCCCAGCAGATTCTCTGCCGAAAACACGGTCGCGTTGTGGGAAATCCCGACGGGCTGCTCTGGAAATCTTGCCTTGATGTAGTCATACACCTGGTCGTGCGCAAGTCCCATATTCTTTACAACTTTCCCTGCCGTCAGTGGATTGATTTTGAAGGGTGGAAAAAATCCGGTGATCCAACCATAGCTGGCATACACGTTGGGTTCGTTAAAGGTATTCCAGGACGAAACGTAGTGACCGAACTCGTCAACTACTTTTTTTGCAAAGTCCACCCACATGAAAATATTCTCCGTTTTTTCCCATCCGCCAAGCCTGGAGAACCACAGAGGGTTTGTGAAATGATGGAGGACCATCATGATACCTATTCCTTTGCCCTTGAGATCCTGAAGGAAGTGATGGTATTCCCGGGACGTCTCTAAGTCAAACGCTGCCAATGGCGCACGCTGGAGCTTGCTCCACATAAGTCCCATCCTGTAATTGGGCGCAACGGAGGCAATAATCGCAGCATCTTCCTTGAATTTTTTTTCGTGATCCGTGGTGCGCTCGAAGAGTGCTCCATTCCTGGCTTTTACACCTTGCCAGTCATGTTCAAATGCAGTTTCTATTTGCGCCGCTGATGTGCTTGTCCCGAAAATAAAATTATCAGGAAACGTGAGCTTCATTTATTTGCGGGTAAGGGCGCTTTGGGATATTTCCCATTCTTTCCAATAGCGTCTCAAAGTTTTGATATCCTCTTCGATGCACGGATAACGCTCCGAACAGTTTGGAAGACTAGGAAGCTTACCGTTTCCAAGATGATAGGAAGTCAATCCTCCTGTCCATTCGAAATGTCCGGGATCGTATGGCTTTCTCCATCGTCCACCCCACCGAAGCCCAAGCTTTTCGCCAATTGTGCCAATCTTTCGCCATAACATTGTGTTATTCCAGACCGCGACCGAATCTACAACAGGCACTACATCAACAGCAAGACCATACTGATGCTTGGATTGGCCAGCACCTGAGCTTGTGTATTTCTTTCCCATGGTTTTATATTCATGCTGCTTGGCGTGTGTGCGATATGTTTCAACAACAACCAAGTTGATTCCTTTGGCTTTACATTTCGCAATCAAATTAACCACCTGATCACGAAAAAATGGATGAAGGGAATTCAGATCGGTGATCATCGGCAAGTCGCCACGGTCCTTGCCGAAGGCATAATTTTCAACGTAGCTCCAGCGTCTCCATCCGCTAAGGGAATCTCCGAACATCATTGTTGGGTCTTCGAAGTCGGTAGTATCGATCCCGAATTGTTTCGTTTCCGAAACCACTCTGAAAACCTGTACAGGTATGGTTAGATCGATAGGAGTGAAGAGCGAGTTAACATTGAACTGCGCATGAGCGTGAACGAAAAGAAGCCACAACAATACGGAGAGACCTAGCCTGGGATAATGACGCATTTCTAGAATTACTATAAGAGGGCAAAGATATGGTTTTTAATGGATTACGGAGCAAAAAAATTATGCGGCTACCGAATTTTTTTTAATCGGAGAGGTTTTTTATTGAGAAAAAAAAAGGGTCAGTTAATGACCCTTTAGATTTTAGTTTACGTCGCTCGCACCGAGCTTGTCCATATGACTTTGATATCGCTTTTGTAATTCTGGGTCAGACGCCAACCCTTTTTTAATTTTATTGTAGGCGCTCGCGCCGACATAGTCTTTCGCCATCGATTGAAATGTTTCCTGAATTCTAGTTGTGCCTTCTTCTTTTTTAGCAGCAACCTCCTTCATAAACGCGATTTCTTCCGGCGTAGCTTTGGCTTTTGCCAAGGCAGCTTCGTCGTCTACGATTTTGGAAAGGTCGTTATACCGGGCGGTAGTCATCTTTTCATTGCCTTTCACCATCGTCTCGATGTCTTTTAAAAGACTTGCTTTCATATCGTTCACAGAATCCATCGTGACTGCATATTTCTCAAGCTCGTCATCGGTAATCTCTCCACCTTCGGTCTGCGCGCTTTCGCTTGGGGCACTTTCCTTTTGAGTCGTATCGGTTTGAGCCTGTATGGCATGTACTCCCAGGAAGAGTGCAAATACAAGAACATAATTTTTCATATTCATTTTTTTTTGTTGTTTATAATAACCTCTGTAGAATAAACCCCACACGCATCAAAATGTTATGGGGTGCGGTTCTCAACTTGTAAACTGATTTTCTATAACCACGTCGTCATAAAAATGTTTTGCGGTTTGGGAGAGTTTGCGAAAATGAATTTATCGGTATACTTTGGTTAGATTTTACCAAACTTAGGCCGCTTTCACTTTCGGTTTCATGGATTCTGAAAAGACTTTTTTTGGTCACCCCCCAGGGCTGGCCACTTTATTTTTTACCGAAATGTGGGAGCGTTTCAGCTATTACGGAATGCGTGCCCTCCTGCTGTTGTTCATGGTAGCTTCAGTGGACGAAGGGGGAATGGGGTTCGACGACAAAACCGGTGGTGCTATTTATGGTCTGTACACGATGTTCGTCTATTTGCTCGCCCTGCCCGGCGGCTGGCTTGCAGATAAACTTTTTGGTTTGCGCAAGTCGATTTTTTACGGAGGATGTATTATAGCATTGGGCCACTTTTGCCTCGCCTTTCCCTTTAAAGAATCCTTTTTCCTTGGGCTGCTGCTGATCGTAACGGGGACAGGCCTCCTTAAGCCAAACATCAGCGCGCTGATCGGCGAATTGTACCCACCGGAGGAGCCTGCGAGACGCGACTCCGGTTTTTCCATCTTTTACATGGGCATTAACATCGGTGCTTTTATTTCTCCTGTCATCACCGGCTACCTGGGAGAGAAGGTGGACTGGCATTACGGTTTTGCAGCCGCTGGCGTCGGTATGGTTATCGGACTTGTTTACTACAAGCTGACTGAAAAAAAACTAGGAGAGGCGGGACTCAGAACAAATCGAGTCTTGAGCGACGAAGAAAAAAAACAGCGGCGAAAATTGTGGGTCGGTCTATGGAGTATTCTTTCTGTGGCTGTCATCTTCGTCGCCTTGCTTTTGCTGCGCGTATTTTCTATAGATCCGGTATCGTTCGCGCGAGGCTCAGGTGTTGTGCTTGTAACGTGCGTGATAGTGTATTTTATTTACGTTTTTCTTGCAGAAAAACTCAATCCGGCCGAGCGGAAAAAGATCTTTGCAATTTGCATCATGTTTGTTATTACGACGACGTTTTATGCCGGATACGAGGGGCAAGGATCTTCATTGAACTTGTTTGCCGACCGGTACACCAACATGTTTATTGCTGGCTTTGAAATGCCTGCGAGCTGGCTTCAGTCCGTGCCTCCGATTTTCGTCGTCATATTCGTTCCTGTTTTTGCATGGTTGTGGGTTTGGCTTGCAAAACGAAATATGAACCCGAATACACCCGTCAAACTTTCCTTTGGATTACTGTTCCTCGGGCTTGGATATTTGGTGATGGTCGGAGCTTCTCTAATTGTGATCAAAGGCGAAAGACCACTTCCAACGTGGCTTATATTCACCTACATGTTCCATACCTTTGGCGAGATATGCTTATATCCTATCGGACTGAGCGCTGTGACTAAGCTGGCGCCATCGCGATTAGTGGGTCAGATGATGGGTGTTTTCTTTATGTCACTTGCGCTTGGAAATTTAATAGCTGGATTATATGCGGGGGAATTCAGCGATGAGTTGATCTCTGCCAAACCCGATTTGCTCGTAGACCTTTTTGGTTTGGTGGCAAAGATCTCATTGATCGGCGGAGTGGTGGTTTTGATTTTATCCAAACAGATACGAAAGTTAACGGGAGATGTCAGATAAATGAATCTATTTATTTATGGAAGAACCTAAAGCCTTTAAACCCTATGTCTCGCCAGGCGAACAAATGGCGGAGTTCACGATAAAGTCAATTCTTTTTGGTTCACTCTTCGGAATCCTATTCGGCTGTTCAACAGTGTACCTTGCTTTAAGGGCCGGGCTGACCGTAACCGCATCCATCCCGATCTCCGTTATTGCAATTACGCTGGGCAGAAAATTTTTGAAGACGACAATACTGGAAAATAATATAATGCAGACGACCGGGTCGGCCGGGGAATCTATTGCCGCCGGAGTTGCTTTTACAGTTCCTGCATTTCTGTTTTTGACCCCTGGCGAAAATGGGCTTAGCGTCGGCGAATCTTATTTTGATTACCTGACCATTCTCATTCTGGCTGCCTTTGGAGGCATGCTGGGGACGATGATGATGATTCCACTGAGGAGGTCGCTTATCGTAAAAGAACACGGCGTGCTTCCCTATCCGGAAGGAACGGCGGCAGCGTCGGTATTGCAAGCAGGAGAAAAAGGCGGTGTCTTCGCGCAAACTGCTTTTATCGGGATGGGCGTTGCTTTCGTATATGCATTACTGCAAAAAGTTTTCCATGTAATAGCCGAGACTCCACAATTTGTGACCAGCCAGGCGAACAAGTTTTGGCCCAGTGCGGCGACAAAAGCTGAAATCACTCCTGAATATCTTGGTGTAGGATACATAATTGGTCCGCGTATTTCCGGTGTTCTCGTTGCGGGTTCCGTGTTGGCGTGGTGGGCAATTATTCCATTGCTTTCGACACTTATCTCCCCCGAGGTTGCAGCAATACAATTAGTAAAAATCGGAAACCTGGCGTCTGTTTCCAGTCCGGGTGCCTTTGGCTGGGACCCCGTTTCAAAAACTTTTGCTGACTACTCCGAAGCATTATATAGAGCTTACATCCGGCAAATTGGCGCAGGCGCCGTTGCAGCAGGTGGACTTATCACATTGATGAAGACCATTCCTACCATCGTTTCTTCATTCAAAGAAAGTATGGGATCGCTAAAAGAGAATAAGGTCGAGGCAGTTTCGAGGACAGAAGATGACCTTTCATTTAAAGTCGTTATAATCGGCAGTATTGCATTGGTACTCTTAACAGTCGTTCTACCAGGCATCCCGGGTGAAAATGTGATCCAAAAATTATTGATCGGAATTCTCGTGGTTATTTTTGGTTTCTTCTTTGTCACTGTGTCCAGCCGTATCGTTGGACTGGTGGGCACAAGCAACAATCCTATTTCGGGTATGACCATTGCCACCCTCATGGGCACATGTCTTATCTTCACCAGCGTAGGGTGGTCGGGTAAGTTATATGAACCTTTGGCGATCGTAGTGGGGAGCATGATCTGTATTGCAGCAGCAAATGCAGGAGGTACTTCCCAGGACTTAAAGACCGGATATATTGTTGGCGCAACCCCCCGCTATCAGCAGATCTCCCTTTTCATTGGCGCAATAGTATCCTCAATTGCAATAGGACTTGTCGTGAAAGTGTTGGATACGCCAACTCCGGAAATGTTAAGCCAGGGAATTAATCACGCAATCGGACAAGGGGATTTCCCAGCCCCTCAGGCTACGTTAATGGCTACACTCACTCGAGGCATTCTTTCGTTCAACCTCGATTGGGAGTTCATCATGATCGGCGTTTTTATAGCGATCACCATGGAACTTTGTGGTATTAAGGCACTGGCATTTGCAATTGGACTTTATCTTCCCTTGGCGACCACCTTACCGATTTTTGTCGGGGGTGCCTTGAAAGGTTTTATCGATTGGCGCAGTGAACAAAAAGGAGAGGTAGTGGCCGAAAGCGATCTAAGTCGTGGAAACTTATTTTCGACAGGGCTAATTGCAGGAGGTGCGATCACCGGTGTCATCGCCGCGGTTTTAGGCGTGTTTTACAATGAACAGCTAAGAAATCTGAGCATGGAAGAACCTTTGGTGAATTTGTTTGGTCACGGAGGATATCATATTCTCGGTACATTATTTTTTATCGGCATGATGGTAATGCTGTACAGATTGGCGGTTAAGAAAACCTGAGCTCACGAATGCCCTTGCAACTCGATGCGATGCAGAATGTGATTGCTTCCGCTTTCAATTAGCAGGATGTGTCTATAGGGCGGCTTGATGCACTCGAATACGTTTATCTTCGATTGGTCAGCATTCCAAAAAAAAGTCGTGTTTTCGAATTCCTGCGGCTGAAGATTTTGGCGTACCGTTTCGAACTCTTCAACAGAAATAAAATGACACCGGGTATCTGCCCTGGTTGCGTCCATACGGAAAGGCAGACCAGCAATTGTCCTTAGCACTAAATCCTTATCCGCTTCATACTCGAAATAGCTCGCGTATAGCCCATTGTGATGCTTTATCTTCAAACCGGATAATCCTTCCAGTTTTAAAGTATCTATGGCTGCGGACGGAAGCGAATCGTGTATGGACGTGGAGAGAACAAGCGGCGGCACGAACGTGAGTGGAACTTCCAGCACAGGTTTTTTACATGCGCCAAGCACGAATAAAATGGCAAATGGAATTGTGATCAAAATTCTTGTCATAAGCTTTTAGCAGAATTCAGCTCGATGATTTCTTTCAATGCTTCCAAAGCTTTGGCTTCCGCCAGTTCAACCTTTCCGTCGGCGGCTATAATTTCATTTAAGTCACTGTAGAAGTTATTCTTTAAAACCGTTTGGTCTTGATCGAAGTGTTTGAAGCTTGCTTTAAATAAAATGGGCAATTTTGCACGATCAAAAGAATTGTATTGGCGGATCGCCAGGTAAAGTTTTTTTTCAATGTCGGTGTCTTTCTCGAAAAGTCCACCAATCTTATTCTTAATAGTAGCCATTTCATTTGGATCATAATTTTCGTCGGCTCGCGACATATGTACATATAGGAAAAGAATGAAATCCTTAAATGTGGAGTGAATAACCATACGATCCAGATTGTTGATAAAAACGAAAATAACAAAAAAAGGCTTCACCGAAAGGTGAAGCCTTCAATAGAATCTATATACGAATTACATCATTCCGCCCATTCCACCGCCGCCGTGTGGCATTGCTGGAGCTGGATGCTCTTCAGGAATTTCGGAAACCACCGCTTCAGTAGTTAACAAAAGTCCGGCGATAGAGGCAGCGTTTTCAAGTGCAAGACGCGTTACTTTCGTAGGATCGATGATACCAGCATCAAAGAAGTTTTCGAACTTGTTATCGGCTGCATTGTATCCGAAATCTTTCTTACCATCGCGAACTTTGTTAACGATAACAGATCCTTCCTGGCCAGCGTTTTCGGCGATCGTTCTCAATGGTGACTCAAGGGCAAGGCGAACAATATTCACACCGGTTGCCTGGTCTTCATTAGTGAGTCCAAGATCCTTAAGTGCTTCGATAGCACGGATATAGGCAACTCCACCACCTGGAACTATACCTTCCTGAACCGCCGCACGTGTTGCGTGCAATGCATCGTCTACACGGTCTTTCTTTTCTTTCATTTCAACTTCCGTAGCAGCACCTACATAAAGGATTGCCACACCACCGGAAAGTTTTGCAAGGCGCTCTTGTAATTTTTCCTTGTCGTAGTCAGATGTTGTAGTTTCAATTTGAGCTTTTATTTGAGCTACGCGACCGACGATTTCGTTCTTCTTGCCAGCGCCATTAACGATCGTTGTGTTATCCTTATCGATGTTAATTTTTTCTGCGCGACCAAGCATGTCTAATGTCGCATTCTCAAGCTTAAAACCTTGTTCTTCAGAGATAACTTTACCGCCAGTGAGGATTGCTATATCTTCCAGCATAGCTTTTCTTCTGTCGCCAAAGCCAGGAGCTTTAACGGCGGCTACGCGCAGTGCACCACGGATCTTATTAACTACAAGGGTTGCCAGGGCTTCGCCTTCAACTTCTTCAGCAATAATTACAAGTGGCTTACCGGTTTGAGCT
>DASUTP010000125.1:0-8581 GCA_036374515.1 Chryseolinea sp. | reverse complement strand
GGACACGTTTTGTACTCGAGGTGACGGCCGCCGTCGCAGAGGAAATTGGAAGCCACAAAACAGGTATACGTTTTTCTCCCTATGGAACTTACAACGACATGCCGCATTACGGTGAAATCGATAACACATACACCCATCTGGCGGCGGCATTAAGCAAGATTGGTGTCACCTACATTCACCTTGTGGACACGAGCAATGATGGAAACCCGGAAGTTCCGAAGTCGCTGAAAAAGTCGATTCGCAATGAATTTAAGAACACCATTATCCTGACAGGAGGATACAATTTGCCCAAAGCAGAGTACGACCTTTCCGCAGGACTGGCCGACCTTATTGGTTTCGGCAGGCCGTTTATTTCGAATCCTGATTTGGTTTACAGGTTTCAAAAGAATTTGCCTTTAAATATCAAACTGGATGCAAACACCTTTTTCTCTGCCGACGAAAAAGGTTACATAGATTACCCCGTCTTCGAGGAGGAGTCAGTCGGTGTTTTTTAATCGGAAAATGTTGAAAAGTTGAATGTTGTTTGTTGAATTTCCCATACAAACAGCATTCAAGCTTCAACTGCGCGTTTGAAAAGAGCTGGCGAAAAAAAATATTTAAAAGCCTTGTTATTGCTGACACAGGGCTGTCATGCCTGGATCGTTGATTAGCATAAAAATTGAGATTTATGCAAGTCAAAGAAGTAAAACCCATTAATTTCATTTATTACAGAACGGAAACACGGCTTGACGACCTTATAAACTTCCTGCCAGTAGCCCAGGAAATTTATAAAGAGGCCGTAGACCACAAGCTGCGCATCACCGGACCCGTGCATTGGCATTACGTCGGATTTACGGGTGAGCAGGACCAGACTTTCACGCTGGAGATAGCGCTTCCTGTCGCTGAAGTACTCCCGGGGTATGACGGCAAATTCCATTTCAAGAGGACACAGCCGTTCAAGTGCGTGTCGTTAGTTCATGAAGGCGACTGGAACGAAATCCCCGTCGCCTACAATAAGATGATGCAGTTCATCACGAAACACAGAATGGAACCGTCAGCTGTCAACCGCGAGATTTATGTTAACACAGATTTCCATAGCACCGATGCCAATGTTACAGAAATTCAAGTAGGCATCAACTGACGGCGGCAAGCGAGTTTTGTAGCACAGGCTCTTTCCGGTCTTTGGTGTAAGAACCAGGCCGCGCCGCACACTTTTGGTATTTTTAGCCGCCGCCCTGTTTCCGATCTTACAAGTGAAAATAAAATCCTGAAATTTCGTTACAATTTTTGCCATCCGGGCATTATCGTTTTCAACGCCCACTTCATACGAATGCGCCGACTTTTTATTTGCAAAAAACATCTCAGCAAACCTTTTCGGAAAATTTTCATTTCAAACGCGTTCTGCAACTAAATTTTGTTTTTCATTACAATATTCTGCAAAACCGCTTTTTGTCATATAGATTTATTGCGAAAACAGTACAAGATCAATACAAAATTTTGTAGGTGATCTAATCGGGTTAGGGTATCGTGTTTTCAAATGGACAGGTTTCATTAACCTAAACATATACCCTATGAAGAGATGCTTTACCCAATCATGTCTCAGCATTACTATTTTTTGTACCCTAGTTTGCTGTCTTAATTCTCAGGTACTCGCCCAGGAACGCGTCATCACAGGAAGCGTAAAATCATCGGAAGATCAATCTGTCGTTGCAGGTGTAAACGTAGTTGTCAAGGGAACGACCATCGGTACCATTACTAATGCTGAAGGTGGTTACTCACTGACGGTGCCTGGCGAGGCGGATGCCTTGATATTTACGTTCATCGGCTTGGCCCCGAAAGAAATTGAGATCGGCAATCAATCCGAGATCAATGTGTCGATGGACACGGACATCAAACAGCTTTCCGAAATAGTAGTAACAGCATTTGGCTTAGAACGCGAGAAAAAAGCGCTGGGATATGCTGTCCAGGAAGTGAAAGGCGAAGACATTGCTAAAACTCCGACGGCAAGCGTTGTCAACAATCTCTCTGGGAAAGTGGCCGGTCTGCAAGTGGCCACCAACGCGGTCCCTGGTGGAAGCCCGGAGTTCGTACTGAGAGGATTTTCGTCCGTTTCGGGAAACAACCAACCACTGGTTGTCGTCGATGGTGTTCCCATAGCGCAGACCGTTAACTCCAGGAACCTGACTAGCAGCGAGGACGCTACTCGCAACGATCCGAATTTTAACCGTAAGCAGAATCAACAATATGGTGGGGGGATTTCAGAGATTGATCCCAATAACATTGCCAGCATCAGTGTTCTCAAAGGACCTTCGGCAGCAGCACTCTATGGTTCGCGCGCTGCAAATGGTGTTATTTTGATCACTACTAAAGCTGGCTCCGGAAGCAAAAAGGGAATTGGCGCCGAGGTAAACTTTAGCGCGACTTTCGAAGATCCGCTGGTCAAGCCCAAATTTCAGAATACATACGGTGGGGGATCGGGATATTCTACTTGGTACGCCGACGGATGGAGTGGAACCGTAGATGGTTTCAAAGGAACTGCCGGCACCGATGAAAGCTGGGGCTCCCCCATGGATGGTCGCCAAGTTAGGCACTGGTGGACAGGGGGAGATACCGCTCCACTGGTGCCAGAGCCTGACAACTGGGAACAGTGGTGGGAAACCGGCAAAGCGTTCACCACCAACGTAGCGATTACCGGCAGCAACGACCTGGGTTACTTCCGATTTTCCGCCGGTCAGCTGAAACAGGATGGCATTGTTTACAACAATGATTTTTATCGACATAATTTTCGGCTGAATGCTGCCTACAACTTCACGGAAAAATTAAAAATCACGGTTTCAGGAGAATACATTAAATCCGGATCCGATAACCGGGCGTTTTCAAGTTCCAGCAACTTCGTTTGGCATCACCGCCATACCAATTTCACACAGCTGAAAAATTATCGTGACTATGAGAGTGTTCATATTCAACCTGCAGGGGATACGGAGGCACCTAACTGGCAGCATACATTTTTCAGTAACCCGTATTTTGAGCAGGAAGTACTTGTTTCCCCGAACGAAAAGGACAGGTTCCTTGGAAATGTCGCCATCAGTTACCAGTTAACGGACTGGCTAAGCCTTCTGGCGCGGACCGGTACGGACCTGTGGACCGATACGAGAATTGTGGTCGATCGTTACGCTCGTACCAAAGGAGGTTCTTTCAGGGCAGGCCGATACAGTGAAGAAGTTCTTCGCAACCAGGAGTCGAATTCCGATTTCATTTTGAAAGCAGATAAACAATTCGAAGACTTTTCGCTGGTCGTTCAAGTTGGCGGGATCCATCGGAGCAATTACTTTAAGAGCAATTACACCAGGGTAAATGAGCTCACGATTGACCGCGTTTACAACCTTGGAAATAATGCGAGCCCTAACCTGAATGAAAGTTCAATCGTCGAATCGGAAATGAACAGCTTGTTCAGTTCAGCGACGGTGGGTTATAAAAATGTGCTATTTCTTGATATAACGGGAAGAAACGATTGGTCCAGCACATTGCCTAAAGAGAACAATTCATTTTTCTATCCTTCCGCTGCCCTGAGCGCTGTGGTATCCGAAATGGTGCCGGCCTTCTTTAACAACGCAGTTTCGTTTTTAAAACTCCGGGGCAGTTGGGCAAAGGTTGGAAGCGATGCTCCGCCGTATTATCTACAGCAGGTTTACAATCCGAAAGGATTATGGAATGGAAGCGTACCGAAATTTGCCGAGAGCTCCCAGATCTATAACAAGGAGCTGAAACCGGAATATACCACGGGTATCGAGATCGGCGCCGACATCAGATTTCTCAATGGCAGAATCGGTCTCGACGTGAACTATTATGATCAGGCCACGAAAGACCAGATTTTGGCGGTGGATATTTCACGAAGCTCCGGATATACCGGAAGGCTCTTAAATGCAGGTAAAATCACCAATAAAGGTGTGGAGATTTCATTGAGCGGAACCATTGTAAAAATCGGGGGTTTCACCTGGGACGCCAGCCTCAACTTTGCCAAGAATAAAAACGAGGTCGTCGAGCTAGCTGAGGGTTTAAACTCGCTGGTGCTCTGGACTCAACGTGGCGCATCGCTGGAAGCGCGTGTAGGGGAACCGTATGGTAACCTTTATGGAAACAAATTCGCGCGAACTCCCGATGGAGAACTTATTTTCAGGAACGGATACCCGTACAACCTACCCGGACAACACGTGATCGGGAATATCACTCCCGATTGGACGGGTGGAATACTCAACGCCGTTAGCTACAAGGGCGTGACGATCAGCGCACTCATTGATATCAAAAAAGGCGGGGATGTTTACGATATGGGAAGCAGCCTTGGGCGCCAAAACGGCGTTCTAGAAGAAAGCCTGGACGGGAGGGAAGAAGGCGTCATCGGCCTGGGCGTAATGAACATCGGTTCTGACGAGTCTCCAAACTTTGTTCCCAACGACGTCGTGGCTTCCACCAGAACATTCATGACATATTATAGCGGGCGGCAATACCATGAGGCCGCCGTAATGGATGGTAGCTACGTGAAGTTAAGGGAAGCTAGTGTTACCTATACACTCCCCTCACGATGGTTCGAGAAGAATTTCTTACAGTCGGTAAGTGTCTCCGCGATCGGAAGAAATCTCGCGGTGTTTCACAAGAACGCCCGCCACATCGATCCGGAAGTCAGCAGCGCCGACATGGGATTCAACAGTGGTCAGTTACCCAGCACAAGGAGTATCGGCTTTAGTGTAAACGTTAAATTCTAAACTCTGCACGACATGAAAATTTCGATCAAATACTTCATTGTAATGCTTCCTTTGATAGTCGCAGGCGGTTCATGCACCAATGATTTCGAAGAGATTAATACCAATCCCAACAAACCCACGGAGGTGTCGCCGCAGTACTTGTTACCGCAAGCGCTGCAAACCTCGATCGATAATTACTGGGGAAACAAAAATAGGAATGAGCGAATCAACTTCGACCACGCGATGTCTTGGATCGGTCACCTTACACGAAATATCTATGAGAATGAAGGCGACAATTACAACGTTCAGCCTTCCGTGAACATTAAAAACTGGGAAGTTTTTTATGCAGATGCGCTCATCAATTTCCAAAAGGTGATCGAAACCTCAAATGCTGAATCCAAAGCTCCCAATCCGAATTATGAAGGAATAGGAATTGGAATGCGTGCCTGGGGATTCTCACTTCTTACAGATATATGGGGCGCCGTGCCATATACCGCTGCCCTTTCGGGAACTGCGGGTGAACCCGTTTATTCGCCGACCTACGATTCTCAGGAGACGATTTATGCGGGAGTTATCGCAGATCTGAAAATAGCAAACGAAAAACTGAACACATCTGGTCCAGCCATCAAGGGTGACATCATGTTCAATGGAAAGATTCTGTTGTGGAAAAAGTTTTTCAACTCATTGCGCTTCAAATTGCTGAACAGGCAGGCACACCTGGTAAGTTCATCGTCGGGAGAAATGCAAGCCATGCTGGATGACCCGGCAACATATCCCATGATCGACAACAAACTCGAAATAGCACAGCTGAAGTATGGTGCCGTGCCGACAAACAATCCGTGGAATGATATCCTGATTCAGCAGGGCCGTACGGATTGGAATATCAGCAGCACTCTGGTGAACAAGTTGACCGAACTTGGCGATCCGCGGTTGGAAGTGTACGCCGTACCGGGCAATCTAGCAGGAGGAGTTATCTCCGGACATCCTAACGGTCTGCCTGGAGAAATTGCGACGAAGTATCTGGGTTACAGCGCTGTCATAAATCCGGCCGTATTTGCCCAGACGACATCACCCGCTGTGTTGATGAGCCATGCGGAGCTGCTCTTTACCAAGGCGGAGGCGGCGTTGGAGGGAAATATCCCAGGCGATCCTCAGGTTTTTTTTGATGAAGGAATCGTAGCCGCTTTCGACCAATATGGTCTCGTAGTACCAGAAGGCTACATAGCGCAGCTGGGAGCCGTCTCCAAGGAGAATATAATGACACAAAAATGGATCGCCTTGTTTGGTCAAGGCATCGAGGCCTGGACAGAATATCGGAGGACCGGCTATCCCGTAATGCCGCCAGCGGACCCTCAGGCGAAATTTCAGAACGATGGCGTGTTGCCGACACGGTTGATATACCCGTCGACGGAGTACTCGCTTAATGGTGCCCGGGTTAAAGAAACAGAAAGCCTTAATGGCGGTCTGGACAACATGAAAACTAAAATGTGGTGGGTCGAGAATTAATAAACTGAAAAATGCTATGAACGAAAGATCAGCAAACATAAGAACAAAATTCATTTTGATGCTCCTAGTGGCCATGATGGTCATCACAATCACAAGCTGTGAGGATGTCTCCGACATGGCCGTTAACAAAGTTGCTTCACCTGTGCTCCTGGAAGTCAAGAATTCCGGCAGTAATGAGGTGACCGCAGTCTTCTATGAGTTGGATAAGAGCGGCATCCTCGACCATACCGTCGGCATAGATTCAATTCCCGTCGCAAATTTGGCGATCGAGGTATTCGCAGCTAGCACTTCCGTTGGAACTTTTACCACTGATGCTTCAGGAAGTTTCATCGTCACATATGCAGGCGTCAAGCCGAACGAATACGCCGGTTCGCACAAGGGAATAGCCTTCAGAATAAAAAAATAGTGCTTAACCTAAACATTGCAACGAATGGTCTTCTCGCTTCTACCTAACCCGTGAGCGAAAGATCATTCTGTTGCTTTTTAACATTAACTAACCGTAACACTAAAAAAAATCGATTAACTCTAAAACCCACTAACATGGCAACAAAAACACTCAACAGACGCCAATGGATTAAAAACAGCACGCTCGTCACCGGATCTCTTGCTCTATTATCCGGTAGCCTTACCGATGCATTTGCAAAGCCATCAAAACTGAGCAAATACGTTAGTACAACAGAAACAATGTCGGCCGATATGATCAGGCGCCATGCCCTGGCTCCGGAGATTAAGGCACGCCTGTCCGCCAATGAAAACCCTTTTGGCCCTTCGGAGAAAGCAAAAAAGGCTCTGGTTGAGGCGATCGACAAAAGTTATCAGTATCCCATGAAAAGCCTGATGACGTTAACTGAAAATATCGCGAATTATGAAGGGGTAAAAGTCGAGAACGTTATGCTGGGGGCCGGTTCAGGACCGCTCCTTCAGGCGGCGGTCTCCTATTTTGGCAAAATGGGCGGAAACCTCATTAGCGGAGACCCCACCTACGGCAATATTCCAAATGACATGACCGAATATTTCAAGACCGAATGGAAAAAAATTCCCCTGACAGCCGAGTACAAACTGGATTTGGACGCTATGGAAAAAGCGATCGACGAC
The DNA here is from genome assembly GCA_036374515.1 of Chryseolinea sp. GTDB lineage: Bacteria > Bacteroidota > Bacteroidia > Cytophagales > Cyclobacteriaceae > Chryseolinea. The sequence goes on along the minus strand of DASUTP010000125.1, from coordinate 1,262 downwards.
AAGACCGTGCTGATGTACATTTGTAATCCAAATAATCCTACCGGTACCACGGTAGATTCGGCAAAGCTTAAAGGATTTTGTGAAAGAGTATCCAAAAAAGTGCCCGTATTCGTTGACGAAGCTTATATAGATTACATGGATAACCCGAAAGAAGCGTCGGTGATGGACCTAGTCGCGAAGGGTCATAACGTAATGGTTGCACGCACATTTTCAAAACTGTATGGTTTCGCGGGATTGCGGGTCGGCTACATGGTAGCTCAGACGCCGATGTTGGAGGCGTTCAAGCCTTACTCCAAAGGCGGGCGTTCCATTTCGGCGACGTCAGGCAGCGCTGCCCTGGCTACGTATAACGATACGGAATTCCTTCAGGCAGCATTGAAAAAAACTGTAGAATCAAAGGAGTATCTATATAAGATATTGAAGAAGCAGGGCTATGAGTATATACCGTCCTCAACCAACTTCGTCCTCTTCCCCATTAAAATGGAGGGAAAAAAATTCACGGAAGAAATGATGAGCCGCGGCGTAAGTGTGCGCTATTGGAAGTTTAGCGGCAAAGAGTGGTGTCGCGTTAGTATAGGATTGATGGAGGAAATGAAGGCCTTCGAGGAGGCGTTCGTTCAGATCGCCTAGCGATCGTTAACATCCGCAGGTTGTACAGACATGAGAGGGCCAGCTCATGCTCTGTATGCCTTTTAATATTTTCTATTTGTTTCAGCTCAAACTTTTTAATCTCCAGATGAATGCTGCTATTGTAAAAACGCTTTCCTTATTGCTGATGATTGTGATCGGGTTTTTGCTTCGGAATAAGATCAAGAGCAAGGATCAAAAGGAAGGAATAAAAACCATAATCTTAAGTCTGGCGCTTCCCGCCACAATCTTTATCGCTCTTCTTAAAATCGAATTCGAACCCTCGATGATTTTTGTGCCGTTGTTGGTATGGTGCTTTAATCTGATCCTGTATCTGCTGGTGGACAAGTTGCCCCTGCAATCGCTATTTAATGTTCCCGTGTCACAACACAGGGTTGCCATTTTGTTGCTACCGTCGCTGGCGCCTGGGTTATCCTGCTTTCCTTTTATCCTGGAATTCGGCGGAGAATTGCCCTTTGCTATGGCGGCACTTGGCGACATCGGCAATAAAATTTTTGTGCTGATCATTGCCTATCTCATTGCAATGAAGTGGTATTTTAAGAATAATATAACTTCAAAAGCCGAGAAAGGCGATTCAAAACTCAAAGATCTATTGCGTGCACTGGTGGAAGAGC
>DASUTP010000124.1:0-11084 GCA_036374515.1 Chryseolinea sp. | reverse complement strand
AAGCAAGCCACCATTCGCGAGATGAAAGTTGCAATCGATGGGAAACCCACCACGTTAGTTGAGGCTTGTGGCGCGCAGAAGGTGGACATGCGTTTTGGCAGGGATGCCAGCGGCGAATTATACGTGATGACTAAGCCCGATGGGAAGGTTTACAAAGTTGTTGACGTTTTCAGAAATTTATGAGAAACAAAATCCGTGGCTTCTAAAACCACGGATTTCCGTGATTACGACCTTGGTATTTTAATTTTTTGCCCCGGAAAAATTAAATCCGGGTTCTTGATGGTATCCTTATTCATCGCATGGATCTTTTGCCAGGTAGTGCCGTAGTGTTTTGCAATTTTTCCAAGCGTATCACCTTGCTTAATTTCATAGACCTCGTCAAAATCCCCAGCTTCGATATTCAGCATCAAGTCGCCGGCTCGCATGTCCGGGTCGATTTTTGCGTAAGCGTCAAACATTTTTTGTTTAATGGCTTCCGTCGTTTTGCCTGAAATCGAGAGTACATTATTTTTTTCTTCTACCTTTAAGCCCGAAGCATTTGCTTGCTTGGCAATGTCAATTACCGACTTATACTTATCCTGCAGTGCCATCGTATTTTTATTTGATCGTCAATTTATTTTCAACCTTTTTAGCACCCGATTCCATAGCGGCCTTCATGGCGTTTTGAAGCTCAGAACGCTTGATTTGACCCGTCAGTGTTACAACACTGTCGGTCGCTGCAGCCGTGACCCCGGTCACTTTATACGTCGTAAAATTGTTATTCACTTTTTGCAACAACGCATCGTCGGCCATCTTCCTCAGCTCGGCAGGAGTTGGCCCCGGAGGTTTAACCGTTACAGAATTGACAACGCTTTTCACGCCGTCCAACGACGAAATGCTTGTTTCCGCCAATGTCCTGACGGATTCGCTTTCGACTTCACCGCTTAGTGTAACAACACCGTCTTTAACGCTCGCCGAGACAGGACTTAGACTTGCGTTGTCGTCCAAAACTTTTTGGACCGACTGACTAACCTGCTCGTCGCTAGGCGAACACGAGACCAGCAGGAATAGAATTGCAGCCCCAAGTGTGACTGATATTTTTTTCATAAGCATAAGGGATTTTTATGATTAACAGTATTCACAAACATTTGATTAAGCGGAACAAAAAGAAATGTAGCCGGCTCGAAAATGGTGCTTAACCCGGCAGTGGATCTCGAATGGAAGCGCTTATGCCAGCCCGTCCCAATGGGAAACGGCTTTAAATTCAGGTGGACGGCCCCAGCAAACACGTCAACGACAAGTCTATTTGGCCATAATAGGGATTATGCTGTTTCGAATCCGGCGCCAGGCTCCGGACTTCGAATCGATCATTGTAATTACATTAATGTGGTGTAATGCGCGCGGCGAAATGGATATTTTCGGCGCAATCGCTCCACCTTGTTTGAATTCCTCATGGCACGGGTTCACCATTTAAGGGAGCCAGGAACCTTTCGGGCGACAAGGGAAATTTATTCTGTTATATTATATACATTTATAAATAATATAATGCTAGTTTAGGGCCATGAAAAAGCGGCCATCCCGTATTGCCAGGAAGATTCTTCGTTGGTTTGTAAACGCCGAGTTCGTCGAGGAGATCGAAGGGGACCTCTATGAATTATTTCAGGAGCGTCTTTCGAAGCAGGGGAGGTTCAAGGCGCACGTCCATTACCTGCTGGACGTCATTCACGCAATCCGACCCTATTCGCCAAGAAGAAAGTCCACTAAGATTGCTCATGAAATTTCAAGCGGGATATTTTTGAAACTGGCAGTCCGGAACCTTCAAAAGCGAAAGGCGTTCAGCGCCATCAATATCTTCGGCCTCAGCGTTGGTTTGGCAAGTTTTCTTCTAATACTGGAGTATGTGGCCTTTGAAAGGAGCTATGATTCTTTTCATGAGAGATATGATAATATTTATCGCGTAGCGTTTGACTGGGGTGAAACTGACTACAGGGGTGTGAACTCAAGCGTCTATGCTTCCAGTGTGCCAGCGCTGGGGCCGGCCCTTGTGCGGGAAATTCCCGAATTTGAAGGCTACACGCGGTTCGTTCCCGTGCTCACCGTAAAGTCGTTTTGCGTTTTCGCCCGCTACGAAAATGGAAAACTAACATACTCTGGAAATGCCGACAACGGTCTATACGCTGATTCAGCTTTTCTAAAGATATTTTCCTTTCCGATGCTTGTTGGCGATGATCAACCCCTTTCCAAGCCAAGATCGCTAGTGTTAACGCGCTCTTTTGCTAGCAGAATATTTGGCGACGTCCCATTGGATGAAGTTATAGGCGCAACGGTGTCGGTAGATGCACAAGGCAGCGGCGACCACGTTGTGGCAGGAATCATGGAAGATGTGCCTGCCAACTCCCACATTCAATTTGACTACCTGATTTCTTATTCAACTATAAATTCCGACAGGCTTGAAGGTAATCTGGGATGGAGTCAATTTTACACCTATATTCTCAGCAACCAATCATTGACGCACACCCAGATTGAGCCAAAGTTTAAGAGATTGTTGGAAAAGCTTTACGGAACGGAATCCCGGATTTCTATTTTTCTTCAGCCTTTAAAGGAAATATACCTGACCTCCGATTTACGGGAAGAAATGGGTACAAGCGGCTCAGCAAAGCAGCTTACCTTCCTGACGATCATCGCCTATACGATATTGTTCATGGCATGGTTCAACTATATAAACATGTTTTTGGCGAGATCCATCGAACGGGTAAACGAAGTGGGGATCAAGAAAATACTTGGATCCACCAGGGCACATTTAGTTATTCAATTTTTTGCGGAATCCATGCTTATCACCGTCATAAGCATTGTGATGGCGCTAATCTTGATGTTGATTTTACAAGGTCCCTTTGAAGTTTGGCTGGGTAAAGAAATATCTAACGTTTCAGTCACCAACCTTTCGTTGACTGCCATAACCTTCATCGTAGTCCTTGCAGGAAGCGTCCTGGCTGGATTGTATCCTGCTTTCGTTTTGTCTTCTTACAATCCGCTGCATGTTGTTGGTCGCAAGTTTGGGTCAAGCGGGCAGGGAAAAAGTGTTTATAAGAGTTTAATATATTTTCAGTTTATCGTCTCTTTCACGGTGGTCGCGTGTACGCTCATTATAAACAGGCAGATAACCTTCATGAAAGAAGCGAATCTGGGTATGAACCTAGGCGGACGTGTAGCGCTAAGAACTCCAGGGGGCGCTGATACAACCTATGAAAGCCAGTTAGAGACCTACCGTCAAAGGTTGCTTGCCTACCCGTTTGTGAAGAATTTTTCTGTAACGTCTTCAATTCCTGGTAAACCGATAACTACGTCGGGCGGGGTTCAGCGCGTAATCGGACCCGAGCTTGAGGGCAACAACGTTTTCTTTGTCCGCGTCGACGGAAATTTCTTGAATACTTACGACATCAGGCTGATCGCTGGAGAAAACTTTTCCGAAAATCACGGGGGTATTCCGGCAATCTTGCTCAATGAAGCTGCGGTTCAGATCCTCAAATATGAATCCCCGCAGGAGGCTTTAAATCATCGTATCCATTGGCAAGGAAAAGAATTTGAAATCATCGGTGTGTTCGCCAATTACAATCACCTTTTTCTCAAGGAAGCTTTTGAGCCGATCATTTTAAGCTATCGCCCGGCGACGCAGGGTTTTATAACACTACTAATTGAGGAAGGGCATTCCGAACGTGCAATTGCCCTCGCCGAAAAAGAAATGCGTGCTTTATTTCCAGGAGCCCCGTTTGAGTATGATTTTCTCGAGTCAACTTATGAACAACAATATCATGACATCCAGAATTTTGAACAGTTAACAAAATATTTCGCCGTACTGGCGATTATCATAGCCTGCACGGGTCTATTTGCCTTGTCATACTATTCGGCGCAAAGGCGAGTAAAGGAAGTAGCCGTTCGAAAGATCTTCGGTGCGCGGGTGTATGATGTCTTATTATTGCTTTCAACGAATTATCTGAAAGTGACAATTTTTAGCGGGTTGATCGGCTCGGCTCTTACTTTTTATTTGATGCGGGCATGGTTGCAAAATTTCGCTTTTACAGTCCAACTTACTTTCAGGGATTTCCTGTTGCCACTCGCAACAATAATCATCATCTCTACGCTGACCATCAGCTACAATTGCCTGAAAGCGTCTTTAGCAAATCCTTCTCAATCCTTAAAACACGATCTATGAACATTTTTTTTCGTACCACTATTTCTTTTTTCGTTCTGGTCAGCCTGCCAGGGATGCCTGAGATTTTTGGACAAAAAAATCTCAGGAAGGAAATTGCCGGTATAGTACAAACCGCTGATGCGTCTATCGGCGTGGCTATCATGCACCTCGAGTCTGGAGATACGATCTCGTTTCAGGGAAGCGTTCATTTCCCCATGCAAAGTGTTTACAAATTCCACCTTGCCTTGGCCGTGCTTGCAGCAGTTGAAAATGGAAAACTCTCGCTAGACCAAAAAGTCTTAATCAGGCAAGAGGATTTTTTTCCGAATACCGTAAGTCAAATTGCTGAAAAATATCCCAAGGGGAACGTAGAACTTACCATAGAGGAATTATTATTCTACACTGTAGCGACCAGCGACAATAACGGATGCGACATTTTATTTAGAATGTTAGGAGGGCCTGACAAGGTTCAGGATTATATTCACGCGCTTGGGATAACTGATGTTGCCATCGTTAACACGGAAGCGGAAATGCACCGGGACTGGAATGCGCAATTTAACAATTGGACTACTCCGAAGGCAACCGTAAACCTCCTTAACCTTTTCTATCAAAACAAAATTCTCTCATCCCGGTCAACGGCACTCCTAGTTAAAATTATGGAACAGACTTCGACCGGCAAACACAGAATAAAAGGTCACCTTCCCGCCGGGACAGTCGTTGCACACAAAACAGGAATGGGAGGAAAAAATGATATCATCAGCGCAATCAACGATGTCGGTATTGTGACGCTTCCGTCGGGCGAACACGTTGCGGTTGCATTTTTTATAGCCAATCCAAGGAACAGTGTAGCGGAAATGGAAGGCGTGATGGCGAGGGTTTCAAAGTTGGTGTTTGATCATTATTTGTCGGTCCGGTAGCCATTGGTTACATCCACGCGATTATCGATCAGCCCACCATCCCCATAACACGAAGAGCCATTGCAGTTGTCCGGCCCATGCGATCATGTAGACACTGGGTGGTGGCGGTCCAATGAAATTTATTGCCTGGATGACAACGAGAAATATGACTAGGCTCCAGAACTTCCACGTTACCCTTATGCCTTGATTTCGTTTGGCTTTTACGTAAAACGAAATTCCAACAAGGAGAATGAGCCCTTCCGCCAGCACCGTAAGCGTGATCGAGTTCCATAGTCCAAAACCAAATTTTGGCGACGGTCCGGGATAAAGCGGTAGATCCGGAATGTGGACGACAAGGTCTAATATCCAGTGGCTTAGTACTAAAGCACCCAGAAGGAGGGCGCCCGCACGGTTTTTCGTGATCAGGAAAGATATTATTCCAAAAAGAATAGACCAAACAAAAACGAGCAACAGGCTATGAGAAATAGGGTAATCAACAAAGTCCAACGGAGTTAGCTTTGAAATCCCAGGAGAAATAACAACATGTTCGATCCCTGTCAGCAGTAGGGTAGGCCAGAGAAGATCGAGGAACTGGGCTGCGACAAAAAAGATGGCAAGTGACAGTCCAGGCTGCCATCGTTTTGCTGCCATGCCTGCCGCAAAGTGGCCGATAAACATATGATGGTTAAGGCTTAATTGGTACTTCCCGTTAACTTAGTCATTTTAAGCTGAATGGGTACATTTTCATTTCAGAAAGTCGATTAACCAGGCGTAGTACCTTGCAACTTTTACCTGATCCGCCGTGTCCATAAGAAAATCCTTTATGAAACACGTTATACCATTAATGTTCATTATCCTCGCATTTCTCATCGGAGCGTGCGAGGAGCACGAAAAAATGTGCTGTGCCATTCGGGAAGAAAATGAGTTACGCGGAAGGTGGTTACTGTACGAGACCGGCTATTCTCCGGGCATGGGATACATAACCGAACCAGTTCCGGCATTGCCTGCGCAAACACTAACCGTTGACAATCTGATTGTGTCAAGCACGGTCGATGGAATGGAGGACTTCAGGTTCTACAGAATTTTAACGGATACAGCGACAACGCCGGATTCGCCATATGTAGCTTTTTACACAAATGATCCCGGCGAGCAGCCCGATCCGTCGACCGCGGTGGCCACATACAATTTTTACGTTGAAGGCAACACCTTGACACTTGGTTTCCGATGGTGCTATGAAGGATGTCACCTGGCTTTTAGAAAAATTAATTGAGCCCCGCACGGTTCTTGGAATTTGTGGTGTTAGAATCAAGCCGCTCCCACGGGGCGGGGGTAATTCTGAATTGATCTGGAGGCGAGGATGTTTTTTTCGATTGATAATACGTTGCCCGTTTTTGTTAACGTGATTGTTAGGAGGCTCCTACGGAGCCCGAACGGTTCTTGGAATTTATCGTGCTAGAAACAGGACGCTCCTACGGAGCGTGGGGATTTTGGAGCACGAATACCTGCGCACATTTTTTGGTAAATGATGATTTTGCCCTAAGCTCCGCAGGAGCCTCCTATTTTTAGAAAAAATTGCATAACGTGATTCAGACTCCGTAGGAGTCTAGCCATGACATTATTGGAATTGTTGTAATAGAATGAGTACGCTCCTACGGAGCGAGAGGTAAATTTCTGCCGCGTTTAGATTGATGAGTTCGTAAGGGCCGTAAGATTTTTTGAGATCCTAATCTGCCGTTTTTCAAGCTCAGTATTGTTGATATCGCACCGAAGGGTCCCGTTTTCCATCACAACGAAACTGAATCCGGCACCCCGTTTATGGAGGCCTTCACGCTCACTGATAATCATGACCGACTTGCCGTCGGTAGCTTTTAATAATTCGTCGAGCGCGCTGCTCTTACCATCGGCCAGATAAATGATCTGAGGTTCGCCAATATCATGAACGCTCTCGGCTTGTTTCACCTTCACTGCATGACCATTGACAATTTTACCGTTTTGTTTTACCAGTTCGTCGTATACCTTCGATTTGCCAAACACTGTGATATTAAACTCGCCAGAGACGGAAGGCCATGAGGAATATTTGGCAATATTTACCACGTATAAAGAATATACCTGATAGTTGGTTGTTTGCGCTTTTACCGTAACAGAAAAAAGAATGGCGCAAAGAACGTAGTTGAATTTGCTGAATTTCATGGTTATTTTTTGAAGTCTATTTGATACGAAAGTTTTACAACGAGTTCACGGCTGCGGCCAGGTATTGCGGAATATGCTCCAGTCCCACCGTTATAGGCCTGGGGTATCGCGGGGCGTTCATTGAAAAGGTCGTACACGCCTGCCCCGACCGTGAGGCCAGGAAGCAAGTTCCGATAGTTAAAAAATATATTTGCTAAAAGGTAAGGATCGAGCGCTGTTGCAACTGGTTCATAATCTTCATCCACCGTTGTGTAAGCATATCGCTTGCCAGACAAAATCAGTGTAGGGTTAACGCTAAATTTCGGCGTAACATACACGTTCGTATTTAAGGTCAATTTGTGAGCAGCAATCCCGACAAACTGTTTTGACGTTTGAGGTACGACATACTTGTCTACTGTATTGTCGGACAGTGCCTGGCTGAAGGAATACGTTAAATGACTATACCAGCTTTTTTTACGTATGCTGTAAACAATTTCTATTCCCTTGCTTCCGGATTTTTCATAATTTTCATACCATTCGTCAAAGGTATCTCCTTCGCCTTCGGACCCATAAATGATAATGTCGCGGGTCGAAATATGAAATGCGTTTACTGCCAATAACATTTCGGGTGTAAATTGATAACCAAACTCAAGCTCAAAAACGTTCGACCTTTCCGGCTTCGCGCCGGTGGTATCGAGCTGAACATTCTGAAGAGAAGGCGACCTGAATGATGCACTGTAGAGTACTTTGAAGTGAAGATTTTGGATCTTCTTGGTCAACGCTAATCTTGGAACGAATGCGCCATCGTACTTGTTATTTTTCTCAAATCGGAATCCAATGGTTGCGTTTGCCAGCCGGTGCTTTAATAACGCTTGTGCATAAAGCGCGACGTTGTTAAGCTTTAACATGGTTTCGTCAACCGAAAGGTCAATACTCTCATCGGTAAAGTACAGTGCCCCGAAATTCAAATTCACTTTACGGCTAATAGCATAATCACCGTCCAATTGCCCTAGTTTGCGCAACGCCCTGACTTGAAAATCGATTTCCGGTGTTTCCGGATAATCGTACTGCCATGGTTTTTGATTTAAGTATTGTACCCGCGGTGTCAGGCTAAACTTGTTGGAAAGCTTTAGCTTGTATTGTGCATCGAGGGAAAGATTTTTGTAAGACACCTGCGACACTGGATCGGCGGTTTTAAAGTGGTCGTACATTGCGCGAACAGACAATCCGTTGTATCGGATTCCGGCGTTGACGTTCAGGGGATCAGCGTAAGTAGCATCCGATAATGACACAGGCTCGGAAGATTGCCAGATATCCTGGTACATCTGGTCGCTTATGATGCTTTTACCTTTGAAAAACGAAAGGTCCCAGGACGCCTTTTTCCCATTGGAAGCCGCCATTACACCACCGTTTGTACGACCAGTGGCGTCGTTATGAAACCCACCGGTTCCATAGACTGCAACACCGTTCAGGCTACTCGCGGCCTTGGTAATTATATTAATTACCCCGTATTCTGCAGAACCTCCGTATTGGGCCGATCCTGGTCCGCGTATTATTTCCATGCGTTCAATGGCGTCTACTGGAAAGTGATTTCCAACAGCGACGCTTTGGTACAGGAGATCATTGAATGGCTGGCCGTCCATCAGGACGAGGACTTTTCCCTCGTTCGCCCAGTTTCCCCGCAGGTTCAGTCCCATAACAAATTGAAGGTCCTGCGAAACATCGAAACCTGGAACCAGCCTGAGCACGTCGAGCATGTCACGGGCGCCGCTGTTCTGAATTTCTTCAGACGACACGACGCTGATAATTCCAGGGGTTTCACGGGTTGTTAAGTTTTGAGCTGAAACAGAGACGTTCTTGTTGAGCATTTTCTGAAGATCACTTTCTTCAGTAAATGCGTTCAGATTCATCAGTGAATCCAGGTTTTGAGCCGGCGAGACGATCGCGGATAACGCAAGCATAACGAGTGCTGCACTAAAAATCGGGCGCATATGTTGGGATAGTTTTAGGGTAATGGGTGATCCAATAAATCAATTATTATGAGTAGGAATTTTGTAAAAAATAATATCTCTTAAGGTTAAAAAATGCCATTCCACGTCCCAGCATAGATACCAAGGTAAGGTAATTTTCATGTGGTCTTCAACATCTGCGTCGACAGAGGAAATGCAGTAACGACTTTAAAAGCATTTCGGCGCTCGCCCTCAACATCTACTTTGAAAGACCGTAAATGTGGCTTAGTGCTAAGATGTAACAGGGCAGGTAATAAATAGGAGAGAATTTAATTTTTTCGGCTACAGTATAATGTTGGCGTTCTTTATGCGAGAATCCACATTTTGCGCTTCTACTCTCAGGAATGTTTTGTTTCGTCCAGAACAATTTTATGAAGTGTTTCCGCTTTATCGTTCAGTTTTTTCAACAACTGTAGCTGGTTTCCAGCACGAACCAGATTTTGCTCAGGGTAACGGGCGCCATAGTACACATCGTTGTTGATGTAGTCGGTAAGAAATCGCATTGCCTGCATGTAGATCAGAAACTGGCCCGAATATATTATTAACTTTTTCTCAGTGGCCGATAATGCCGTGCCCATTGTACTGATATATCCTTGCACAATTGCCCTAAAGAAATCTTCGCGCACGTCGATTTCAGTAAAATCCTTTACTTCTTCATTAGCGGGAGAGAGATAAGTGCGGAGCATGTCACCGACATCACTTATAAAATAGCCAGGCATAATGGTATCCAGGTCGATAACGCAGATGCCTTTCCCGTTGGTGTCGAAAAGAACATTGCTGATTTTAGTATCGTGATGGGTTACACGTAATCTGACGTCAGCGTCTTTTTTTATTTTATCAAACTCGTTTACAATATGACTTTGACTTTTGATCGTGTTGATGAGAAGCTTCGATTCAGCAATTCGGTTGGCATTCCCGTTGAGAAGAGCATCTTCAAACTGGCGGAAACGCAGCGTCAGATTGTGAAAATCGGGGATAGCGACGTAGAGTTTCGTGGCATCGAAGTCTGACAGCAGGCGTGTGAATTTTCCGAAATGGAATGCGGCCTCATACGCTTGTTCGGGCGTAGATACGACATTGATGGTCTGCGAGCCTTTTACAAACGGGAAAAGTCGGAAATGCCCGTCAGCTTCGTTATAGTAGATTTCGCGATGGTCACGCGTTCGAATAGGAGAGACAAACAAATACTGCGGCGCGTGCTCCTTGAGGTGGTCATCCACCATCCGAATATTGGCTGCAATATCAAATGGTCTTTTAAATACCTGATGATTTATTCTCTGAAGAACGAACCGATCGTTGCCGGCAGTTATCTTCCAGGTATTGTTTATCAACCCACTGGTCAATGGTTCAATTTTACATTCTGCAGGTAATCCGAAAGCTTCTAAAATTCCAGGCGCCATTTTTTATATGGATATCGAAACGTGCAGGTGAAAATACTTCAAAATTGCCGCACACAAAAAAACACACCAACTTAATACCGGTCACCAACCGGGTTTCAGGTGCAAGGGCGGGATGGAGAAATTTGCAAAGGATGTTGAAAATTCCCGTTTATAGGGATTGATAAGTTTGTCGACAACGTATTCGCGAATGCTTCGAAAGCATTATGGAGTTTTCCGAGGTTGCTGCCAGCTTGCACCTGGTATGCATAGCACAGCTAAATGAAAGTTGATAGCAGAGAAAAAGAGGTTCAGGGGATTCCGAATTTTACAGCGGGTGGAAATCCCGAAACTGGTCTCTGGATGGCAGGACTCTTACTAATGTGATTCTTGCTGAAAGCCTATTTGACGTCGTGTGAAAAATTTGAAAGAGCCCTTGGGCGCAACGCCGGGACTATGCCCTACT
>DASUTP010000123.1:0-3088 GCA_036374515.1 Chryseolinea sp. | reverse complement strand
CGAATAAAAAACCAACTGCTGAAAAAAAAACGTGTCATGCAGCGGTATAATCTTTGCACTATCTCTGCGCCTCAGCGCGGCTGCGGTTCATTAATTTTCTTTCTCCAAAGCTTTCATGAACCATAGAAATCACGAAGAGTCACATACCGGTATTCAAATTTTAAATTTCGTCGGCCCAAATAAGTTTCTAAATTGCTAGCCTCTGCCTTCTATGCCTTATCAAACTTTTTAAGATCCAACTTGGGATCCAGCTTCTGATTGGACGCAAGCAGCTCGTCCCACGTCATCGCTTTCTTTTGCAACGCAGACTCCCTGCCCAAGATCGCTGCTAAAGTAGAATCAGCTCCCGATCTCGTTTCATTCAAATATTTCCCCGACACGATACTATCGATAAACGCTTTTTCCTTGTTAGCGTCGGCATCATGCAACGACGAATCAAAGACGCCTGCAGCCTGTTGCTCCGGCGTCAGTTTGCTGTCGCCCTTGGCAATTCCAGAATCCCACGCATTATCGCCTTTAATAAATACCCCCCCACTGTAGTGTGCTTCCGCATAACCTTTTGTACCCAAAAACCTACAGCATACATCTCCGAACTGCGGACCAACCTTGGTAGCATGAACGGTAACATTCACATCTTTCGGGTACTGGTACACCACCTGATAGTTAGTCCAAACGTCACCAACCGAGTATTTGCTCTTATCTCCTCCCGTTCCAATCGCCTGCAGCGGGCGACCCTGCAAAGCCCAGTTGCAAACATCGATCATGTGGATCGCCTGATCCAAAATAATATCGCCACATAGTGCGCGAAAGAGGTAATGGTTGCGGATCCGGAATTCATCGTCGCTCACATTTTTCAAATCGATGAGACGCGTGGCCGATGATAAATAATAAAGTTGCGCGTTGACAAGATCACCAATAGCTCCTTCGTGAATCTTTTTTACCATCCCCATATATGGACTGGCATGCCGTATTTGAAACCCGATGACAATGCTTTGTTTACCGTTTACCTTCTCTCCCGCGTTTACGATCCTGTTGCATCCGGCGACGTCAGTGGCAACGGGTTTTTCACAATAGACGTGTTTGCCTGAAGCAACCGCCGACTCCAAAAATTCCGGATGCGTGTAGGCAGGCGACGAAATTAATACTGCATCAACATCTTTGTTCTCGATCAGCCTCAGATATGCCCTGGAGCCTTGATAAATATTAGCGGCATTGACGGCAGGGAATTTTTTTGCCGCGTTCAATTGGTTGAACGTAGTGCCTGCGCGTTGCAGTTGATCGGAAAACAGGTCAGCCATGGAAACTATGGCCGTGTTCGTATGCTGCAGCATCGACGTGAGGACTGCAGTACCGCGAGATCCACATCCGATGATCCCGATCCTGACCGCAGAGTTTGCCTGCGTTCCAAATACAATGCGCGGCGATAAGATGGTAAACGCCGAAAAGGCCGCAGCCTGCTTCAAAAAAGTTCTGCGTTGAAGTTTTGTCATACTTTTATTGGTTGTATTATGTTCATGAATGATTCAGTCATCTGGCTGTAACGATATGCATATACGGTCCAGCCGGCTTGGGGAGCGCAATTTTATACAAAAGCCCTGTCTCCTGCCTTACAATCTACGCAAGTCTTTTGTAATCGTCCATTACTTATTATACAGAAAGGTGAAAAATTATCTAAACACATTCACACATACTTCCGATTAAGATAATTCAGCTTCCCTGTCTGTAAGCCAGCTTCATAAACTCTTTCACTTCCGCATTGAGATCCTGTTTACTCATCATTCTAAAATGGTGGTTGAATTGCTGCTGTCCGGGAACCTGGGCGATTTTCCTGAAGCACAAATTGTCGGGATAGGCTTTGTCAAACGGAAAAACCACGTCCATAAAATTCTTGCCCAATTGTATCACATAAGCAATCCGCGTTTTGGAGGCGATGGCAATCATGGATTTCGTAGGATGAACCGTAACGTTGCCCAGCCGCCGATAGCTTTCGACAAAATGCCAGAATAATGAAACCGTGTGAGGAGTTCTATCGCTGAGGAAATCCGCCAGCACCTTGTCACCGCAAGAGTGCACCTGGTTGCGATTTTTGAATGTTTGTCCGCATTGAGGGCAAATCCACATGTGCCGAAGTTAAATATTAAAATCTATTCTGCAGAATTGGAAACTTGCTTGTCAAAAATTTTATGGTCGCAGTGCGAATACTTGGAATACATTAATTAAGCTGTTTTCTTTAGCGGTTAATAAGCTGTCAATGGTCGAATTGAGAAGAGTCGATGTTATCCGATACGTTACGCCCTTGCGGGAGGGTGGGTCGCTTCCTGCCATTGTGGAAGCCGACGATGGCTTCTTATATGTTTTGAAGTTTCGCGGCGCCGGACAGGGAAGCAAAGCGTTGATCGCTGAGCTGATCGGGGGAGAAATTGCACGTCTCCTTGGTTTTAAAGTTCCGGAAATTGTTTTCGCCAACCTCGACAGCGCCTTTGGACGAATTGAAGGCGACGAAGAAATTCAAGATTTGCTAAAGGCCAGTACGGGTCTCAACCTTGGACTGCATTATCTTTCAGGGTCCATCACCTTTGACCTCCTTGTAACACCAATATCCCCGACGCTGGCTTCACAAGTTGTATGGCTCGATTGCCTGTTGATGAACGTGGATCGCACCTCGCGAAATCCAAACATGCTCTGGTGGCATAAAGAGCTTTGGCTTATTGATCACGGCGCTGCGTTATACCTTCACCATGCGTGGCATGAATGGAAAAATACGTTTAAACCATTTCCCATGGTCAAGGGTCACGTCCTGTTGTCAAAAGCAAGTGAACTGGAAGCGGTGGACGGGTCCTTTCGCGCAAAGCTGACACGTGAACGCATTGTCGAAATCGTCTCACTGATTCCGGATGAATGGTTAAACGGCGACGGTCATTTCAAAGACGCGGCGGCAAACCGGGAGGCATACATTCAATTGCTGGAATCGCGCGTAAAAAATTCAGATCTTTTCCTAAAAGAAGCACAAGATGCAAGGCAATCACTTATTTGAGTACGCAGTGATCCGCATGGTTCCGCATGTCGAAAGGGAAGAGTTTCTTAACAT
>DASUTP010000122.1:0-6675 GCA_036374515.1 Chryseolinea sp. | reverse complement strand
ATGCTGATATTGCGCCCCGACAATAAAATTCCACATGTCTTTCGGACGCTTGTCGAGCGAATATTGTACCGTCGCATAATTTTCGTCATTGAGGGCGCCATCTAGGCCATTCAAGAAATTTCCCGCCGCATCCAATGCGCGGTTTGCCGTGTTGTATTTGGCGACGTTCACCGGATTCCTTTGCTCCACAGGCGTAAGGCCCGTCCACCAGGTGTCAACCTGGACGCGGGTATTTTCTACCTTGGCTAGACCATTGTCTACCTTGGTTTCAATACCTGAGAGATCCAGTATTTCATTCAACTGGAGGGAGCCGCTGGTTCCCGAGTTCAGCTTTAGTCTGAAGCCACCCACCCAAAGGGCCACATTGCTTTCCGGTTTTTTTAGTTTGAATGACTTGCCAAAACGCGGACCGAATACTGTTGCAAAAGCAGGTTTCTCTAACTCGGCGATGTCACTCCATGTAAAATTCACATCGAAGGCCATCCACCCGCCGCCTACACCAAGGGTTGGCGTAAGCCCGAAACCAAGTGTATTGGCGTCAAAGTCCGCAACGGAACTCAGCGAAATGACATTGGTCCAGTTGCCGGCATCATCGGGCACGTAGATGCCAAAATCAACAGATGTCGATGGACTCGCCTTTGCCAGGATTCCGTACACGTTTAGAAAAGGAAATAACCAGATATCGGGCCTTATGTTGAAACCCGACGCCGTTGAGGTAGCACCGTCAAACCGGACAATCTCATCAAGATTGTATAGCGGTCCGTTGTTGAAGCCGATCTGAAGGTTGTCGATCAGGAGGTCTGACTCCTGCCACAAATAATTGATCCCGATCCCGGCGGAGTATGGCAAGTTAAATCCCATAGATGCCGCCTTTTTGCCCCATATTGGAAGCGAGTAAGGATATTCCGTGGTTTTTATGCTATCGATGAGCTCTGCGTTTTTCTTTCCGACCACCTTATCGGAATAGACTTGTGCCAAGGCAACAACATGCACGAGACAAATGACGAGGACGGTTCCGAGTACTTTAATCGTGTAGGCTTTCAATTTTATAAATTTAAAGTGGTCTTTTCCAAATTTCTAAAAAAGTTTGATACGGAGCTTCCTCCCGATAAAGAGCAAAAAAAAGATGGACCACAAATCCATGAGCTAATACTTTTGATTCACCTATAAAACCTGACGCACGTTTTCAGACACGCAAAAATGATCGCGGAACACGGAGGATTGAGTTTATAAACTGAATCCATAGAATACAAAATCCATCGTTATTTTTTGTGACCAAACCGATAGCCGATCAATAATTGGTAACGATACCCGTATGACCACGTATCAAATGAGCCCTTGGAATCAACCTCTTTGTTCTTAATCAAGTCATCCAACAAGGGAAACTTGTCGACTAAAGCTTTTAAGATCTCATTTTGATATTCGTGCTCTTCATCCACAGTAAAGTTTCCCTCCAACCGGAACTTTGCACCATACCGGGAAATGCTGGGACCGATAAAAGCCAGGTCAATGCTCCAACGGTCGTTGATCACAAATTGATAACCTGCCTGAAAACCGATGTTGAGCACGTTGATGTTTGTTTTTAGGGAGGCGTTGGTAGTAGTGCCATCCTCGTTCGTTACCTGGATGTCGCGCTCATTGTTGAAATAAAGGTAGCTGATATAAGGGCCGATATACACTCCGTGGGGTGCCTGAAACTTGTTTTCCTTCTTTAAATAAAACCTATATTCTCCGCCAAATTTTAATCCAGTCCTTTTTTTCGAATCGTTTGTGGCCTCAATTCCGCTTCCTATTGACGTGAGCTTTGGAAATTGCTGGTACCCTGCGGTAATAGCAAAGGTTTGATGAGGCTTGGTTACTCGCTCGTAAGAGAAATTAAAAGCATTTCGAAAAAGCACATTCGAAGTAAGGTCGATCTTGATCGTATTTTTTCGAACTTCTGATGTTTCCTGTGCTAGCAGGAGCTGATTATGAATTAGGAAAAGAAAGATGGCAACTTTCATGAAAGGAGGATCAGAAACCTTGCTGATTAGTGATACCAGTATTCCCTGTATTTTCATATTCATTGGAAAGATAACATGGGTTGCTTGGTTATCAAGTTTAACAAGAGCTCCTTCTTCAATCAGATTACCATAAGTCTTCTTACGTCACCCGGTATTTTGGAGAGAATTCTACGTGCCTGACATTTCCAGCGTGATCGGGTTCCACACCCAAATACAACCTGAAACATTTTGCGCTGGCCTACTGTCGCCGTGGCAACCATACAAATATAAGTTGCATAACGCTGTAGTTTTCTAAACGGCGTCGTCCATCGATCAGATAGGGCTTGTCTGCGACAACGCACGTTTCGATTTCAATAGCGGTTGGGTCGGAAATCGGAACATTTCAATATACCCAATATCAGGGTGAGAATGCTAAACGCGGGCGTCCATGAATTGTGATGCTAATTTTTTTACTTCGATTATCTTATGAGCAAATTAAAGATTGAGGCATGGATTAAAACTGGCTATAAGCTCCTTGGTAAGGAGGGTATTGAAGGTATAAAAGTCGAACGGCTTGCCAGAACGCTTCAACTTAATAAATCTGGATTCTACCATTATTTTGGTAGCATGAAGGTTTTTCTGAAAAGCTTGCTTCAGTATCACGTTGAGTTGGCGCGGGTTATTGCAGTTGAAATAGCTGCTTGTGAAAAACTCGATCCCGATCTGTTGCTTCTGATGATTAAGCATAAGGGTTTTTTTCTCGTCGAATCGCAGTTGCTGTTGAAATCTAAAACGGCCTATCTCACTGAAGAAGCCAATGAGGCGAGCAAAATTATCAACACTGAACTGCTGCCGCTGTGGCGAAAAGATACTCAACTACCGGAAGACTCTGCAGTCGCGCTTTCATATTTGAACATTATCCTTCACTTTTTTTATGCCCGGATTAATTCTGAGAACTTGAGCTATCAATACCTTCATGCTCTCACATTTGAAACGGAAACTGTGCTAAATAAGGTTGTGGATGACCGGTTGGTGTCTTCTCAAAAATATCGGCGGGGGACATCGCCAGAATAGATATGCTTCACGCGGCATCTACGGGCGAATTAAATAGCTAAATTAATTTACCGAAGCGAGATGCTTAAAGCTTGAAACAAAGAGCAGGCGTATAGCTATCGAGTTACTAAATTTTGATCTAGAAAAATTTTGTACTTAGCGAAACTGCTTTCGAAAGGATAATGCTCGGGATTCAAAATACATATTATTTAAACAAGTTGGAATGAATCGACGTCACAACATCATTTGTATTTGTGACTCCCTGTTTCCTGCGGTTAAAAAAAGTGATGCCCTGAACGTAAAGACTGATATGACCGATTGCTGGAGAGAATCGATGCCAAGCTTAACGCCGTGACAAACGCAACAAAAGACTAACGCAATAACCTGAACTACGAAGCTTAAAATGTCCGCATGCCGTGGGGCTGCTGGACATTTTTTTTATGCTGAAAACCGTGCAATTTTATGTAAGTGACAAATTGTAAACATTGAAGGTCAATAATAAGATGAGCACCGATGGCGCTACAATTGACGAGACGTCGTTGGTTTAACTTAACGTCTTGTCAATTCTCGTAGTAAATTTGGACCGCTCTGCTAAGGCCTTTTAAAACATATAACATATGAGAACTCTTATCATCCTGTTGTTCCTAGGAGCGGTTCAAACAACAGCACACGGTCAGGTATTGATTTCCCTTCTGCTTGGCGATAAGCTTAACACGGGGCAGATAGAGTTCGGGTTGGACGGAGGACTAAGCCTTTCTAATATACATGGCCTCGATCCCTCAGGTAGCAAGACAGGTTTTAATCTTGGCTTTTACTTTGACTTCCGGTTAAAGAATCCTTCATGGATGTTTCATACCGGCGTCATGGTTAAGTCTACGATGGGGTCAGATGACGTATCCGTATATTCCCTTAGTAACCCTGACCTGGACAATGCTTTTAGCGGCGGAAGTGTCATCAGGAAGTTGGGATATTTTAACGTTCCAGCTATGATGAAATATAAGATGAAGAATAATTTTTTTGTGGAAGCAGGCCCTATGTTTGGATTAATGAACAATTCGACCTCCGATGAATTTGTGGCGACGATAGAAAAGAAAGATGATCTTACCTACAAACTGAAAACAAAAGGCAGGTATCATCCCCTGGATGCAGGGGTAATCGCCGGGATCGGTTACCGTTTGTTGAACGGCAATGGTATGAACCTGGCCATTCGCTATTACGTTGGGTTAGTGGATATTACAATCGATGACGTTACAACGGACCAGTATAATCGATCGCTGTATTTCGCGATTGGAATTCCAGTAGGAGCTGGGAAAAAATCGAAGGTAGACGGTAATTAAGATTGTATAACAATTAGCCGGGAAGGGCTGTCGACTTTTCAAGGAAATAATTCCTCGATTTGCAGAAGATTTTTCCATCGTGGACTTAAAAAAAATCAGCAGCAATACTTGGCACTCCAAGCTTTGCAATTAATGTTGTCTATACACTTAAATTAATTGTTAATTAATTGTTGCCTGACTTACCTACGAAGATAAAAACAGAATGCGTTATTAGACATTTCAATCGAAATCATAAAATTAATTAGACGGTAATGTTTAATTGTGCGAAAAAGTAATACCTTCATAACGCTATTCATTGAATTATGGAAAAGGGCAAAAATTCTTCTGCCTGGACTGAAGCCGGCTATACTATTTTTGCAGAAGAAGGTATGGCTGGTATTCAAGTTGAGCGTCTTGCCAGGATGCTCAATCTTAACAAATCTGGATTCTACCATTATTTTGGTGATGTCGACGGCTTTTGTGATGAACTCATCAGCCTGCACAAAGAAAAAGCAAAACTTTTTTTAGCAGATGTTGCAACGGTAAAATCCATTGACCCTGACTATCTAATGGTCTGTGTCAAGCATAAGAAGGAGGTAATGGTTCATCTTCAACTGTTACGACATCAAGGCAATCCATTATTTTCTGCAACTGCCGAAAAGATCGATCAGGAGGAAAATTTTCTTTTGTGCGATCATTGGACCCATTACCTTGGGATCCATGATAACCCGTCCTTGGCAATGCGGTACTTCAAGTTAGTACGCGATATGCTATATGCGCGAATCAGCGTGAAACATCTAGAGTATCCGTTCCTTCACAAATCGATGATGGAAGCGAAGGCGGTCATGCAACAAATGATGGAGGCCGGGCATGTAAAAGCAGACCATCGCTTGTTGAAATCTTTGTGATTGATATTGTTGATAACGGTGGGATCAATATTTCAAAAAACCTCTCTATGGAAAAAAATAGAAATTTATCTGCTTGGACCGAGGCGGGTTACGAGCTTTTCGCGCATGAAGGGTTGGATGGTCTTCAGGTTGAAAGGCTGGCGCGGATACTACAGCTGAATAAGTCCGGCTTTTATCATTACTTTGGCGACCTTGAAGGCTTCTGTGCTCAACTGCTGAACCTGCATAAGAAAAAAGTAAACGTTTTCGTGGAGGGGCTGACGGAGATCACAACCCTCGATCCCGGCTACCTGTTTCACCTGATCAACCACGCCGCAACAGTCATGTTTCAGGTGCAGCTCGTGCGAAATCCCAACAATAATTTTCTCTATGCCGCCAGCGAAATGGCTGATGAGAAAGTAAATGCCGCCATTCGCGCACTATGGTGCGAATATTTCAACCTTCCCGTCGACACGGAGTTGGGTATTCGTTATTATATGATCGTGCGCGACGTGTTCTACACGAGAGTCAGTTTCCAAAATCTTAATTATACGTTCTTGCACAACCTGATTACAGATGTCAAAGCCATCCTGGATGAATCGGCGATAGTAAATCACTCCGACCTGACCGATCTCGAAATCCCATCGTAGACGATGCCGTTTAAAATTTAACCGTAGGCGGGTTTAGTTTTACTCATATAGAAGATTGTGAAGGTGTTGTCAATTTTATTCAACATCCACGGTCTCAAAACGTTAAGAAAAAAATATGAAAAAAACTCTACTCTCGACCTTAATGGTTGCTTTTGCCTTCGTTGCTTTTTCGCAAAGCAATAAAGAAGAAGTTGACCTGGTGCAATCTGTGTTCGGCATGGAGAAGAAGGCCATGGCTGCGGAATTTATCAAGCTTGAAGGCGCACAAAAAGACGCCTTTTGGGTAGCATACGATGAATATGAAGGGAAGCGCAAAGATTTGGGCAAAAAGCGCATCGACCTGCTCAATCGGTATGCGTCAAGTTATTCAACCCTCGACGATGCGAGTACCGATCAGATCATCAAAGATGTAATGAAATTACAAGGTGAGAATGATAAGCTTATTTCCACTTACTACGGCAAAATTAAGAAAGCCTCGGGCGTGAAAGCAGCTGCGCAGTTTTACCAGTTTGAAAATTATATTCTCAGCAAGATCCGCGCTGAAATAATGGAAGGCATTCCCCTGATTGGCGAATTTGATAAATAGCTTCCGAAAAAAAATCCGAGACACTTTCTACGAATAAATATTACTAATGATTATGGAGAAGAAAAGTAAATTACTTATCGTTCTGGCTATACTGGCAATTGTGCTCGCGGGATGCTATCCGCAGGGACCGGAATATATTGAAGACATGGACGTTGTAATCACAGACTACGAGCCCAGTTATGATTTTGCCAGCAAAGGGAC
>DASUTP010000121.1:0-3448 GCA_036374515.1 Chryseolinea sp. | reverse complement strand
CGAAAGCGTATCTATTTCAAAAGAAATACGATCCTGCGAAGACTCTTTTGGAGGAAATTGTCAACAGCACCCAGTTTAAGCTGGTAGACAGATACCACGATAACTTTAAAGCGGTAAGCAACAACAATGCGGAGTCTATTTTTGAAATACAGTACTCTGTTAACGACGGGGCTGCCGGCGGTGAAAATGGTAATATAGGCTCTACGTTAAACTATCCTTATGGCGGCGGCGGCGTCACTACTTGCTGTGGATTCTTCCAGCCATCGCAAAATCTTGTCAACGCGTTTAAAACCGATGCCAATGGTTTGCCGATGCTTGATGATTTTAATGCTTCAGACGTAAAAAGCGATCAGGGTATTGAAGCTACCGCGCCATTCGTGCCGTATACGGGATCCGTTGATCCCCGCCTGGATTGGACTGTAGGCCGCCGAGGCATCCCATTCCTCGACTGGGGTGTCCATCCCGGCAAAACCTACGTGCGCGATCAGGCCTATGGAGGACCATATTCGCCGAAGAAGCATGTCATGTATCGTTCCGACGTCGGAACCAACACATTTGCCGGTAACCCCCGCTTGAATGCAAACAACTACCGGATGATACGCTACTCACACGTGCTGCTTTGGTTGGCGGAAATTGAAGTTGAAATAGGCAGCCTCGAAGCTGCTCGCGGATATGTAAATCAGATAAGGGCGCGGGCTGCCAATCCAGATGGATTTGTCAAGAACCCGGACGGTACGCCGTCGGCAAATTATCTGATCAATCAATACACGACCGCATGGACTGATCAGGATTTGGCGAGAAAAGCAGTTCAATTTGAGCAGCGTTTGGAATTTGCAATGGAGGGCCACCGGCGTTTTGATTTGGTACGGTGGGGCATCGCTGCGGAAACACTCAACGCCTATTATGCCGTTGAGGGAACAAAACGGTCATACTTGAACAATGTTCAATTTGTTGCGGGAAAGCATGAATACTTCCCAATACCCTTGCAGGAGATTTTGAACAGTCAGGTAAAAGGCGCTCCAACGTTGGAGCAAAACCCTGGCTATTAGTGGGATTGTTTGATATTAGAAAGCCGTCCGGTGATTACCGGACGGCTTTTTTGTTTGCAGTTGTGTAGCTAGCTTTTTTGTCATGTCGACCTTTACATGAACGTTATGCCGTCAATATCCTTACCGTTACCAGCAGCTGCCCCGTATGACGTTGTGTATGTTCAGCCGCGTGAAACAGTAAGCCGAGTACCGTCGAAGGAAGTTTTCTGCGACCGACACCGACCGGTTGAAACAACGATTCTTCGGAGGTGGTTTCCAATTGTCTGAGCGCTATTTTTATCTGATCTTTAAACCTGTTCACCATTTCTCCAACCGTCAATGCGGGATCGCCCGCATTGCCTTCAGATTTAAGATACTCCATTTGCTTTTCTGTTAGTGATTGCCCGCGCGCATAGGTGAAAAGACGATCAAGCACACCGACAAAGTGTTGCAGGTGAAATCCGACGGAAGCAACATCTGCCGGCCGGGTCCATAATTTTTCCTCCGGAAATCCCAACATAAGTTTTTCAACTTCTTCGCCGGATTGCACCAGCGCATGAGCAACGGGTTGCAATACCGGTGGTATATTGGGTATAGGACCACGAAGCCAGACCTCAGATGCCTCCATAAAATGCGGTTACTTTTTGTCAACTCAAGGTACTATACTATTTTCAATTTTTGAATCCATATTTAGAACTATGTCCAATACACGTTTTGCCCTTGTGCTGACCGCACTTTTTCTGATCCTCAATCATAACAGTAACGCACAACAGGTTTCGTACGCCCGGGAAGTGATTGACACACTGTCGGGAAACTTTATGAAAGGCCGGGGATATGTCGCAAATGGTGATCGGAACGCAGCAAATTATCTGGCTGCCGAATTTGCAAAAGCAGGGCTGAAAAAATTCGCGAAAACATATTTTCAGACTTTCACGACGCCTGTAAATAGTTTTCCAGGTAAAATGATGCTTTCACTAAATGGAAAGGCGTTGAAACCTGGTGAAGACTTTTTGATCGAGCCGGGGTCAGCAGGTGTTTCGGGGAAGTTCTCAACACAACATTTAACGGTTGAAGATCTTTTAAGCAATGATGAGTGGATCAAAAAAATCAAAGGTGCTCCCACCAAATTTATTGTCGTCAATTCATTTGACAAGGCAAAGTATAACGCCGACCAGCTAAAACGCATCAATGAAGTCATTTCCTTCCTGAAGTACAATGACGACAATCCTGCGAAGGGAACTTTGGTAATGACGGGCGAAAAACTCACCTGGAGTGGATCTACTGAACTGTTTTCTAAACCGAGTTTCACCATCAGCGCGTCGTCCGTTTCCGAGCCTGTCACATCAATTGAGGTTTCTGCAGAAAACAAATTCTTGAAAAACTACCAATCCCAAAATGTGATTGGTTATATAGAGGGGACAAATAAAGATTCATTGCTCGTTCTGACTGCCCATTATGATCACCTGGGGATGATGGGAGCTGAAACGATGTTTCCCGGCGCAAATGATAATGCAAGCGGTGTGTCCTTGTTAATGAATTTTGTGAAACATTTTTCCACGAACAAACCCCGTTACACCGTTGTCTTCATAGCGTTTGCTGCCGAAGAGATCGGCCTCGTCGGATCCGCATACTTTACGGAACATCCCCTGTTCCCCCTGGCAAAAATCAAATTCCTGCTCAATTTCGATTTGGCGGGAACCGGTGATGATGGCATCCAGGTGGTAAATGGCAAGATCTACCAAAAGAAGTTTGACTTGCTCACGCAATTAAACGAGCGTGATAAACTTCTGAAGCAGATAAAGATTAGGGGGGAAGCCTGCAACAGCGACCATTGTATGTTCCATTCCAAAGGCGTTCCCTGCTTTTTTATTTATACGCTGGGGGGCATTCAAGCTTATCATGATATTTATGATCGGGCCGACACGCTTCCCTTGACCGACTATCAGGATTACTTCGATTTGCTGGTAAAATTTATAGATAAGCTGTAAGAGTCTTACAAAAGCCTTTCACCCTGGCGAAGGAGATCATCAAAAGGGGCACACGGCCGATAAGGGTGCAGACCTTACATGGGCGATATTGCACTGGTAATTGAAGCCCATTAAAGTAAAAATCATGGTAATCTTGGTTTGAATTGGTGCGTTACTTTTGTCGTTTTTTGTGGTTTCATGTGGTTCTTAGAGAATTTTTTGACACTGAACCAGCTGGGGTTAATTACGGATGGGAACGTAACAGAATTTTTAATGGATAACCCAACTTAGTTTCACAACTTCAATGCGTCGGCTTAAAAAAAAATTACAAGCTATCCGTTTTAAGATCGCATTTCTTATCCTCATTTTTTTTTCAGGGGCTGTCTACGCTCAGGATCTTGAATTTCACCACCTTTCAACGAGGCAAGGTCTGTCGCAGGCTAATGTTTGGGA
>DASUTP010000120.1:0-5037 GCA_036374515.1 Chryseolinea sp. | reverse complement strand
ATTGTCAATGAGTATTTAGCATTTTTACATCAAAGAGATTTTCCGTGCGTAGCAGCAAAGGCAGCCCTTTCAAGAAGTCAAATTCAATGCATGATTGCGCCGCACATGACGTGCCCCGCCACCGATAACACAATACTGAAGTTCCTATATAATTTTGTCGATTCCTACCGGACGTCTGAGGCGCCATATCACAGCGCCGCTGTGATTTTCAGGGACCCTGTCGCAATGGACGAGACACACTTCGATGCATTCCTGTGGCAAAGGCTAAAATCCCTTGCATCACTGGATAAAGAAAATTACACCCATGACCGGCGCGTTGATTCCTCGCCGGCATCATCACAATATAGTTTTAGTCTGAAGGAAGAAGCATTTTTTATTTTAGGACTCAATCCAGGCAGCAGCAGGAAGGCGCGGCGATTCAAGTACCCTGCGATCATTTTCAACCCACATGCAGAATTCGAAAAACTGCGCAGCGCAAATAGGTTCGACAAAATGAAAGAAGTTGTCAGAAAAAGAGATATTGTATTTTCAGGATCGGTGAACCCGATGCTGGCTGATTACGGAGCTGCATCGGAGGTATATCAATACAGCGGTATCCACTATGGCCCGGACTGGAAATGTCCCTTAACGAATTAACGCTATGCTCGACCGCTTCGTAATCCCGCCCCGTTCAGGGGCAGGATTTATTTTAGGGAAAGGAAAAAAGTTAAAAGTAATTGACCTTGAAGGCGAACAGGTGTCTGACCTGATTTGTTTTAGCAGTGAGGAAATAACCGAATATCTTTCGTCGGGAAGAACCCTGGACTATGAAGAAACATTATTTCTTACAAAAGGAAATTCATTTTACTCCAATCGAAGCAATGTAATGTTTGAAATGCTGGAAGATACTGTCGGGCGTCATGATTTTTTATTGGCGCCTTGCAGCGCGGAAATGTTTAGCAAGACCTACGGACACAGCCACCCCCATCACGGTTGTTTCGGCAATCTCAAAGAAGCGCTGAGTAAGTTCGGGATCCACCCCGACGCAATTCCCACCTGCTTCAATATATTTATGCATGTAACCGTTGATGGTGCAACGGGCAAGCTGGCTGTTCTTCCTCCAAAAAGTAAAGCAGGGGATTTTGTTATCCTTGAATCAAAAATGGACCTAATTGTAGGCCTGACCGCCTGCTCGGCGGGGCTATCCAACAATTTTTCGTACAAGCCCATCGCGTACGAAATCTTCTAGCAGCTCATTTTTTCAAAAATGTCAATTGTCCCAAATGATTGGCTAGATGAGCTGTCCGGTTGAGCACCACGTTTAGCTTGTTACGATGCGGTTCTTTTATAAAATCCTCTTCCGAAATCGCTGCATGCTTTTGGAACCACTGATCTGCTGTAAAGGAACTAAAATGATTGTCCAGTTTGCCGTTGACGTCGGCCCAGTAGCGGCGAAGATCTTTTGTAGGAGGCTTTTCCAGCGAAGCCTTGTCCGGGTTCTTAACAAAAACCTCATCCAACTCCGCATAATATCTCTCCCCTAAACCCAACAATGGGAACAGCGCATCGTGAACAGCGGTAAGGTGCCCTAATAAATACACTCCGGTATTCCTCCCGGGAGCTACTTCTTGTTGTAGCTGGTCATCCGGAAGGGAAGTGAACAATTTACTGGTTCTGTCGATCTGAATATTCCACGCATCCAGCGCCATCTTTATAAATAATTGTCGCTCATTCATAGTGATCTAAAATGTCGTTCAAACATTTAAATATAGGACAATTCCGATTCTTTGGCTTTTGAAAAAGCACATTGGATCAACGAATTCATTTATTCTATAAAAAAAGGTGCGTTCTGAATATTCGCATGAGCCTTGAGAATGCTGGAAGTATCGGTGTTTATTCCGAGTACTCAGGAATTCATCCCACCTGCTCATTTGGTATGTATGCATACAAAAGGAATTGCTAAGATTGCACCAACTCGCAGACAAATGGCCAGTGGTGCTCCGTTTTTAATTGGCGTAGACAACATTCAGGAGATGTTGCCAGGAATCTTGATGGATTCCATTGTGTTGGACAATCGCTTTATTATTAAAGGCATCAATCAAAATGTGCTTGACCTGCTGGGTTATCAAAGGCAAGACCTGTCCGAAAAAGATATCAACTGTCTAGTTGAAGACAAAGGTCTTATCGAATCGCTTCAGAAGGATCTCGCCACCGGATTCTCAGGAGAAAAGAGGTATGTACTATTAACCAAAGCGCGTGCAAAAATTGTCGTGTGCATCTCCGGATTCTACCTTGGCCTTATCAGCGACATCAACAACAAGATAATTCTTATTGTTCGAAAGACTCAGGTGGCA
This sequence comes from Chryseolinea sp., assembly GCA_036374515.1. Classification (GTDB taxonomy): domain Bacteria; phylum Bacteroidota; class Bacteroidia; order Cytophagales; family Cyclobacteriaceae; genus Chryseolinea. The sequence continues at coordinate 2,704 of DASUTP010000120.1, read as the reverse complement.
TTGGCGCCGGAGAATGCTGAAAACAGCAAAGCCGAAATAGACAAATTCATTTATCGCGCGGCTCACGATCTTCGCGGCCCACTTGCTACGATCAAAGGTTTGATTGATCTGATCAAGATCCGGGAAAATAATGACGAGTTAGACAGGCTTATCCAGTTGGTAGATTCTCACGCGAACGTACTCGACGAAAGGTTGTTTCAGCTGGCCTACATGGCCCAATACTGTAAGGAACAGCCAAATGGCAACGATGAAATAATCTTTCACTCCATAGAAACCAGGTTGCGACGGATTATCGAGAAAAATGCTTTTGTGGATTTTCTGGAATTCAACTTTTCGTCGCCAAAGGGAACGCTTTCCGCAGTCAGGGAAGACGTTATTTCCGAACTACTTGACAATCTTCTTTTGCACACGTTATCGCTGCCTATCAAGACCATTCCCAGCCAAATTAACTTTAAACTTACGCGATCTGAAAAGCAATTACGGATTACGGTAATCACCGTGGGCTTCAAACTAACGGATGAACTACTGATCGCAACGAGAAATTCGTCGTTTTCTTACACCGATCTCGTTAAATATCCACAGATGGTCCATTTCTATGGCGCAAAGAAATTAGCCAACCAGCTAAATACAACAATTGAATCAGTCTTTATCGCTGAGGATAAGCAAAGGCTTGAAGTACGAATACCTATTTAGTCGTTACATCTAATCAATTTATCCTGCCAGATAATCATTAGCGCTATAACCCTAAGCCAGAAGCATGGAAATTTGTTTATCAAATTTTAATGAATGAAAAAAACTATACTGGTTTTCATTTTCCTTGGTTTAGGAAGTCGAATTATTGCTCAAACGTCAAAACCCGAGATCGTTACAGACCGGCCCGATCAAACTGAAGCACCATCACTTGTTCCCACTGGCGGGCTACAGGTAGAATTAGGGACATCTATTGAGAATGACAAAATTGAAGATGTTAAGGTTACCAATTACACCTATGCTACTGCCCTTATCAAATATGGGATTAATAAAAACTTTGAATTGCGGGTGATTTCAGAATACTTAGGACAGCGTGTCGAGCTAAACGAGGCGAAGGTGGTCAACGCCGCAGGCGCAAGTCCCCTGGCATTGGGCGTAAAGATTAAGATCGCCGACGAACATAAGTTTTGGCCACAAGCAGCTTTTATCGGACACATAAACCTCAAATCAGGATCATCTGAATTTGCACGCGATTACACTGCTGCCGACTTTCGTTTTACTTTCGCGCACACATTAAGCGAACAATTCTCCCTCAGTTACAATTTGGGTGCCGAATGGAATGGAGAAACGCCCGATGCAACCTTCCTATACACACTATCCTTGGGCTACCTGATTACTGACCGGCTTGGTGCGTATATTGAAATGTATAGCTTCTTTCCGGAAGATAGCGAAGCCGATCACAGAATTGACGGGGGCTTAACATTTAAAATCACGCCGGTTGTTCAGTGGGACATATCGGCAGGGTTTGGACTGAATGAAATTGCGCCTGACTCCTTTATAAGCACCGGGATTTCCTTTCGCCTTCTTAAATAAAATAGCACAATTCATAAACCTGCATAAGGTTAGCCATAACCGAACTTAGAAAATCATGAAAAGAACCATTTTAGTTGTTGATGACTTTACAAGTATACGTGACTTTGTTTGCGAAACGCTTCAGCGCAAAGGGTACGAAACGTTGGGTGCTGCCAACGGCAATGAAGCCTATCAGGTATTAACCGAAAAGGCCAGTGTCGTAAACTTGGTTCTTACTGATTATAACATGCCGGACTGCACCGGCTTCGAATTGCTAAAAAAAATAAAAGAAAATCCTTTAGTCACTAAAGTGCCCGTGATATTTCTCACTACGGAATCAAACCCCGAAAAGATGAGAAGTGCTAAAGAAGCAGGATTGAGCGCATGGATAAAAAAGCCATATAGATCGGAGACATTCTTTGCGCAAATCGAAAATGCAATGCTTAATGGATAGCAACCAAAAACGATTTGCAGAAGACGCTCTAGACCTGCTCAACGAGCTAGACGAAGGTCTTATGCAGCTCGAGTCGAACCCCTCCGCCACGGCACCCCTGGAGCAGGTATTCCGAACGATGCACACTATTAAGGGTGGAGCGAACATGTTCGGGTTCGAAACTATTGGTGAACTGGCCCATCATTTGGAGACCCTGTACGACCTTGTGCGGCAAGGAAAAATACAAATATCCGATGGCCTCATCAGCATTACGCTGCATGCATTTGACAAAGTTCGCGACTTGCTGAAAGAAAATGATGTTAACAGCATTAACAATGCAGAGGAATTAAAGGATCATCTCAGGATCGCAGTTAATTTCTTGAAGGATGTAGAGAGCGATTTCGCCGCGCAATCTGCAGACCTATCAACGACACTGACACAGAAGGATGAAATTGCCACATTTCTGCTGCGGATTTCTCCAACGATTAGTATAACTGAAGACGGAAATCATCCCTTGGTATTTATTGTCCAGGACATCGCAGCACTCGGAACGTCAAAAGTAATTCTGATACAAAAACCATCTGGCGAGGTTGACCATTGGGAAGTGTTTATCACCACTACCGCTCCCCAGTCAGAGCTTGAGAGCTATTTCATATTTGTAGAAAATGAATGTGCAGTCAGCTATCTCAAGCTCACACCTTGCGATTTATTTGAACAACCAGAGTTCGC
>DASUTP010000119.1:0-6368 GCA_036374515.1 Chryseolinea sp. | reverse complement strand
GACGTCTTCCGCAAAGGCAGTGATATTATTGTGGTTTACCGTATATTTTTCGTAAGCGCTGTATTTAAAATGTTTGAAACCATATTTACCCCTGTCGTAAACGTTTACACCGCCGAACCTGGTTGATATCCACATGCGATCCTGCTGGTCGAAAAATACGCTGGTAACGATATTGCTGCTTATCGTATTGTCGTTACCCTGGGCTTGAACGTATCGTTTGGACGTCCCATCCGCCGGATTAAATAAATTCAGTGCCCCATCCGTTGCAAGCCAAAGTTCGCCGGCTTTGTTTTGCGATATGTCGTAAACGTAATTTGCACCGATGGTGGTTTCATCCGCCGGATCGTGCCTGTAATGTGTAAACGTTTTTTTCTGACGATCCATCTTATTGAGTCCTCCATCAAACGTCCCGATCCAGACATTGCGGTTCGAATCCTCATAAATACAAACCACTTTGTTACTGCTCAGACTATTGCTATTTGCCGGATCATGTTGTATGCGTTCGAATGAAGTGCTGTCGGCATTAAGCAGGCATATACCTCCGCTGCCGGTACCGATCCACAATCTGTTGTCAGCGTCCTGCATGATGACGTCGACGACATTGTCGGACAGGGTTCCAGGATCCGACGGATCATTGAGGTAATGCTTCCAGCTCTTTGTCTTGCTGTTGTAAAGATTCAGACCATTGTTCGTTCCTACCCAAAGACGATTTTTGTTATCGAAATAAATTTCACCAACATCATCGTTGCTGAGCGTCGCGGGATTTTTGGGATCATGCATGTGGCGTTCAAACCGGTTGAGCTTCCTGTTGTAGAAATTGAGTCCGTGTTGCGTTGCAATCCAAAGATTTCCGTCTTTGTCTCCTACAATGTGGTCGATATTATTGTTGCTGATGCTGAATGAATCTGCTGGATTATTTCTATACACGGTAAAATTATAGCCATCGTAAACATTGACACCATCTTCGGTAGCGATCCATATAAAGCCAAACTTATCCTGATACACATCCCAAACGTTGCCCTGCGACAGGCCCTGCTTCACGGAGAGATGATCAAAACGAATTTCCTGCGAAAGCAGGATACCTGGTAGAAAAAACCCGGTAAGCAAAAACAGAAGCCGTCGGAGTCTGAAAAATAATTCTTCTTTGTGTTGCGCGCATTCCATAAGAATTCAATTCCCTTTTGAAAAAATTCCATCAGATTCCAGCACAATTCAACGACGATCATTCACCGGTTTTCACCGTGAAAACAAATAGTCCTTGGAGAGGTGGTAAAACAAACGCACAACACACTTTGCGTCGGAAGGGGTTTGCCTTTAGTACCGACTCAGGCAAAAGATTTCCTTGCATTTTTTTGTCAAATGCTTTAAAAACTTACAAAAAGCCTTCTTATACGAGACATACGTTCAGATGGACTTGGGCTCCTATCAAAATCAAAATGTCGCTTCTAATAAAGCAGGTTAAGATTCCTTGAAGAGGAATTTCAATGTAGAAAGTTATTCATTCCTCCGTACGAAGACCCAAAATTAGTCAACTGATTCATAGTGAAACATACACCATGTCAGAAGTGACCGCAGGTTTAAGTTTTTCCGGACAAAAGGCTGCCGTTTCGGAAAACAAAATTGCCGGACGGAAGAATATTTTTAGAACTGGAAATAGATAAATGAATCGCTGCTCTTTTGGCTCACAATCAATGCGATGATCATCAGCGACCAAACAATGGACACGGCCCACCATTTCATGTTGCGCGCCACTTCCATCACGCTGGTGTTCCGCATAAACCAATGCGCGATCACCATACAAACAACAATGACTGTAACCTTTATCATGTCGATTGTTGCCAGGATCGCGATACCATTGGAAGCCTGGCCAAACATTGACGACAGCAACCGCCAGGCTGTTGGAAAATCTTCAGCCCTGAAAAAAACCCAGGTCACATTCACCAGGAAGAACGTAAAGAGCGCAAGCAAGAAGTTATTGAATGAACTGCTTTTCGAAACTGGTATTATCGATGCCTGCACAATAACGGGAGCTTCTATAGCCTGTTCTGGTGGTTTAGGTTTGCTGACAATTTTTTCGCGAATTAATTTTTCAACGCACAGGTATGATCCATGGAGGGCACCCCATACTACAAATGTCCATGACGCACCATGCCAGAGACCACCCAATAGCATGGTCACCATAAGATTAACATAGGTGCGGAATTCGCCTTTTCTATTTCCACCGAGTGGTATGTACAGATAATCGCGAAGCCACGTCGACAATGTTATATGCCATCTCCTCCAAAAATCAGAAAATCCAATGGCGGCGTAGGGATACTTAAAATTCTCCGTGAGGGAAAAACCAAGGCAATAGCCGATGCCGATGGCACAAGTTGAATACCCTGCGAAGTCAAAAAAGATTTGACCTGAAAACGCCAGCACACCCAGCCATGCATCGAGGGCCAGCAGGGGCATTGGTGCGCCAAAGACCGTATCGGCAGATGCTGCTAACAAAGTATCCGCTAAAACACTTTTCATAAATAAACCTAGAGAGAGCAGGAAAAGCCCTTTCATCAATTGTTCCCGGGTAGCGACGTGTGGTTGCTTGAATTGCGGAATGAGTTCGCCGGGACGCACAATAGGACCCGCCACCAACTGCGGTAGGAACGTCACAAACAAAGAAAAGTCCAGCAAGGATTTTTCAGGGGGGCTAGTCTTTCTATACATGTCCAACGTATACGATAGGGTTTGAAAAGTATAAAACGAGATGCCCACCGGCAGAATGATGTTAGGTTCTGCGGGATGAAACTGAATTCCTAAGGCTGAGGTGAGTGCAACAAAGTTCTCCAGCATAAAGCCGCCATATTTGAAATATCCCAGCATTCCGAGATTACCCACGAGACTTGCAGCCAACAGCCACTTTCTTTTCGCAGGATTTTGCTCGTCGTAAAGCTTCAGGCCAACGAAGTAATCTATCAGCGTTGAAATCCACAGCAGAATAATGAAGGGTGGATTCCATGCAGCATAAAAAATATAACTCGCAAGCAATAGATTGATCTTCTTTACCTTCCAAGAGAAAGGAAGATTGTGTAAAATCAATATGATTATAAAAAATGCGATGAAGGTGTACGAATTAAAGACCATAAAAATTTGGTTTTAACGGTTAATGATTTGTGTTGTTGACTTTGATTTTTTAGGAAATGTCCAACCTTTTTCTTCTTCAAGGATTTTAACGAGTTGGCTTGTATAAATCGCTGCATCTTGACGGCTTAGGTGCGACCATTCGGCGCAAATCAAATTTGCAGTACCCGGATAATCAGCGTAGTGAATACCTGGTATGTTTGTGTATTCCAATAAATAATCCCAATACTTTTGACGTGGGTATAGGCGATTCTCCATTTCAATATAGGGTCCATCGGATGGAGGACGAACAAATACTATTGTGCCCCCACGAGCTCTTATTTTTTCAATCGCCTTTTTCGTTTGTTCTAAAAAGATATGCAACGTATCACCCTTAATAGGTGAGGCCATTTTTATGCCTCTAGTCCAAAATTCCTTTTGCCTCTGTTGCAATTTGGGATTGGCTAAAAACATCGGTGTTATCGAAGTTTGCCTGTTAAAATCTACAACGCCGAATTCTTTGGGAGTAAAAACACCAGGACTTACATTAACTCCTGGCCGGTTGGTGAGTTTCAGATCATTCAATAAAGAGGTCAAACCATATTTTCCTTCTTCCAAAAAAACCAGACGTGATTCCAGGAAATAATTGATGTAGGCACTAGCCTTTTGCGCCGGGGTTTCATCATAATGATATGCTAAAGCCTCTCGGGCCAACCGGTCTCTTCGTGCTGAATCCGGAAATGAAAAAAATTGTGCCTCGGCGACATCTATTATTAATTTTCCCTTAAAATTTTTATCGTTGGCAAGATCACGGAGTATGAGGCGTCCCGGAGTCCCCACGATTGCAAGTTGAATTGCTTTTTCTCCGGTCAGTTTTTCCCAAGTAGGTACGTCGAGATCAAACTTAATGCGCGACCCGCCTATAAAAACAGTTGCCTCGTCCGCAGGTTTGTAAACTTGTTTTCGTGTCGTTGACCATAACACTTTGTCGTCGTTGTAAGTTGGTGTGAAGCCGCGAACTCGCCAATACATTTCCAACGACACGATAGTCGCTATGACCAGCGCCAGGGTAAGGATAGACGTTTGGACTAAATACCTCGTTTCCATAACATCATATTTTTAAGGTGATGAATAACTAACAACTGCGCGTCTTTGTCGAATGAACAGTGCAAAACACAATACATTATCTGATGTAGTCAATAACCTTTTTAGGTGATTAGGTCGGTCTTGTAGCCGGATTCCAATGGTCTTTGGCGTTATCATTTGCTAAACGCTGTGGTTTTAGGGGCGAAGTCCCAACCCTTTTCATCGCGCAAAATTCTCACTAGCTCATTCGTGAAAGTGACTACATCTCTTGGATGGAGGTGCGACCACTCAGGACAAGTAAAATTTGCAATAGCGGCATAATCGCTATAATGTATACCGGGTGTTTCAGTATATTTTAACAATGGCTCCCAATACTGGTCTCTGGGATAAGCCACCGTTTCCGATTCCAAATAGGCTCCGGAGCAGGGCATCCGAACGAAAACGACTTTTCCCCCGCGGGCACGAATTTTATCCACCGCGTCTTTTATTTCTTTAAACACCGTCAGTAATGTGTCTCCCTTAATACCGGGAGATTTATTTAATGCACCGAGTCGCACCCAGCAATCAGTTTGTCTTTTGATAAGCTCCGGACTCGACAGGAACATCGGCGTCATCAGGGTTTGCCGATCGAAAGTTGAAACTGCAAATTCATGAGGCATACTGGGGAACATGAAAATACCTGGCCTGCTGGGGAGCTGAAGATCGTTAAGCAAATTCAGAAGCCCGAACTTGCCTTCTTCAAGAAAGGCCACACTCGACTCGAGCTTAAAGCCAAGTTCCGCGCTTGTACGTTGTGAAGGAGTTTCACCTTTATAATATGCCAACGCTTCCCGAGCGGATTTTTCGGTGATGAACGTCGCCGGCGAGAAAACAGCCGTCTCCATAATATCTACGACGAGTTTGCCTTTAAAATTTTCGTCGTTGGCCAGGTCCCGCAATATTGGTCTCGGTGACGTTCCTACCATGGCGAGTTGAATAGCATTTTCTCCCGTAAGGTGTTTCCATAGTGGTATGTCCAAGTCAAATTTAATTCGCGACGGCCCAATAAAGACTGTAGCATTATCCTGGTAAACTTCCTTTCGCTTGTTCGCCCACAAAACCTTGTCGTCATTATACGTCGGCGAGAATCCCCGACCACGAACATAAAGTTCCCAGGATGCCATGAAGGCGACGACAATAACCATTGTCAGCAAGAATGTCTTAAACATACTTTTGGATTGCATACACTTGAGTTATGAGAATTTGGAATTTGAAAGGGTGACGGTCACACTTTGTAATGCAAAAAACATCAGAATGACTTTTGCAGTCAATAACCCTTTTCAGTGATGTTCGCGAAATGCAATACAGTACCCAACGAATTGATGAATGTAATGATAAATTGTTACCGGTCATTTTTTCTTCGATCTTTTTTTTACAACCATCGTTCGACATCCTCTGACTCAAGTTCGTTTCATTTTGAAACATCCATTTTGAAACAGTTCTTTTTTTAGAATGAGTGTTTTAACTTCAACAAACCTCAACCATCTCCTTCTGCACTTCAGTTCATTCTGCGAATTCTGTGACTTCCCGCGTCAACGACGTAGATGTTTCCTGCAGCATCGATATCAACTTCACGTGGTGCAGAGAACTGCGCCACATCGGCAACGCCATCGTTTGTTCCGCTCGTGCCTGTTCCAGCAAACGTCGTGACAATTCCTGTCGGTGTGATTTTTCGTATACGGTGATTTTCAGTATCAGCAACATACAGATTGCCTTCCTTGTCCAAGGCAAGGCCACCCGGAAAGGCGAACTTAGCAGCGCTCGTGTTTCCGTCCGCAAAACCATAGGTACTTCCGGCAATCGTAGTCACGACGCCCGAAGGCGTAATCCTCCTGATCTTGTGGTTGAACAGATCAGCGACAAACACATTGCCTTTGGCATCGACGACAACCCCGACGGGACGGAAAAACTGAGCTCCCGTACCGGCGCCATCGGCAGAACCCTGCGTACTACCCGCCAATGTTGTCACGATCCCTGCCTGCGTAACTTTTCGAATACGGTGATTAAACTGGTCCGCAACGTATAGATTATCATCTTTGTCAATCGCTATTCCGCTTGGGTTCATAAACTGCGCCGACATTCCAATACCGTCGGCACTGCCTATCACGTTACCCGCGAATGTGCTTACCTCTCCCAATGGGGTA
>DASUTP010000118.1:0-2410 GCA_036374515.1 Chryseolinea sp. | reverse complement strand
CAGAACATCCATAATGGCAACACATTCAAAAACGGAACTTCTGGAAATGATATAGAAGTTTTTCCGATCTGGATAAGAAAACCTTCCGGATCCTTCTGCTAAGTTCAAAACAATGCTGAAGGATGCCCTTCTGAGCTGGTCTCTTGTAGTATTGTCCAGTTTGGTGTCCTTGATAAAAGCCCTTATACCGGAATTAAAGGCCTTTGCTTTTTTGTAGACGTCGAGCTTTTCAAAATCGAACATAATGGTGTGGTTGGTTTAATGGCAGATAACGGTGATTAAGTGTGAGCGTGAGGGTGAGAGTGAAGAAAAAAACAGAGCGAGTTCGATCGCTCTCGCTCTCACACTCGCTCTGTTTTTAGTAGTCCCGGCAGGAATCGAACCTGCATCTTCAGAATCGGAATCTGAAATACTATCCATTGTACTACGGAACCATGACTGGGCTAGCCTTTAACGTATCTGGTCGGGTGCAAAAATAACGAAACGCGGCAGGTGAAAAAATTTTTGGCCTTCCTTAGTGCAAATAAGCCCCCAAATTTTCACCCAAATCCACGTGGTTGATAGGTATAAGGTTAACATCGAACTTTTTCACAAACATATTCATCAGCGGATCATTCTTGATCTTTTGCATAATGCGGGTCGTTTGTGCCTTGTCATAACCCATCACCAACTGGTCCTGTAAACGCAAATGCTTAATGCTAAAGTAAAAACCCGCAATTACATAGGGACCGAACGGTGTATGTGGAATATCGAAAGAAGTGCCCGTCATGTTAAACAACGTGTTTGGCAAATACTCGCCAGTATGCTCGATACCCTTTCGGGTCATATAATAATTCGCCGCCCTCGATCGTGACGCCTGCCGCGGATCGCTCATGGAAATTAATCCGGCCAACGGCGTCTGCTTTTTTGATTGATTGATCAAAAGCTCTTTCGCCTTGCGGTCATTTTGGGCATGCTTCCGGATCTCGAGCTGCACGGTGTCCCAAAAAGGAACCTCCGGGTCACCATCATCCACCCGGATCAACGAATGGATCGCATAGTCCATAATACCACAGGTAATTTCAATTTCCAGCACCATCAGCTCTGGGTCCCTGGCAATGGCTTTTTCCAGAAGCGTACGCTGATGCCGGGGATGCGTGCGCAGCAAATCGATGCTCGTGATCCAATCGCCGGCAAGGTAACCGTCATAGGCATACACTTCCCGAAGCAGCAGTTTGATGCTGGTATCGTTGACAATCTTAAAGGTTTTTCCCTTTACCGTGATCTCCGGCTCTTCTGCCACGATCATTTCTTCGATCTCCACACCAACGGCCGAGGCATTTAACATACCACAGTTTAGCGGCGATCCGTCGACGATGTGCAGATCGTGTACGTGACTGATATAATGGTCATTCGAATCCTCCGTTAAGTGCCCGTGGGTCTGTATATGAACATAATACTTCATCGGCACATCCTTTTCATTATTGCGTTGCACGTATTCAACGGTGCGCTTGATGTCCATCACAACGTCGGGCGTTACAAACGAGCCTGCAGCGCGAATGACATGCATTTCAACTTCTATACCGGTTGTCCGAAACTCTTCGGTCGTCGAAGCGATAGCATCGAGCTGTATCTGACTTAAGTCCCTGGCATCGGCGCAGCCAATGAGAATATGAACCTGCTTTTCTTTTATTGTCATAGTTTATACGGTACGTGAACATCCATAAATTTTTTTCGTGTGGTCTCCCAGTTGGTGATAACTTTCGACCGGTTCGTATTCAGCAATTCATTCGTCTTATTATACAGGATTACAGCGTCGTTGTATTCCTTAATGGCCTTATTGTACGCGTCTATATCCGCTTGTGTTCGCTTGTTCGGTGGCATCGCTTCAAAAGCTTTTTTTAATTTTTCAAAGTCCTCCTTTTTTATTAGGAACTCCGTCATGAACCCGATCTTGTTGTCCGCTTCGTCTTTTTGGAATTCCAATACTTTACGACAGGCAGCCAGCAACGACCGATCGCCATCAAAGGGTTTGATCGTATCCAGGCGGGCGATTCCTTCGGAAGAAAACCTGGCCATGCTGTTCTTGCTTTGTTCGACGCCGTTGATGTCGTTCTTTTCCATCGCTTTGAACATTAACTCTTCCTGCACATTGCTTTTAAAAAACAGGAGGTATACCTTGTTCATATAAGCGTTGACCTTGCCCGCCCGGTCTAACCGTTCGGAAAGCTTTGTTGATTGACCCTCGGACAAACGCACGTTATGCCTGGCGGCAAAAGCGTCGTAGGCGGCGGGTACTTTGACATACGCATCACGCAACTTTTGCCTCGCTTTTTCCTGGATCAACAAGTAAGCTTCCATTTCGTCGTATGATTGCTCGGCAACCTCTTCCATATCGACTATTTTGTGATAGTCTTCTTTGAAGATCGTA
>DASUTP010000117.1:0-11428 GCA_036374515.1 Chryseolinea sp. | reverse complement strand
CTATAATAATGTCATCCCTTCGGGGTTCCGGTTATTCCTGGTATTCGTGTTCTATAATAATATCTCCCTTCGGGATTATGGAGTAGCATTGAATACGTTTCGAACGCCGTGAATCACATCGGATGTTATAGATGCAAATGCACTCGTTTAGATGCAACGCGCGATCGAGATTGCCAAACCCCATCTTCTCCAATTCGTTTGATTTCGTCACCAACCCCGAAGGGGTGTGATTATTACTATAGCTACGAGACGGAACCCCGAAGGGATGACATAGCATGGGCAAAATTATTCTTGGTCCCGCATCGGTTCGGTTTGTGAAGGATGTTTTCCATCAGCACCTTCGAATGCCTTTCTTATTTAGTCAAACCTTTGAGGTAAGCGATACTCTGAGGCACCGACTGAATGATGTTGCTGCTTTCGTCTTCAATAAAATAATGTTTTATTCCTGCTTTTTTCGCAGCCTTGAGAATTCCCGGAATATCTAGTTCGCCTGTCCCCAGCGGTACATCGTTTTCCGGCGATGTAAGACCGGTAAGGTCTTTCTTCGTCCCTTTTTTCAAATCCTTCAAATGCATCAGTTTCCACCGGTCGCCATACTTTTTCAATAGCTTGACGGGATCGCCGCCGCCAAAATGAATCCACATCACATCCATTTCAAACGAAACATACTCCGGATTGGTGTTGGCGATGATATAGTCCAGCAATGTGCCTTTTTCGTAAGGCCAGAACTCATACCCATGTGCGTGATAACAGAATGTTATTCCATTTTCTTTCAACACCTTTCCAAATGTGTTGAAATCGCGTACTGCTTTTTTTGCATCTTCGATATTAAAGCTGCCGGTTTTATGCGGTATCCAAGCAGTCATGATGTATTTTGCTCCCAGAATTTTTGCCCGGTCGGCAATGGCCTGGGGATCTTTCACCAGGGCGTCGTAACCGGCGCCCATCGAGGGTATGCTAATGCCTCGTTCGTCACAAAGTTTTCTATACTCTTCGGGGCTTGTGTTAGGCCCCCCGCCGCCCTCAATTTCTGTAAAGCCCATATTCTTTATTGTGTCAAGAGTAGCAGCCACCCCGTTGGGAAAGCTTCGCCGGAAGGTATAGGGAGCGATTCCGAATGGCGCGGTGTACAATGCCTCTTTTTTCTTTTGCGCAAATCCAATTTCAGGCATCGAGAAGAGAGTGAATAATATCAGGAAAAGTGTAGTGTATTTTTTCATGGAATGGTATTGTCAGTGAATCGAGTCTTATCGTCGGGGATGTTCCTTTGTACTCCGAGGGTTATAGTATTGTTTCGTCACTGCTGGTCCGGGCCTCTGACCTCGATGGCCTGCTGGTCCGCCGGAGACAAGAACCCATTTCTTAATTGTAGTTTGACGGTTCATGTTGTCAGTGAAGTGAAAGTATAAAAACGGCTTGGTATTCTTGAATCTTAAGGTATCAAACAAATGACAACTTTAAAAGTGAAATCTTATGATCGGTTGGTTGATCTCTCCAGGTGTTGGGTGATTGACGGGGATGGACAATATTAATTCTAAACTGGCTTAAATAATATTCTTCACTTAGCCAATACGTTGCATTTCTTGAACTCTAGCCAACTGCCTCCTTTACTTTTTTATAAAGGGCAGAAACCTTGGTCTTTGGATCACCCGGACCCAGTGTTTCAATCGGAATGTAGCCACGATATCCGGAAGCTTTTACGAGGTCGACCAACCTCCTGATATCCGCTTCTTGTTCATTGCCATCGACAAAAATATTTTCTTTAATCTGCCAATTGACGGCATACCTGGTGGTCTTTGCAATTTCTTCGTAGGGGTCGTAGCGTCTGTAACTTCCGGTGTCAAGAATAAGCCCAAACCATTCTGAATTTACTTTTTCGATGATCTCGGTTGCCTGATCGGCAGTCTTAATAAAATCGTCATGATTTTGAATGCCAATGACAACCCCCCTCTGCCTGCCGTAACTCACACACTCCAGTATGTCATCAAGCATCCAGCGGGTTATTTGGTCGCGTGTATAACCCGAGGGGTTTTGCGTGCCGGCAAAAATCCGTATGACCGGAGCACCAAGTTTGGAAGCAGCATCAACCCAATTTTTTACCAGCGTGACGTGCTCTTTTCGTTTATTCTTATCCGGGTCTGTAAAGTCATTTCGTACACCGGTGCCCGAAATATCAAGACCTAACCTGAATGCTTTTCGTTTTATGTTATACAGATATTCGTCGGATGGCACTTTCGGATAGCCCGGAAAATAATAGCCGGTAATATCAACGCCCTCGAACCCTATTTCCGCGCAAGTCTCAAGCATGCTCTCCAGCGTCATTTTTTTCTCAACAAGCGGCACGTTAAATGAAAATGCATTCAGACTGATTTTGAGTTTGCTTTTTCCGCTGTTTATGTTTCGATCCTGGGCGGCTGCGGTTGCAGTATTAAGAAATCCGGAAGTTCCGGCCAAGAGCGGAGCTGAAAGGAGGGATTTTAGAAAATTTCTTCGCACGAAGGAGTGCTTCATGGAAGTGAAGGTAATGTAACAGGCTTGCTCTTCAAAAGAGTTTGGAGATGTAGCGCCAGTATGGCTGACGAACGGCGATCCGTGTTAAAAACGCCGAAGAGCCGAAGTAGAAAATTGCGCGATTAATTTTCTAGGCGACCTTGCCAAGACCTTCTTCAACTTGTTGTCGTAGCTTTCCCCATTCCTTAACGGCTACCATAAGGTGCTTGGTCGTGATTTCGTACTTCTCGCGCCAATACTTTGCCTCAGGCGATTCAGGTGTTTGAAACTTTGCGGGTGGGGCCGGGAACATGATCTTGCTACTTTTTTCCATATAAGGGCTTTTGATAGCCTTTAACACAACAATTGCACCACTTGGGATTTTAAAGAAAGTCTCCAAAGATTTTACCTACAGTACTGCCAAATCTTTGTTTTTGAATGATTTTGGGCATTAATTTGAACAGTTGAGGCAAAAGCGCGTTAATCCTTCAAAAAATGGCGGTCCCGAAATGGGCCTCAACATTAGAAAACGTTCCCAAAAGTGAAACCATTCGGAGCACGGAATAGTGGCTAAGGATTTTGAAAGATATCGACGTTGGAAGCCGCGATCCCTCACCACTTTAATTTGAGACATGAGAACCCTCGTATTAATTGATAACAATAAAGATGATCTGCTATTCATCAAGGAGGCCCTGGCTTCAATAGATCCTACAATTCAATGTTTGAGTTTTGTGTATTCTGAAGAAGCAGTGATCGCGATGACGACCAGAATCCTGGACGGTCCTGATGCAGTGTTTATGAACCTGAATATGCCGCGAAGGAACGGCATCCAATGTTTAATGGAGCTTCGAAGTCATGTCGCTTTTGAGAATCTTCCTGTTATTCTTTATGCCCCAAGGATTACCGCGGAAGTACTGGAATCACTGAAAGGCTCGGGAGTTACCACAGCCTTTGAAAAACCCAACACAATGCTGGGTTGGAAAAAGGTTATGCAGCAAATGCTCGGGGCGATCGAGAACCCCACAGAAAACTTCAGGGCTCTCTTTAAAAATTCCAGTTGGTATATAGAGCTCCCTTCACGCTAGCAAAATTCTTGAATCAAATCATCTCCAACGGTCGGCCTATTAATTCCTTTTTCCTGCAGGTATGAACCAGGCCTTCACCGTACTTTATGAGGACAATCACTTGCTGGTGGTAAATAAAGGAGCCGGCGTTTTAAGCCAGGGTGATGCTACGGGCGACATCTCTCTGATTGAGCTTGGCAAGGTATATATCCGCGAAAAATTTAAAAAACCGGGTGCCGTTTTTCTGGGCCTGATTCATCGCCTTGACCGGCCCGTTACCGGCGTCGTTGCGCTGGCGCGGACTTCAAAAGCCCTGGAACGCATGACTGCCCTGTTCCGTAACAGACAGACGCAGAAAATATATTGGGCGATCGTCAAAAACAAGCCACGGTCGGATCAGGAAACCTTAAAGCATTGGCTTCGCAAGGACGACTCGAAAAACAGAACCACTGCATTCAAAACCGAAACTGAAGGGGCGCAATATGCTGAGCTGGACTACCGCGTAATAGCTACTGCGGCGGGACATTGGTTATTAGAAGTGAACCCGCTGACGGGCCGGCCCCATCAGATCAGGGTGCAACTTGCCAGCATGGGGTGTCCCATTAAGGGCGATGTAAAATACGGAGATCCTGAAGCGAACGAGGACGGAAGTATTTATCTGCACGCTAAGGAGTTATCTTTCGAACATCCCGTTAGAAAGACCCCTTTGACAATTAAAGCGCCATTGCCTGGCATGGGTTTGTGGAAATATTTTTTGAAATTGGATTCTTAATTATATACCGGCGTGGCGTGGATCGAAAGACTTAGACAACGATGGAATCTGGGAAGTCCACTCCAAGTGATTGTTGTTTTGATTGTGTTCGCATGCACAGGGTTCACAATATTGTTCTTAAAAAAACCGTTGTTGAAATTCCTTGCAGGCGAGGATGGCGACACAGTTGTAGCGTCAATCTTGTATTATGTCTTAATATTGCCGCTGTATAATGTTATATTGTTGGGATATGGCTTTTTGTTTGGTCAATTCAGTTTCTTTTGGGCATTTGAAAAAAGACTTTTTAAAAGGTTATCGTCGTTTAGAAAAACTAAAAAGTGATGTTATGAGAGTTCAAGTACTTTTGAGTGCATTTGCGTTCTTAACAGCCTGCGCGTCGCCCAAGTACGTGTATCACTTCGACCATTATGATTATAACATTGGAAAAAAATTGGAAGTGCAGCAACTGCCAACTGAAGAAAATCCCCTGTTGTTAGACGATAAAACGCTCGTGGTGAGTTCAGAGACCGAACCTGTGGTAATTGCTGAAAATCCTGAAGTTGCCAATGCAACTGTCAAAGCGGTGGCTGAGAAGTTCAAGACAATGTCGAAGCAGGAGAAAAAGGAGTTTCGAAAAGATTTACGAAAGGAACTTGTAAGATACTCCAAGAAGGCTGTGAGCAATAAAAAAAGCGATGCGGTTGATGGCGTGGAGGCCACTCAAAAATTTGACACTCTGGTAACGTTGGCTATCGTTTTCGGAGGCGCCGGCATCGTATTGATCATGCTGGCGAATATTAGCAACGCATTTTGGATCGCGGGTGTGATTTCCCTCGTGGTGGGTGCTTTCTTTTTTGTGAAATGGGTTGCCAATGGCAACGGATGACCTACTGATTGACGGCTCAGGCCGCAAGTCCCGTTGCCAGGACAATGACTTTATTGTGTAGAACTTCCACGACGCCACCCACAATTCCTACGTTGTTCACTCCATCTTTTCCTTTATACGAGACAATGCCGGCTTTTAATAAACTGATAAGAGGCGCATGATTATCCATTACCTGAAAGGAACCGTCCGCGCCAGGAAAAGTGACAATCGTAACATCTCCTTCAAAGATCTTTTTTTCCGGAGTTAAAATTTCGAGTAGCATAGTATTCCAGTAACATTAAAGAATTAGAGGGTTAGCAATCGACGCTTGTTCAAGATTCCAACCCTCCCAAAATACGATTTCCTTATCCCTTCGCTTCCGCTAAAATCCTCTCGCCTTTTTCAACCGCCTGCTCGATATTACCAACCAGGTTAAAGGCCATTTCAGGAAGGTGATCGTAGAGACCATCCATGATCGCATTGAAACCTTTAATCGTATCCTTGATATCGACTAATACACCTTTCAAACCGGTAAAAGCTTCAGCCACGTGGAACGGTTGAGACAGGAACCGTTGTACCCGCCTTGCCCGTACTACGATCAACTTATCTTCATCCGAAAGTTCATCCATACCAAGAATAGCAATAATGTCTTGCAGCTCCTTATAGCGTTGCAATATATTCTTAACACGCTGAGCGCATTTATAATGTTCCTCACCCACGATTTCAGGGCGCAATATCCGTGAAGTAGAATCCAACGGGTCCACTGCTGGATAAATTCCTAGCTCAGAAATTTTACGTGATAAAACGGTGGTTGCATCCAAGTGGGCAAAAGTCGTCGCAGGTGCCGGGTCAGTCAAGTCATCCGCAGGAACATATACGGCCTGAACGGAGGTGATAGAACCGTTCTTTGTAGACGTGATGCGTTCCTGCATGGCACCCATTTCAGTTGCCAACGTCGGCTGGTAACCAACGGCAGAGGGCATCCGACCTAAAAGAGCCGATACCTCAGATCCCGCCTGGGTAAAACGGAAGATATTATCTACGAAGAACAAAATGTCCCTTCCTTTTCCTTGTCCATCCCCATCACGGAAGTACTCCGCAACGGTAAGTCCGGAAAGGGCCACGCGCGCACGCGCCCCCGGAGGTTCGTTCATCTGGCCAAAGACGAATGTTGCCTTCGAATCCTTCAATTTATTCTCATCTACTTTTGAAAGATCCCATCCACCGGCATGAAGCGATTTCATAAACTCTTCTCCATAATTCACAATACCCGCTTCAATCATTTCCCGAAGCAAGTCGTTGCCTTCACGCGTCCGTTCACCAACTCCGGCAAACACGGAAAGGCCAGAATAGGCCTTTGCGATGTTGTTAATCAATTCTTGAATCAAAACCGTTTTTCCCACACCGGCACCCCCAAAAAGGCCAATTTTTCCTCCTTTTGAGTAGGGTTCGATAAGGTCAATGACTTTGATACCGGTGAAAAGTACTTCGGTAGACGTAGTTAAATCCTCGAATGGCGGTGCCTGACGGTGAATTGGCAGGTGGGAAGTACCTTTGGGTTGCTTAATCCCATCGATCGCTTCGCCTACGACATTGAACAACCGTCCTTTTATATCTTCTCCGATAGGCATTTGAATTGGCGATCCTGTATCGAACACCTTCATGCCCCGGACCAATCCGTCGGTACCTTCCATGGAAATGGTGCGGACACGATCCTCTCCAAGGTGCTGCTGACACTCCAACACGACTTTCGTGCCGTCTGTCTTTGTAACTTCAAGAGAATCAAGGATGTTAGGTAAAGTTGCGTCGTCGCCGTCAAATGCGACGTCCACTACCGGACCGATGACTTGGGTGATCTTACCAATGTTTGCCATTCTACTGTATGTTTTTGAAATTTTTAAGCTCTAAAATTCGAGCGCAAAAGTATGTTTTTCTGGCCTAAGACCCAAAACCGAATGGTAAAAAGGTTAGATTGATTCTTCCCGAATTCTAAACGACATTTAAAACGATTCTAAACGTGGTCCCCAGGTTTTCTTCGGAGGATTTTACAAAAATTTTTCCGTTGTGATAAGCCTCGATAATTCTTTTGGCAAGCGTTAATCCCAGTCCCCACCCCCTTTTTTTTGTGGTAAATCCCGGCCTGAAAACATGTTCGAGCTTGGACCTCGGGATCCCTTTTCCCGTATCCGAAATATCAATAAAAACCTTCCCCTCGTTCCCCCTCAGAATTTTGATGGCGATCGTACCGGTATTCCCCATCGCATCAATAGCGTTCTTGCAGAGGTTTTCGATCACCCATTCAAAAAGAGGCGCGTGAACATTGGCAAAAATATTTTCAGACAATGTAAACACCTCCATTCGGATTTTGGACGACACCCTGGGACGCAAGTAATTAACCACGTTGTGTATTAAGGTCACAACATTCTCTTTTTTCAGGGAGGGAACAGAACCGATGCTGGAAAATCTTTCTGTAACGATCCTCAATTTTTGAATGTCTTTTTCCAGCTCCTCTACGACGCCCTTGTGTTTTACGTCAGGATCTTCGCGAATGACTTCTACCCATGCCATCAGCGAAGATAAGGGAGTGCCAAGCTGATGGGCGGTTTCTTTTGCGAGTCCTACCCAAACCTGGTTTTGCTCTGCCGCTTTGGAGTAGTTAAACGCCAGGTATGCAATGAATCCAAAAATTGCAATTACAGATAATTGAATGTAGGGATAGGCGATGAGTTGCTTGAGAAGGAAGGAATTTTTATAGTAAATGTATTGCGTTCCAAACACTTCGCCGGTTTGGGGGTCGCGCAAAGTCACCTGAATAGGCTCATAGGTTTCGCGCATCATTTCCATTTCCGCTTTCAAAAAATTGTCCTTTCGTTTTTCCGACCAACGATCATCTAAGTCAAGGTTTCTAAAAGATAATACGGTCGCGCTGTCTCCTACCTGGATGATAGGAATAGAGTTATTTTGAAATAAAATTTCCTGCGCGATAAAATTTACGTCGCCGTAAGTATTCTCATCATTGGCCGTGTACTCGATCGCTTTGGCGTATAGCTGAACCTGCTGCCGCTCCCGTTCTTTCAACTGATCGACAAGTATGTTTGTGTAGTAAATCGAGCTGATGCTAATCAGGACTGACACCACCAGAACGATCCATTTAAGCGTGGAATTATTCCGGTAGAAATCCAGGGATGGCATGGGAACTTTCGTGCTCATTCTAATTTGAAAGATACTCAAAAACAAACTGAGCTTGAGAAATCAATTTAAATTCAGGAATTAAGGAGTGCCGTTTGAATGTGGGAAGTCACGTCGCATAAAAAGCCACGAAGGCTGATCATGCCTTCATCATAAACCATTTTGCCATTACCTTGTAATTTATTTTTGAGCCGTGCATCAAAATACCAACGCGATAGATGCGCGCCGCCACCCAGGTTGTAAAAATGAATCCGCCGATGAGAGACAGCATTGAGAGGATTAATTGCCAAACAGGCACACCAAATCCGATCCTGCCCATCATGGCAATAGGTGAGGTAAATGGGATGATCGAAAGCCAGATGCTTATCGATCCATGCGGATCATCCAATATAAAAGTAAACAATCCGAAATAGGCGATTAGCATCGGAATGGTGATGGGAAACATGAACTGCTGTGCTTCCGCGGGACTATCGACCGCCGATCCAACTGCGGCGAACAGCGCGCCATACAACAGGTATCCGCCCAGGAAATAAAAAAGAAAATTCAAGATTAAATATCCAAAAGGTATTTCACCCACCACCCGCATCACTTCCATCATTCCCTGATTTTGAATCTGAGCGTCCGGGTATTGCTGACTCATTTCGTTCATCATCTGTTGTTGTGGCATTTCTAATCCAAAGAAGCCGAGAACAACGGAGGACAAAGTCGTTATCAGCACAATCCAAATGAGGAATTGCAAAAGCCCTACCGACGCCAACCCCATTATCTTTCCCATCATTAATTGAAACGGCTTCACCGATGACACAATAACCTCGACAACCTTGCTGGTTTTTTCCTCAATCACGCCCTGCATGATCTGGGCACCGTAAATGAAAATAAAAGCATACATCATGATACCACAGGCCATTCCAATGCCAAAAAAGACTTTTGAATCAGATGTTTGTTCAAGTCCTTCTTCAGAGAGATTTATGGTTCTAATTGAAATTTCGGTCTTAATACTGTCAAGCACTTTTTGGTTTATATTAAACTTAACCATCTTTAATTCCTTTACCTGACTTTCAAGCATGCCTTCCAGATCGCCTATTTCATTAGGGCTGGGATTTACTTTCGTATACAGGGTTATACCATCGGGATTGGAAAGCTCAAAATTTGGGATGTATAAAAGCCCGTGACTTTGATCGTGTTGAAATGCTTTTTTTGCGTCTTCAACAGAGCCAGGAAATTCCTTGAAAATATATTTGGTGGTGTCAGGAACAAATTTTTTGCTTTCGTCAACATAGTACACAACTTCTTTGGATGCATTCTTCTTTTGCTCGATTGCGACATAGACCAGCAAAGCCATAAGCGCCGGAAAGATCAGCGGAAGCATAATGGTGGCAATCAAAAAGGATTTCTTTTGGACGCGATTCAGGAACTCACGCCGCATGATGAGCCATATCTTATTCATGATGCTCTCCTTTCACTAAGGTTATGAATATCTCACTCATGCTCGGAATTTTTTCGACAAAGCTGTGAACTTCCGTCACTTCTGTAAGATCACGAATCAATTGATTTGGGTTCGTACCATTTTTCATTTTTATCACCGATTTGAAAAAGGTATCCTCAAGGTTTTTTTGCGAAAGCAACTCGAAATTTTCAGATGAAAGACTCAGCGGCCCTCGATGTTCAACGGTATAGGTATTCGTACGATACGTCTGTTTGATCTTTTTCTTGGTTCCTTCCAATATCTTCCGGGATTTATTGATCAGGGCTATGTCATCGCATAGATCTTCGACCGTTTCCATGCGATGGGTTGAAAAAATTATCGTGCAGCCCTTCTGCTTTAAATCTAAGATCTCCTGCGTTATGAGCTGCGCATTGACGGGATCAAAACCTGAGAACGGCTCGTCCAAAATGATCAGCTTTGGTTCGTGCATCACGGTGCTGATAAATTGTATTTTCTGCGCCATGCCCTTGCTGAGATCCTCCACCTTTTTATTCCACCAATCCGTAATCTGAAACTTGCGCATCCAGTTTTTACTTTTTTCCGTGGCGTCCTTGCTGCTCAATCCCTTGAGCTGTGCTAAATAGATCAACTGGTCGCCAACCTTCAGTTTTTTATAAAGGCCTCGCTCTTCCGGCAGATAGCCGATTGTGCCAACATGTTTTTCCTGAAGTTTTTCGCCAAATATGAAAATCTCGCCTTGGTCCGCGTTGATAATCTGGTTAATGATCCGGATCAGCGTTGTCTTTCCCGCGCCATTGGGGCCCAGCAATCCAAAAATCGTATGCTGCGGAATGCTAAGACTTACATCATCGAGCGCCACGTGATTGGTGTAGCGCTTGGTAACATGATTGACAACTAATGCGTCCACAGGGGTTTGATTTACACACTGAATTAGTGTGAAAAGATAAGGAGGAATTACAAGGAAAAGGATACTTTGAAAAAACGGGCGGGAATTTAACGGTACTCCTGCTTGAAAATGATGTTACCCATTGAAACATCGAGGTCGAACATCAAACTGTTCTTGGCGTCTTTGGTGTACGCTGCATTCGCAAAAACATTTTCTGAAATCTTCTTAAATTGGTCGGGTATCCTTACGCTGCACAACCACGAATCTTTGATCTTAACCAACATCGGGGTATCGTTGCTAGGCAACAAAATGGTTAGATTGCCAGCGCCGACACTACCTTTAATTTTGTTGCTGACCAGTGGCTTGCTCCTGAAGTCGAGGGTCATATTCCCGAACCCAACATCCGCCATCATGTATCGGGCGCGCGACATATTAAGGTTTTTAACGTTAACCGACCCCAGATCAACTTTCACAAAAAACGTATCCATGTCGATCTGATTCTCCAGCGACGAATAATATCCGACGTTAACATCGGCGCTCGCCGTATTGACTTTAAGCGTTTTTATGGCTAGGCCCGACAAATCAATATTTGCATTTCCGATCCCGTAGTGTAGTTCAAGGAAATAAGGCTTTGAATCGGTTAGATACATCTTCCATAGCTTATCCCCCACGGGTTTATCAGAAGAGCCAAAAAACCGCGTGGATATCGTTTGGCTGATACCTTCCGTCTGGGTCT
>DASUTP010000116.1:0-4943 GCA_036374515.1 Chryseolinea sp. | reverse complement strand
TGGGCCCGGAAAGCTTGGAATCAGGTGTCACGACACCTTGCCGATGGATTTACCTTTACCAGTGCCGCACCTGACGATCATAGTTCCATTGAAAAGTTTAAACAAAAGTGCTGGCCGCAAGCTCAGCATATCCAAAGGTTGGAATTTCCCGAAATTACCGGCGACATGCACCACGCCTTTGCTATCGTTCACGTTGTCACCAACGAAAACCGGGTTATCAGAAATGTTGAATACTTTACTTTCGTCGAGGGGAAAATAAAAGCAATTTGAAGTCTTCTTCGGTGGCAACGGAGACGGCTTTCCGACCAACATAAAAGGGTAGGGCAGAATAGAAAAAAGCGATCTTGATAGAATTACATCGGGCGCCCTATGCTCACTATACGGATGATATTATTGGCTAGTCCCATGTCAATAAGCCTTAGACCTAATGGATGATATCCCGGACAACATTTTTATCTCTATCTTAGGTGCATAGTAGGGGTTCATTTGAAAAAGGTTTATCGCAAGAGAATATTGAAGTCCGTTGTGATTTTGCTTCCGCTTATTTTGGTTGCAGGCGCAGTGTTGTATGTGAAATTGCGGGGCTTCAGAGAAGCATTGGAAGAACTCGTTGAATCAGAATCGAGTGGAGAATATTCTCTGACTATAGGAAAATCCGCCATAGACATTACAGATCTGAGTTTTACTTTTCATGACCTGGCCATTCAAAGAAATAAAGCCGCCGTCCGAAAAGGTATTCGTGTCGTGAAGATCCCTTACTTACAGATCCAATTCGGATCTGCTACCGAGATGCTGGCGTTGAAACGGTTTGATATTGAGCGGTTTGTTATGAACGAGCCGATCATTGAGGCTGATGCGCCGGGCAGGGCGTTAAGCAGAGGCGACGACATTATTCTCGCGCAGCAAATCGTACAATTATATCCGGCAATCCAGTCCCTTCTTGGGCGTTTTGATATCCAATCCTTAACTATCAACCGCGCTTCGGTAGGCGTGAGTGAGTTGGGTCGGTCAGTGGTGCGGCTCGGGCTTGTCGATTTGTTGGTAAAACACTGGGACATGCGTCAGCTAACCGGCGACAGCCAACTGCTGTTGAAGGTGGGCGGTCAGGATCTTAGTTTCGGAAAGGCAAACCTTAATTTTTCTGGAATCGAATATAACTTTCAAAAGCACCATTTGATTTTTTCGGACTTTAACTTCTCTTCGACCGATACCATTTCGAATTCTAATGTTATCATCT
This sequence comes from Chryseolinea sp., assembly GCA_036374515.1. GTDB lineage: Bacteria > Bacteroidota > Bacteroidia > Cytophagales > Cyclobacteriaceae > Chryseolinea. The sequence continues at coordinate 3,706 of DASUTP010000116.1, read as the reverse complement.
CCGGAAAATCGCTCGTGCTGCAGGAATTGGACTATAAAGATTTGTATGAAAACAAGCGTTATAGCATTAAACGGGCAGAAGTGGTCAACCCCATTGTTTCAGCTCATTTTAAACTTAAGAAGCGCATAACAAACGTAGACAGTAAAAGCGTTATTACACGTCTTGTAAGACATACGCTGGGGGAATGCTCCGTCGATAGTGCAGTGATCCGGGACGCCCGGGTAAACGTAGTGCTTCAGCAAGATACAGATTCAGTCAGGGTGCAGTTGTCGCGCGTGAATTTCAAATTACACGCATTCGAAGTCCTGTCAGACAGCAACACATTTCAGGTAGGTGGGATCGAAGTGGATTTGAACAGGACCGCGATCGCGTTAAAAAAAGATATGTCGTTGCAATGCGACCGAATCTTCTTTGACACCCAGCGCAATCTCGGTCTAACTCAGGTGATGTTTTTTGATTCTGCGCAGCGCAAAACGATTGCCCGTTGCGAGAAATTGAGCCTGCAGAACTTCGATCTGCTGGATTTTATTTTTTATAAGCACATTGTGGCTTCAGCCGTTAGTCTGGAAAATGGATTTCTGCAAGTCCACGGGTTCGCTAGTCACTTTTCAAAACAAAAAAGACTGCAGGGAATTAGAAATGTGGCCGTTCAACACGTGTCTTTGAAAAATGTGGCTTTGCGTTATTCGGATGCATTAAACGATCTTTCTGCCGATCACCTTTCAATTCACCTCAACCGCGTAAGGCGTGATACTTCCGGCGCCTTTCGTTATAATATCGAGAGTGTCCATTTGCAGCGGGCGTCTGTTAGGAGGCCTTCTCAGCGCCTCACTTCACAAATAAAAAATTTGCATTTTGACGGCGACCATGTGCGGGTTGGAGGGATCGTCCTTCGGCGTGACAGCCTGGACGTGCAGATCAGTGAGTTCACCGCCGAAAAACTAGGTCCGGACCCCATTCAAAAATCCTACCGGCATTGGAAATCTGCCTCAATGAAGTCGCTTCGTATCACGGGAAGGCTGTCGGAAACAGGCTTGGATAAAAACTATGCTGGAATGGATGGGGATATTGGTTTCGGAAAAATAACGATAGGCGCCCTTGTTACCGATCTTACCAACAAAGGAATTAGTGTCGAAGTTGCGGGCACTGATTTACAAGTAAACGATGTGACTTCTTCGAGGCAAGGTTGGAAACATGGCCATATCACGGGAATATTTTCGAAAGTTCAGCTCCGTACCCCTTCGCTTGATGCAAAAGTTGCAAATGTTAAATTCAATTTTCCATCGATCGTAGCTACTGGCACCGTTGATATTGAAAGCAGAGGCTTCACGGTCCATCTTCCGGCTATGTCGCTCCGTTCGATCGGCAAGGAGGGAGATCACTGGTCGATTGAAAAGATCACCACAGGAGCCGTTACGTTATTGCAAGGTGGGCACGAAATATTGCGGGCAGATAGCGTGCAGGTTGCGGGGTCGCAGTTTCCCCGGCAGTCAGAGCCCTCGATGGCAAAAATTGAGATCTTTAAACCGCAAATATTTCTATCTGAAGGCGGAAATAGAGTAAAAGGAGAAAATAAGAAAACAAGCTTTCCCATCCCGCAGCGGCTTATCATTCACCCTGGAACTCTTCACTTGTCAGATAAAAGGCGCATCGATTTTGGAAAAGTCGAAGGCGACATCGGAGCGGAGTCGCTGAACTGCTCTTTCATTAAATTTGAAACGCCAAGAACATATGTCAGGATCGACGGGGTAGCCGTCGACAGACGTGATTTAACCATTGCTGCCGTTCACTTGTCACCAAACAAGGATTGGTTTAAAGCGAATCGTCTTGAAGACGACTTAATAAAGGCAGGCCTTTTTGGAATACGTGTGAATGATTTTTACAGAGGTGACTTTTTTGACTTTAATGTTTCTAAAAATCTTGAGGCGGAGGTTGCAAACTTTGAGGTAGACATCAGTCGCGATAAGCGGCAGGATGACCCACCAGAAAAAGAAAAACCGCCAACCTTGGATGGGTTGATCAAGCGTCCAATGGGCGTGAACCTCAAGCATATCGACATTAAGCGCGGACGCCTTCGCTATACGGAAACGTCCGAAAAAACATCAGCCGACGGTATGGTCGTTGTTGACGAAGTCTTCGCCAGGGTAGAATTCGATACCACGCGGTCGCCTTCGTTCGTCAGGAATATGAAGGCGCAGGCAAAGCTTTACAATGCAGGTATGCTGGACTTGCATTACGAGACCATCGACTCTACATCGTTCAAATTCGCGCTTCAACTAAAGGATTTTGATTTGACCCACCTCAACCACATCGTTGTTCCATTGCAATCGCTGCAAATCAAATCCGGATATCTAAACCATTACCATCTCGACATAACCGCGGACAGTGAGAAGGCACTTGGAACCGCTGTAATAACCTATAAAGATCTGCATCTGGAGATATTCAAGCCCACCGAACCTGAAAAACGTACACTGGGAACCGAATTGCTTACATTATTAGCCGACGGTATCATTTTGAAGCATAGTAAAAAAAATGCTCTTGCCCCGGTTGAGCAGTCCCGGGTGAAGCATAAGTCAATTTTTAATTATTGGGTTAAATCGGCAGTTCACGGCGCCATGGGTGCAATTAGAAAAGGCAAGAGCAAAAGACCTCCTAACCGCGCATAGTCAACAAGGAGCTGGCATGCAATTATACGGAGGTAGTTAACTCATCCTGCGGCACCAGTTTCAACGGCTTAGGGGCGTCAGGCCGGATATCATATTTTGCCACACCATCATCAGTATGTACCTTGGTGATGACCCAGACGGTATCCGAATCCTGTAACAGCATCACTTTATCACCAACCTCAAAGGCAGGCTTCTTTGGATCGTCCTCTATGTGCATAATTCAATTCTTTGGTCTATTGGGTGAACAACTAAACGTGTGAAAGGTTATCTCCACCAACGATGATTTGGTCATTTTCCCTCATCATTTTATGATTGCATGGTGAATTCCTTTTTGCAACGGCCTTTGATGCGCCAATACCGCGCTCAAATTACGCTGAGGTTTTTGCCGGCTCTATGTGGATCATAACATCAGCAAATAATGGATGCTCTTGTTGAATTACGTCTTTAACTTTGTGCGCGATCCTGTGACCTTCTTCAACGGTTAGTTTTTTGTCAACCCAAATGTGCATGTCCGCAACTTTAAATATGCCCATTTTTCTCACCTTGATTTTTTCGATCGCTATCACCTTGTCTACTGTTTCAGCAAGCGCCCTTATTTCGCCAGTCAAGGCGGGATCAAGTTCTTCATCCAGGAGTTCGCCAACGGCGGGCCGTGCAATTCTGTAGGCGTTAATTAATATTATTGCAGATGCGAATAGCGCGGCATAGTCATCGGCGATCTCATAGCCAGGGCCTCCGATCAATCCAATGGAAATACCTATGAATGCGGCGGCCGAGGTAATGGCATCGCTTCGATGATGGAATGCGTCGGCTTTGAGCGCACCACTTCTGGTTTCGTTGCTGATCCTTAATACAAACCTGTACAACAATTCTTTTGTAAAAATAACGACGACGAGAATGATCAACGTAAAGGCTTCGGGCACTTTGTGGGGGGTGATAATATTTTGAACGCTTTTTACGGTGATAATTATTGCCGCCGCGACAAGTGCAAGACTGATCCCTAAAGAAATCAGCGCTTCGCCTTTTCCATGCCCGTATGG
>DASUTP010000115.1:0-13174 GCA_036374515.1 Chryseolinea sp. | reverse complement strand
TTTGAAAGTTCTTCATCCGTAGAGTATTGATCTTGCGGGATTGACTCTGCGCTTTCAAACGAACCTTTCAAAAATGCAGCAACGGGCCGCACGTCGACAAGGATTCTAGGTTCGTTCCAAAAAAAGAAAGACGAAGGATCTAATGTTGGCATATATCAAAGTAACAACAAACGCCCTACATTTGGTATCGTATTTATGGTTTGTTATGGACGCAGATGACATAATTTTAAAGATCGTACGCCTGCCTGAAACGCTTCGACACGAGCCGTCACAATCAATATCTTCCTTACTTAAAGCGAGCGGGTATCTGGAAATTCATGGGGACATTGACGAAGTGAAAATCCTTGAGATTGTCAGGGCACATCCTGAGTACGTTGCTAGTTGGCTGCAGTGGTCTGATGATATAAGGAGCAGTCCAAATCCATATTTTATGCAACCGGACGATGGCGCGGCCATTGTCGGAATTTATCCTGGTAATTATTTTAAAGTGTATTCAGACATATGTGAGGCCTGCGCTGTGTTCATAAAGCTGCAGCTAGAAAACATCAGGATCGGCTCCGGAGACTTAAACCTAGACGTTCTTAAACAATGAGCTGTTTGGCATCAGTAGCTTTTAAAGATCCCTATTGCACGCGCAGGTTCTTTTAAATTCCTGCGATTTGTTTTAATGACCGTCATTCAAATAGTTTTTTAGAATCTCGCTTTGCGGATTTTGAAAAATGTCGTAGGGAGTTCCTTGTTCGATCACTTCGCCGAGATACATGAATACGATATTGTCCGCAAGGCGAACCGTTTGCCGGAGGATATGGGTTACCAGGATAATGGTATAATTTTTCCGGAGCTCTATGAACTGTTCTTCGATCTTTCTGCTTGAAGTAGGATCTAACGCCGAAGTAGGTTCGTCGGCCAGGATCACCTCCGGGTTAACGGCCAGGCCGCGCGCCAGGCATAAGCGCTGTTGCTGACCAATAGAAAGTTTTGTGGCAGGTGCGTTAAGTCGCTCTTTAACCTCATCCCACAAGGCAACCTGCTTAAGATGAAACTCGACACGCTGCGAGATCTCCGTCTTATTTTTGATGCCCTGTATCTTTAACCCAAAGGCGATGTTATCAAAAATATTCATGGGCAGGGGAAATGGTCTTTGCGAAAGAAGTCCCATTTTCTGACGCAGATCAGGTAGCTCGCTGTCGCCGTTTAAGATCTCTTTCCCGTTTAGTTGCACACTTCCTGTAACTTTCATGCCGCTGTGGAGGTCCGTGAGGCGGTTAATGGATTTGAGAAGCGTCGTTTTTCCACAGCCGGAGGGCCCCAGGAATGCCGTGATCTTGCCCTTGGGAATGTTTAGGTTGATATTCTTAAGGATATGATGTTCCTGATGAAAGACATTGAGGTGGTTGATCCGCAATATGGGCTGGGCAGGCACGCCGTGCTCTTCCGCTTTCTTCAGATCCAGGTGCAATACTTCTTTCGCAAAATTCATGACACAGTGTTTTTAGAAACCTTCGACGATAAGTAGCGTGAAACAATGCTTATCACTAAAATAAATGCCGTCAGCACAACGGCAGCGGCATACGCCCTAGCCTTGACTTCTTCGATGGGTGAGCTTAACTGATAGAAAATCGCCAAGGGAAGCGTTGCAGCCGGCTCGTTAAGCCTTTCCGGGACATAGTCGGTGTAGCCCGCGGTAAAAAGGACGGCCGCCGTGTCGCCAATCCCTTTTCCAAATCCCAGCAAAAAGGCAGTAGCAATTCCTGGTAGCGCTTGCCGGAAAAATATTCCCGCAACCTCGAAACGGGTAGCACCCATTGACAGCGTGGATTCGAGAAGACCCAACGGAATATTTCTGAGCACCTCGTCCATTGCGCGGATCATTACCGGCATGATCAAAAAAGAAATGGTGAGAATGCCCGCCAGTAAAGATGCCTTGAGACCAAAAATTATCATGATCGAGAATGCGAAAGCGCCATAAACGATAGGAGGAACACCCCATAAGAGATCCAGCACCAATCTGATAGAAGATAAAATGTTTTCATGACGGACCAGCGAGATATTCATAAACAATGCCACTGGCAGACTCACGACAATAGCAATGACGGATGCCCCGAGCGCCAGATAAAGAGAACCTACGATTGCGTTAAGGATGCCACCTTCTTTGCCAAAATAAAAGCCACCCTTCGGAACTTCAGAAATCATTTCCCAGGACAGAGCTGGCACTCCCTTTTTTAAAATTTCGAATACAATGAAAAAAAGGATGAGTATCAATCCATAGGTGAAAATTCCCAGTAGGTATTTAAAAAACCTTTCTTCAACCACTTTTCTACGTTTCATATATCAATGCTTTGTAGCCCGCTGTATTATTAACCTTGAAACAAAATTGAACAATAGCACTACAACGAAAAGCAGCAATGCTGCGAACATTAATGCCGAATCATACATTGGTATTGACATCATTTCACCATAGTTGTTGGCAATCAATGCGGGCAACGGGTAGCCTGCGTCAAACGCTCCTGTGGGAATTTGTACAACGTTTCCCACGACCATAAGCACTGCGATCGTCTCCCCAAATGCCTTAGAAACTCCCAACGCGAATGCGGCAATTATTCCAGGCAATGCTTTTTTAAGCACAACCTTTTTAATGGTTTCCCAATACGTGGCGCCCAGTGACAATGCCGCCTCCTTTAATTCAATGGGAATTGACCGAAATACCTCAAGCAACATGTGCAGCACGAATGGGAGGGTGGCAATGGCAAGTATAATACCCCCGGCAAAAATGGTATACCCGGAAGACTCCTTGCCGAACAATGGAGCGATGTAGAATGAAATGGCCGGAACAATTACCAAAACGCCCCAAACCCCATGGATCACGGATGGGATACCTGCCAATATATCAATGACGGAGCGCATGAGCCCGAGGACGCGTGGCGAAGCGTATTGCGTTAAATAGATGGCGGGAAAGAGACTTAGCGGAATCATGATGATCAAGCCCAGGGCTGTGACGGCCAAGGAGCTGAGAATAAACGGTAAAAAGCCAAACTGTCCTGCTGAAGGTTGCCACGCTGAAGAGAAAAGAAGTTCGCCGAGCCCTTGCGTGTTAAAGATTGGCAGTGCTTTCACTACAAGGCCCAGAACTATGAGCAAGGGAAGTAATAACACAAGGAATACGCACGTGAGTGTCCAGGCACCGGCCGAGTATTCCCTGATCAGTCGGATGGTCGTCATGCTTATTTAAGTTTGGCCAATTCCGTCTGTATCCTGGCATCAGGAAGTCTGATGTAACCTGTTTCGGCGACAAAGTTCTGACCTTCCGCCAGCACCCACCGTAAGAACTCTATGACTACGGGGCTTTGGGGCTTGCCTTTCGAGACAAAATATAACTCCCGGGCTGGGGGAGAAGGAAAACGGCCGTCTCCGATAGCAGCCATCAGCTGGTCGAGGTCGTCATAAAATAATTCCTCTTGCGATAATTTTCCGTCGCTGTTAACATCTATAGGAACAACATCGATCCCGGGGTATTTCTGCTTGGTGTTGAGGTCATAGACGTAGATCACATTATTATAACCTATCCCGGAGGCATCCTTTTTCACTGCGTCTGCCAATCCGGGGTCCCCGAAGACGCCTACGCCTTTCAGTACTTCCTGTTCTGCTCCTCCCAAATATTCCGCCCAGGTGGCCGCTGCACCGGATGCATCAGATCTCGTGTAAATATTTATTTTTTGCGTAGCCGAAGTGTTAACGGCATCGCCCCAGGTAGGCATAGCGTTATCAACGAATATCTTCTTAAAGTGTGCTTGCGACAGACCAGTTCGTTTTAAGTCATTAATGACAGGATTGCCGCTATTGACGACCGGGACAACCGCATCTTTTGTCACCGCTATTGACCAGGCGCCGCCGCCAGCTTCTGCGGGCTTGACTTCACGCGACAGCATTCCAAGATCTACAGCTCCTGCAAGCGCATCAGCCATGCCTTTGCCCGCACCGCCGGCTGATATATTAAAGCGCACATCCGGATGTAATTTTCGAAATTCTTCAGCCCATTTATTGGCCAGTGGGTACAAGGCGAAGGCTCCCGACAGGGAAATGGTTCCTTCAAACGCGCCGCCCGCTGTTTTGGTCGACGACTCTTTATTTCCGCAGGAAGTACCTACGCTGATGAGCGCAATGATCAAGACGGCTCGCAAATGCTGTGACATTAATCTGAGATTGTAATATGATGGACCGACTGCAAATGTACATAAATCTACTAAACCTATAGAATTAAATGCAATGATGTTTCGAAAATGGCAAAAAGTGCCCTGGAAGCGTGAATTGAGGCTTTGTTATTTTTTTTTGAAAAAACCTTGTAAGTCTATTGATTTAGTAGATTTCTAGTTATGTTTGTGCCATATTTATAAAGAATAGGGGAAAGAGCAGGCTTTATGATCCTATGACAACCTGGAATGGGTGCCACATCCTGCCTAAGAGATTTTGGATAGATAAATATAACAGTGTATGATATCAACATCTCACCTCTTCAATCGCTCTTGCTGTTGTTGTCGCTAATCCTCTTTTTTTAGCAACACACAACTTTAATCAAATCAAAATGACACAAACGATAACACGCGCTGAAGAGCAGCGCCCAACATTTTTGCAGGTATTTGTCAATGGTGAGCGTACAAAACAAATTTCTAACGTTGAGTCCCATAATTTTACAAATTCCAAAAGCCCCGATTCGCTACACGATTGGTTCGTCAAATCTGCGTATCTAAGTCTACTTGAAGTTCAAGTATTTTCCGCCGATCCAGGTCTTTTCCGGGTCAGTTTTAAGTTAAAAGCACCATTTGCTGGAAGTTTTATTTTGCTGCGTGGACTCCTGGAATTCAGCCGGCCAAAAAGCATTTCAATTTCAGCGAATGCGGCGAGTAACATCTTTGAACTGACCTCTAGTGTAGGCGTTGCTTTTGCGATTGAATATCTTGATGTGATCGTCGGCATGCTGGCCAGGGAGATACGGTTTAAATCACACCTAAAATCCATTTTGAGGTTCGAGCGATCTGTGAAAGAAATGCAAGCCGAGCTTTACAAGGAACTTGGCATTCCGTCCTAAAAATTTTTTTCAACCATTATCTTATTACTCTATGTATTTAATCAGTCTCAAAAAGCCTGTACGAGCTGCCCTTGCTGCGGTAATAATGCTTTTAGCAGGTTTGGCGGCATTTGCGCAGAACGAATTGACAGCATCGCTTCCCAACGAAAAGGCGGCTTCAACGCCAGACTATACTCCAGTCATAAAAAAAAGTCAACAGGTCGTACGCATTACGGGTGTTAGATTTGCCTATCCACTGGTCCAACGATGGATCGACGAATTCAATAAAGAATTTCCCGATATTCAATTGGTCATTGAAGCACGAGGTTCAACTGATCCCTCGCAATACGAACTGCTTATTGAGGCGTATGAACACGACGCCGAGTTCAGGAAGAATCGCGAATACGCATCTGTAGCACGTTATGCTATCCTTCCCGTAGCCAACAGCAAATCGGGAATCGCCAACGAATTCAGCGAAAAGGGCCTTGATAAAGATCTCCTCGTTCAATTATTTTTCCATGATCCTTATTCCGACAAGCAAAATCAGCGTGAAATAAAGAGCCCTTTCACCATTTACACTCGCCTTCAAAAGGCAGGCGCACCGATCACTTTCTCCAGGTATTTTGGTTTCGAGCAAAAGGATGTTAAAGGAAAATCGATTGCCGGAGCGGATGAGCATATTCTCAAGAGTGTTTTACGGGACTCTACCGCGTTATCATACCTTCCACTTTCGCTCATCTACGATCACGCAACGCAGAGACCCGTTAACGGCATTTCAGTGTTGCCCGTTGATCTTAATGGAAACGGAAAAGTTAATGACGAGGAAAAATTCTACCAGGATCTTGCAGCGGTGTTGGAGCGTTTCGAAAAGACAGGTCCCAAAGATCTTAACAATGTCCCAATCGAATATTTACATTTTTCTGTAGACAAAGGTAATGCAAAGCCGGAGGCCGTAGCCTTTGTGCGGTGGGTAATTGCCAACGGCCAAAGATACCTGCATGAGTACGGATATCTCAACCCGGAGCCGGAACGGCTCGCTAAGGACAAGTCCGACCTTTTTGCTTCAAAAGGTAAATAAAAACATCATCCCAAATCCATCACTAACCCCATTTGATAAACGATTATTATGAAATCTCTATATAGCAGCACGGCATTCACTGACTACTTGTCTGCAAGTCAACCGCAACATAAACTTCAAAAACACGCCTTCGCTTTACTTGTCTTTATGGTCAGCGTTTTGAACGGCTGCCAGCTTTTTGCACAGTCCACCATTACAGGGATCGTTCAGGACAGTGAGGGCAGTGCCATCGCTGGAGCAACGGTTTCTGTAAAGGGCGGCAGCGTTCATGCCGTCGTCGATCCCTCCGGCCAATTTTCAATTTCAGCTCCTCAAGAGTTTCCGTTTACCCTAGTCATCAATTCTGTTGGTTTTAAAGCGCACGAAGTAGAGGTGTACGAACTTCCCGAGGAGCCTTTGGAAATTTCTTTGATTGATGATAGCCTGCTGGACGAGGTTGTTGTCACCTCCCGCCGCAGAGAAGAGATCGCTCAGAATGTTCCCATTCCTATTTCCGTTGTTAAGGGCGCGTACATCGAAGAGGCCGGTGCATTCAACGTGAACCGGGTGAAGGAGCTGGTACCAACCGTCCAGCTTTATTCGTCAAATCCGCGCAACACCACCCTGAATGTCCGTGGATTGGGATCCACCTTTGGCCTCACAAACGACGGTATTGATCCGGGTGTTGGCTTTTACGTGGATGGCGTGTATTATGCACGCCCCGCGGCGACTACACTCGACTTTATTGACATAGACCGTATCGAAGTGCTCCGCGGCCCGCAGGGAACGCTATTCGGAAAAAACACAACAGCGGGCGCTTTTAATATTACAACACGGAAAGCAAGCTTTACCCCGGGGGCAAGTTTCGAAGTTAGCTACGGTAACTATGGATATCTTCAGGCAAAAAGTTTTATTACTGGACCATTGGGTAAAAAACTGGCAGCCCGTGTTTCGTTTTCGGGTACACAGCGCGATGGGCTGCTTAAGAATATCAACACGGGAAGGTCGGTAAATGATCTTAACAATTTAGGTTTTCGTGCGCAACTCCTCTATGCACCCAATGATAAGATGGAAATTACCCTTACCGGCGACTTGTCCCGTCAGCGGCCAGACGGCTATGCCCAGGTAATTGCCGGCGTGGTGCAGACACAACGTGCGGCCTATCGTCAATTCGACGCAATCATCGCAGATCTGAATTACACGCTTCCGACAGAAAATGCCTTCGACAGGATCATTGATCACGACACGCCCTGGCGTTCAGGCAATGAGCTCGGTGGCGTTGCGCTCAATTTCGAAGCGGCGATCGGCCCGGGTACGCTGACTTCAACAACTTCATGGCGTTACTGGAACTGGGATCCGTCGAACGACAGGGACTTCACAGGTCTTCAGGCGCTCGCACTGTCGCAAGCTACATCCCGGCACACGAACTGGACGCAGGAAATTCGTTACTCTGGTGATTTTTCATCAAGCCTCAGCGGCGTCATCGGAGTTTTTGCCTTGGGGCAAGAACTGCTGACGGATCCGGTTCACATCGAAGAATCCGGTTCAGCCCAGTGGCGCTTTTCTCAGAGCACGACCAGCGATCTTTGGAAAACTCCAGGGCTCCTTGACGGATATGGGATCAGGACTACCAGCAGTCTTAAAAGTTTTGGAGGAGCTATCTTTGCAAATGTGGATTGGGCGATCACGGATAAACTACATGTCCTTCCGGGCATCCGATTCAATTATGATTCGAAGGACGTAGTGTACGACCGCCAGACCTATGGTGGTTTACAGACGGACGATCCTGCGCTATTGGCGATCAAACGGTTGGTATATACGGATCAGGCCTTTACGACCGACGCAACCGAAAAAAACCTCTCCGGACAATTGACCATCGCGTACACGCCGAATAAACATCTCAATACTTTCGCGACTTTTTCCACTAGCTATAAGCCTGTTGGCGTGAACCTGGGAGGACTTCCAACATCGAACGGAGAAGTGATGATCGATCTGGCGACGATCAAACCTGAATATGTGACGCATTTTGAGTTCGGGGCAAAAACAAGCCCATCGTCATCTTCTACCCTCAACGTTACCTTTCATCACACCGACGTTGAAGACTATCAAACCCAAGTACAGGCAGCCGAACTGGGTGTAAACAGGGGCTACCTTGCCAATGCCGAAAAGATCCGCGTGATGGGCGTAGAAGTTGATGCTAACGTCAGGTTAGGAAGGGCCTTCTCACTACAAGGCGCAGTTGCCTATACCGACGGAAAATATGTGACGTTTACAAACGCTCCGGTTCCTTTAGAGGAAACCGGCGGCCCATCCGCATACAAGGATATTTCGGGAGAAGAACTTCCCGGCATTTCCAAATGGGCAGGTTCTTTGGGTGGCGAGTATACCAGGCCGGGTAAATTCGTCGGACAATCGGGAAAATTCTTTATTGCGATAGACACATATTACCGCTCTTCGTTTTCTTCGAGTCCTTCGCCTTCGGCCTATCTCAACATAGACGGCTATGCCCTTGTCAACGCCAGGGCTGGCTTCCGGGTGGCTAGCGGAACATCGCTTTCACTTTGGACGCGAAACCTGTTCGACAAAGATTATTATGAACAATTATTGCCAGCGGGCGGAAATGCTGGGCACTACGCAGGGGTGCTCGGCGATCAGCGAACTTTTGGTGCCACGCTCCGCCACGCATTCTGAATTCTGTTGGTAGAGTGGTCGTGTCCTCAATGCTCTGTAATACGCATTGAGGACTTTTCCTTTTTTAACCACAGCGGGACAGCGGCGCATAGGTTCACAGAAAATTGTACTGTTCGTATTTTACGCCGTGGCTTAGTCAATCTGTTTTGCCGCCGCCATTACCTTTGCAATATTTCGATGTACTCCCTGCGATCAGTGATCATAAAAGCTTTCTAAATCAGATTTTTCCAGTCCAGGGTGTCTATCCCTTCTCTCCAAATAGAAATGTAACCTCGATTGTGACGCTTCATTTTTACTACAGCCCATTTTAACATAACTTTGCAATCAGCGACCACGTAGGTATTACTATTTATATGGACCCTAACGCTGTCGGCAATATGCTCCTCGAAAAATTAAGAAAAGAAGTTGACGATAATCTCACTAATGATCAATTCAGTGTTGAAGAGCTCGCCAAGAACATCGGCATGAGCCGGTCTCAACTTCATCGTAAATTAAGTACAGCCACAGGTCAATCCGTAAGTCAGTTCATTCGTGAATACCGTCTTCAGCGAGGGATGGAGTTGCTGAAACAAGGACAGCTAAACGCTGCAGAGGTCGCGGACAGAATCGGCTTTGGAAGCGCAACCTATTTCAATAAATGTTTCAATGAATATTACGGGTATCCGCCCGGCGAAGTCAAAAACAGGTTAGCGGAAAATTCCGGCAACCCCAAAGCTTTTGAACCATTGGGCATCAAACATAATCCCGCCAGGAAAAAGCATTTATTGCTGAAAGTGTCAGCAGGGGTGATTCTGTTGCTTATTATGGCCATCGTTTATTTTAACAGCCGCCAGCAAGCTGCGGCCGATCGCCTTGATAAATCCATTGCGATACTGCCCTTTAAGAATCTCAGTGAGGATACGCGCACGGAGTATTTCAGTGAAGGGGTTATCGAGGCCATTCGAACCGGTCTTGCTCAGGTCGGTGAACTTCGCGTTATATCCAGGACATCCGTTGAACAATACCGGGAAAGTTCGAAGCCAGCGCGGGAGATAGCCCGGGAGTTGGGCGTTGCTGCCTTGCTGGAAGGAAGTATTCAGCGGGACAATAATAAGGTCAGGATAGACGTACGGTTGGTAGACGGGGTAACGGAAGGACAGGTCTGGGCCAAGAGCTTCGACCGGGAACTGGAAGATGTTTTCGCAATTCAAAGTGAGATTGCCCAATCGGTCGCAACCGAACTCAATGCAAAACTTTCTCCCGAAGAACGGTCAAAACTTTCAAAAACCGATACCGATAACTCCGAGGCCTATGACCTATACCTGAAAGCAATTTATGAATACAGAACATATTCGAACAAGGGAGCCCATAATTCAATCGAATTACTCCATCAGGCGATTGCTCTCGATTCAAATTACGCCCGTGCCTATGCATTCCTGGCAAACAGCTATATCGGGCTTGCGGCTATTTGGGGTGCGGAGCTAAGCGCATTGGAAGCGCTACAAAAAGGCAAACCATTTATTGACAAAGCCTTGGCACTAGATCCTCATTTGGACGAGGCACACATGTTGCTTGGTTTTTATAAGTTGTACAATGACTGGGACGTCAGGGGCGCGGAAGCTGAATATAAATTGGGTGTCGTCAACGATCACCCTGATGCATTGGCCCTTTATGCCGATTATTTGAACTTCGTCTCGCGGCACGAGGAAGCATTGCAGTATGCCGAGCGGCTAAATCTGAAAGATCCTTATTACCCCAACAGCAGAATGATTTTGGGTTACTTCTACAACAATAGGTTTGACGAAGCAGTGGAATTTTCCGAAGCAAGGGTGAAAATGTTCAATAACTATTACACTTTTGATGCCCATGGTTTTCTGCTTTTAAATCTCAAGCGCTACCAAGAGGCAATAGTTTATTTCCAAAAAGCAATAGACCTTGAAGGAATCCGATACCCGCGGATGTTAGGATGGATGGGTGCCGCTTACGCTAAGTCCGGCGATCGCGCAAATGCACTTGGAATTATCAATGAATTAAAAACACGCCTGGCAAATAATGACCGGGGCTCGGTCGCATTTTTTATTGCTGTGATCTATTCGGCCATGGATGACAAATCGTCCGCGCTTTCCTGGCTCACCAAAGCCTACGAAAGTCACGATATGGAGATGCCGTGGCTGATGACAGAGCCTCAATTTTATAACCTTCACCACGAGCCCGGGTTCAAGCGGATCGCCAAGGCCGTTGGGTTTTAGAATGGACCGACCGCTTCTGTCGGTAAAAAAAACTGGTCACGGGTTCAATAAACCAAGGCGCTCCATCGCACTTTCGTTCAGGCAGCACCGCCATACAACCTTTCATAATTGATTCTGCAATTCATTTCAACATGCCTTAAAGCTTAAAAAAAAAGTTTTAATTCTTTGCAACGTGTGTGGAAGTCCGTTTTTCACCCAGCAAACCATTTTTGCGTGACAATGTATCGGTGTTCTGATGGTCAATAGACGTGACTTGTGCGGAATGATAAAAAACAACCGGAAGTATACTCCCGGATCACCTCCAGAAACTCGAAACCCTTTAGAATTTGAAAACTCAGTATGAAAAAAACTCTTTTTCTTGTCTACGGTCTTATGGCCTATGCTATCTTCGTTTCAACGTTTTGTTATGCGGTAGGCTTCGTCAGCAGTTTAATTGTTCCAAAGCATATAGATAGTGTACCCCGGTCACCGTTGACCTATGCGCTGCTGGTCAACACAGGCGTGCTCACGTTGTTTGCTCTCCAACACAGCATTATGGCACGTCCTGCCTTCAAACGATGGTGGACAAAGTTTGTCCCTGAACCGGTGGAACGAAGCACCTACGTCTTATTGGCAAGCGTCTGCTTACTGTTCCTGTTTGAATACTGGCAGCCAATTGGGATTGTTGTATGGAAGGTTGACTCACAGCCGTACCGCCTTCTTCTCAAGATACTAAGCCTTTCCGGTTTTGGTATCGTGCTGGTCACCACTTTTCTCATCAATCACTTTGACCTTTTTGGTCTTCGGCAGGTATGGTTTTATTTTCTCGGCAGACCTTATGTTTCCCCGCCTTTTAAAACTCCATTGTTTTATCAACATGTCAGGCATCCGCTTTATCTGGGCTTTATCATCGCCTTCTGGGCAACGCCCACCATGACTGCCGCGCACTTGTTCTTCGCCATTGCGACCACAGCATACATGCTGGCGGCCATTCAATTCGAGGAACGTGATCTGGTAAAACAGTTTGGTGCGAAATACCACGAATACAAACGCTCCGCGCCGATGCTGATTCCGTTTACAGGCATGACACGACGGAAAAGGAAAGCTGACCATGCTGAAATCGCCAACTAAGTACCAGCGGGTATGGAGCGATTAAGAATGATAGTCATACTCCTCATGTTTCTCTCCGAGTCCGAAACATTGTTTTGTCAGGTCAGCATCGCGGGTAAAATAAGAGATGACGATGAAGCCCTTCCTTCCGTCACCGTTTTATTGCTGTCGGGCGATTCAACGCTTATTCAAGGCGTTGTGACGGACAGTGTGGGAAAGTTTTTCATGGACCGCGTTATGCCTGGGTATTACATCCTTTCTGCGTCAATCGTGGGCTATACCAGGTTCGATTCGGATATTGAGATCTACGGTGAAAGCCTTGTGCTTCCCGAGATAATCCTCGAAGTGGAATCCACCGCCTTAAACGAAGTAATCGTAAGCGGGGAGCGGCAGCGCTTCGATCATAAAACGGATCGGCTTGTCATAAACCTGGAAGGAAGCATCACCTCCTCGGGTAACTCTGTTCTCGAGGTCCTTCAAAAATCCCCAGGCGTATTCGTAAACCGGCAGAACAATACGATAGCGATAAATGGAAAAACAGGAGTACGCGTAATGATAAATAATAAAGTAACGCAGCTGCCGCCGGATGCGGTCGTGCAAATGCTGGATGGGATGAGTGCGGCGAACGTTGAAAGCTTAGAACTGATCACCGCGCCATCGTCGGCACAAGATGCGGAAGGAAATGGTGGGATCATTAATATTGTGACCAAGGTAAATGAGGATTTCGGGACCATTGCATCCTTAGGGCTGATGGCCGGAGCGCGATGGGCTGAAAATTTTGGTGCGAATCTCAACGTGCACCACCGTGGTAAAGCAATCGCCTATTTTCTTGACTATTCGATAATATTAAATCATAATCTTCACATTCTCAAAAGTGCCCGGTCTCGTGCGGGCGCGGGCTTTCCATACGGGGAAACTTACAGTCACCGCGAGAACCGCACAACGCAGCAAAACTTAAGCGCGGGTTTCGAATGGCAGGTATTCAAGAATATAAAAATGAACCTGCTGCTGTCGGGCTACGATCGGAATTGGAGGCTGTCAGCCGAT
>DASUTP010000114.1:0-5462 GCA_036374515.1 Chryseolinea sp. | reverse complement strand
TGATTTCCTACTATAACGACAATTTCCCGGCCGCAGTGCCCGGGTTTTCGGAAGGTATGGGAAGAGTTGCAAAGGCCATGGTGGTCGATTCAACCTTCAGCCACGTGGCAGGTCAGCCGATCTCTTTTACTCAAACCGGGCTCTATCTCATTCAAAAAGACACGGCGGCAACGGAAGGTATTGCATTCCGCGTAGAGGAGGATTATCCGCGCCTGGCAAAAGTTGAAAGCCTGGCAGATCCTTTGATCTACGTCTGTACAAAGCAGGAGTTCGATCGGATCAAACAAGCCAAAGGTGACAAAAGAGCATTTGATCGCGTGATCCTCGGAATTACGGGAGACACGGAACGCGCCCGCAATTTTATGCGCAGTTATTTTCGAAGGGTGGAGCTGGCCAATGAGTTTTTTACGTCTTACAAGGAAGGCTGGAAGACTGATCGCGGAATGATCTACATTGTTTTCGGCATGCCCGATCAGGTTTATCGGTTCACGGACCGGGAGGTGTGGAGTTACAAAAACAATATGTTTAAAATCAGCTTCGATTTTGTAAAATCGAGCACCCTTTTCGATCCTGAAAATTTCGTGTTGGTACGCGACAAGAAAATCCAGGAAACATGGTATGAGGTCATAGACCTATGGCGGAACGCAAGATTCTGAGGGAACACGGTTAAAACTTACTTTCATGGAATCACCCAGCCGAACGTCGTTGTACATTATTGCCACTCCGATCGGAAACCTGGGCGATATCACTATCCGGTCGCTTGAAATTTTGAAAGCAGTCGACCTGATACTTGCAGAAGACACGCGCACGTCCGGCATTCTTTTAAAGCACTACCAGATCTCCAAGCCACTTCAAAGTTTCCACAACTTTAACGAACATAAAATTGTTGGGTCTCTGGTGGAACGGCTCAAGAAGGGTGAACAAATGGCTTTAATTTCAGACGCAGGTACGCCAGGAATTTCAGATCCCGGATTCTTAATCGCACGTGCCTGCGTTCAGGCAAACCTGAAAATTGAATGTCCTCCGGGAGCGACAGCGTTCGTTCCGGCTTTGATAAAATCCGGGTTGCCATCCGATCGTTTTGTTTTTGAAGGATTTCTTCCACTTAAAAAAGGAAGGCAGACCCTGCTGAAGAAGCTGGCAGAAGAAGAGAGGACAATGATCTTTTATGAATCTCCTCACCGGCTTGTAAAAACATTACAGCAGTTTTGCGAATATTTCGGCGCTGGCCGGCCAGCCTCAGTCTCCCGGGAACTTACAAAAATGTTTGAAGAAACCGTCAATGGCACCTTGAATGAAATTTTACTTCACTTTCAATCCCGGGAGGTAAAAGGAGAAATTGTTGTTGTCGTAGGCGGCAATCAAACCTAAGGGCTATGAGCATCTTCTTCAAACTCGGCAAATATCCCGTCAGATTGTTTTTATTAACACAAACGTTGTTACTTCTTACATTCGTCTCCAGAGACTTTCCAATTTTTGCCTTTTTCGCTTTCGCCCCCTTATTTGCGCTGGTCGACCATCCGGCAGCACTCAGGGATTTTTCCCTTCCGTTTCTTGTTGCAATGCTTACCGCCTTTATTTTGTATACGTTCAAGCAACAAAATACCCAGCAAAGCTATGTTCTCTCGTGGATAGTTTATTTTGGACTTTTTGCAGTAGTGCTGACAGCATACATTTTTATTCAACGCTGGTCCAATCAACTTAATAAATTCGCGCTGATCCTCTTCGTTCTGGGAATGGAATATCTGTCTCTGAAATTTCTCAACGATTTCAATCCCGTTTTTCTCGCTGATCTCATAAAATATAAGCCAACGTGGACGCAATGGAACAGCTTCACCGGATATACAGGGGCAACGCTGTGGATCCTCTTATCAAATCTCATTTTTTATCAAGCACTTTTTAAAAGTGAGAAAATAAGCTGGCTAATGATTATTGTAGGTCTTCTTGTTATAATTTGTCCTGTCCTTTATTCGTTAAGCAGTTCAGATACTCCTTTGTCGAAAGTTGACGTCCTGAACTTTTACTCCGGCAAGGGTGAATACCAATCGGCTTATTCCGAGCACGGCGAATTAATATCACGAACGGGTGCCTGGGTTTCATTGTTGATCCTTATCTTCACCCTTACAAAGGGAATGACTAAAAAAAAGCGCCGAGATGAATTTAAAGGAAATTGAAAAAAGTGTAATCGAAATTTGTATTGAAGTCGGTCAATTTATCCGTCACGAAGGTGCAAATTTTGACCATGCACGCATCGAACAAAAAGACGGTTTTAACAACCTCGTTTCGTATGTAGACAAGGAAGCTGAACGACGGCTGGTTGCTGTGTTTAAAAAACTTTTGCCTGAAGCTGGATTTATCACGGAAGAAGGGACTGTATCTCAGTCACAAAATCATGAGTATAACTGGATAGTCGATCCGCTGGACGGAACTACAAATTTTCTGCATGGTTTGCCTATTTATGCCATCAGCGTAGGATTATCGCGTGCCAATAAGATCATTTTGGGCGTGATATATCACATTGTGCGCCAGGAATGTTTTCATGCCATTGAGGGTGGTCATGCCTACTGCAACGATCAGGTTATCACCGTTTCCCATGTCAAGACGCTGCAGCAAAGTCTGCTTGCAACAGGCTTCCCTTATTATCATTTTGAAAAGCAAGAAACCTATCTCGATATCATCCGGCATTTTTTAGAAAAGTCACATGGGATCAGACGTCTGGGAAGTGCTGCCATCGATCTGGCTTACGTCGCGTGTGGCAGACTGGAAGGATTCTTTGAATATAACCTCAATCCCTGGGACGTCGCTGCTGGTATCTTTATAGTTCAGCAGGCCGGTGGAAAAGTGACCGATTTTACTGGTGGTGACAATGTCCTTTTCGGCGGCGAACTGTGTGCCGGTAATAGCGCGATGCACGGTGAAATGCTTGAAATCATCAATTCACATTGGTATAGATAATTTCGACGACTGGGTTCGAACTTCAAAGCCGCCGGCGGATAAAAACTGCGAACTTATTCGTGAATCAACCTTAAACAACATGCGAAACATAATTTTATTTATCCTGATATTTCTTGTTACCAGTGGGCCACTCGTTGCGCAGTTAAATATATCAGATCCGCTTCCGGTCGATCCAAGGGTCAAGATCGGCAAGTTACCGAATGGACTTACCTATTATATCCAGAGGAATACGAGGCCCGAAAAAAAAGTTGAATTGCGGCTGGTGGTCAATACCGGCTCCATCCTGGAAGATGACGATCAGCGCGGGTTGGCACACTTCACGGAACATATGGCTTTTAACGGTTCCAAAAATTTTCAAAAGAACGACCTGGTGTCCTTTTTACAAACAATCGGTGTGAAGTTTGGTGCCGACCTCAATGCCTATACCAGTTTTGATGAGACGGTTTACATTCTTCCGATTCCAACTGAAAAAAAGGAGAACGTCGACAAGGGATTTCAAATCCTTGAAGATTGGGCAAGCACCGTTTCGTTCGATGAAGCTGAAATCGACAAAGAACGCGGTGTGGTGCTTGAAGAACTGCGGCTGGGCAAGGGAGCCGACGATCGCATGAGCAAGATCTATTTCCCAAAACTTTTTGATGGCTCAAAATATGGGGACCGGCTTCCGATTGGAACGGAAGATGTTCTCAAAAATTTCAAGTATGAAACTATCAGGCGGTTTTATAAAGACTGGTACCGGCCGGATTTGATGGCGGTGATTGTCGTGGGTGACATGGAAGTTGCCACGGCGGAAGAGTACGTCAAAAAACATTTTGCGCATTTGAAAAATCCGGACAAGCAACGCCCAAGAACCGAGAGCGAGGTCTTGCCCCGGAAGAAATCGGAAGGTATCGTGGCAACGGATAAAGAAGCAACGAATCATTATGTGCAGATCTATTACACCACGAAAAAATCGAAAATTGAGACAACGGTTGGCGATTACCGTGAGTACATTGTAAAGCGAATATTTACAAGCATGTTAAGTCAGCGCCTGCAGGAACTCACCCAAAAAGCAAATCCTCCGTTTCTCTTTGGCGCCAGTAGTCTTGGAGAATTTGTACGAGGGTACGAAGCCTATAGTTCGTTTGCCGTGCTGGGAAAAGATGGTGTTGAACCTGCGATAAATGCCATCATTCAGGAAAATGAAAGAGCGAGGAAGTTCGGATTCACGGCTGCGGAGCTTGAACAGATAAAGAAAGTGATGATGAAAAATATCGAGCGCGCTTTCAATGAGCGCGACAAAACGGAATCTTCCAACATCGTCCGGGAATACGTTCAGAACTTTTTAGAACAGGAGCCAATTCCAGGAATCGAAAATGAATATAACTATCACAAACAATACCTGGACGGCATAACGTTGGAAGAGGTCAATCAATATGCCTCGAAGACAATTCCGCCGGATACGGAAAGCAAACTTGTGGTGCTCACAGGTCCCGATAAAGCAGACTTCAAAATTCCTTCCAACGAGGAGCTGCTGGCTATCGCCGACAATGCAGCAAAGGCCGAAGTGACCGCGTATGAGGAAAAAGTTGTGGCGGCTTCCCTGATGGAGAAAGCTCCCGCTGCCGGGAAAGTCATCAAAGAAAAAAAGATCGCGGAGCTTGACGTTACGGAGCTGACCCTGAGCAACGGCATCAAAGTATTCCTTAAGCCGACAGATTTCAAAAACGATCAGATCATCATGGCGGCTTCCCGTTTTGGAGGCCAGTATGTCTTTGACAGCAAAGATCGCCTGAATGCTGAATATGCATCGACCATCGTGGCACAAATGGGCGTCGGACAATTTTCACCCATCGATCTTCGTAAAGTGTTGGCCGGGAAAAGTGCCACGGTAACGCCACGGCTAGGCACAATTTCAGAGTCTGTCAACGGGCAATGCAGCGCCTCGGATCTTGAAACGATGTTACAGCTGACCTATTTGTATTTTACAGAGCCCCGCTACGACGCGGAATTGTTCAAGTCGTTTGTCACAAAACAACAAGCGATGTATCAAAATATGAGCTCCGATCCCCAATACACTTTTCAGGATTCCGTGATGACCATCCTTTATAAGAATCACCCATGGGCTCCCCGCGTTCCGAAGTCGGAAATTTTTAGCCAAATCAATGACGACCGTGCCCTGGCCATTTACAAAGAGCGCTTTGGCAATGCCAATGGTTTTACGTTCGTGCTTGTTGGTAAATTCGACCTGGCAGCCATTAAACCGCTGCTGGCGACATACCTTGGAAGCCTGCCTTCGACAACTGCAAAATCGACTTACAAGGATGTAGGTCTTCGGGCCGTAAAAGGGGTTAAGAAGGAAATATTTAAAGGTACTGAACCCAAAAGTTTTATCAGGATGTTTTGGAACGGCGAAGCGCCCTACACAACCGACGATCAACTACGGATTCAAGCTTTGACGGAAGTATTGAACATAAAGCTTATCGAAAAGCTGCGGGAGGACCTGGCCGGAATTTATGGCGGTGGTA
>DASUTP010000113.1:0-4319 GCA_036374515.1 Chryseolinea sp. | reverse complement strand
GGGGGAATACGGATTCTATGATGCCATTAACCTAACGGAAGGCTGGACGGCCAATTCCTACCTTGCCATTGACCAGGGGCCCATCATCGTAATGATGGAAAATTACAGAACAGGTTTGCTATGGGATCTTTTTATGTCGGCGCCGGAAGTGCAGGCTGCTCATACCCTTTTGGGATTTCAGTAGAATTTGCTTTGATATTCGCTTGTTGCTGAGTTGATTACTGATTACTGATTATTGATTATTGATTATTAGCGCGCCGCGATCGGTATGCAGACATATGAAATACTACTGCCAAATCGAAACATGAAAACCCAGGAACATTCAACATACAATTTTCAGGTCTTGCCGGGCACTTGGCTATCCGACCCGATCATCATTGAATATTGGATGTTGACTGTTGGATATTACTCACACAGTCGTTTGCCCTCACACGACACGCAACCTTCCGTAGTTAAGTTTCTCCCTCGTGAAATGCTTTCACTTTTCTTCTCCAAGGCTTCCGTAGATGGACGCCAAAAGGCCGCGCGGCATGATCCTGACGAACCCTGAGGTGATCTTTGCAATGGTACCGGGAACTATGATCATTTTGCCATTCAACGTTTCGCGTACCGCTATTTCGCCAACCTTGGCGGGTGGCACGGCCATTTCCATACCAACAAATCCCAATCTTTTCTTTGTGTCTGCCCTGATACTGGGTTTTGTAAATACAGGCCCCGGCGCAAGACAGCTGACACTGATATTTTTTTTCTTTAATTGATAACGAAGGTTATGACTGAAAAAAACCACCGACGATTTGGTGGCGGAGTATACATTCTTGGAGGGGATCGGACCAAAACCAGCCATGCTTGCAACATTCAGGATGAATGACGGATTGTTTTTTTCCAGCAAGGGAAGGAGCAGCTGCGTCATCGCCATACATGACTCGACATTCAGATCCACCATGTAGTGAATGGTGTCGAGCGGAACCTTCAGATAATCATTGGTGCCACCAATGCCCGCTACATTGCAGAGTATCTTTAATGGGATGTTGTTTTTGATGCACCAGGATGCAATTGCCGGCGCGGAACTTCTTTGACTCAAATCGTAGCTCATGACTTCCACCTGCACGTTGTACTTTTGCTCCAGCATCTGCTTGGCTTCCAGTAACGGACCATGGTGACGAGCGATCAGAATCAAGTTGTATCTACGTACTGCCAATGCCTCGGCAATTGCAATACCAATCCCTTTGCTTCCCCCGGCAACTAGTGCAAACGGATTTGGATTTTCGGCTTTGAAGAAAGTTGTCTCAGCTTTGAGGCGGGTCTCCGCGGACTTTAATTTGGGAACCGATGCCTCTGGGATCCGGATGATATCCTGGCTTCGGACACTTGTTAAACAGCATAAGATCGAAAGGAACAGAAAAGAAACTCTCATGTCGTGATAGTAGGAAATAGAGCGCAACAAACATGGCCGGAACCCGTCAACAAAGTAGTAACAACCATACCAGAGCTTTTCGCCTGCGACGCTTATTTCACTATAACAGCGCTGATGACATGATGTTAGAATGTTGGGCGTCTTTTTGCCCGGGACGGCAGATGTCCCGGACGTTATAGCCAGTCGTTGAATTTGGCAATGAGTGTTTCGGTTAGCCTGGAGCTAATATTTTTTAAGGATACGCTTAATCCTGAACTTCCGGGTAGGCTTGAGGCTCGAGTACACGCGGCACGTTGCTATCTTCCTTTCTCGAAGTAATTAATTTGCTGATGGTGTATGCTTCCATTTTCTCTTCCGCAAACGGCTTGCAAAAAGCGAGAACATCGTCTTTCCTCAAAGTTTGGTTGAGCCAGTCTTTTTCATACTCCCGTGGAATGATCACCGGCATTCGCAGCCCGTTGTTGTGAATTTTCGCCAGTAACGGATTGGCCACCGTCGTCAGCACAGTATAGGAGTAAAAATATTGATCAGTGGTTTTATTTTTCCACCGTGAGTAGAGACCGCCAATACTGAAGACATCGCGGCCCTTCAGTCTGATGTTGTAAGGAATTTTTATTTTTCCCTTTGGATCCATCCAGCGCCATTCCTGATAAGAAGTGACGGGGATAAGGCACCGCTGATTATTCTTTGCGGCATCTCTGAATGACGGTTTTTCATCACTGTACATTTCCTCCGATTTGCAGTTAAGAGTTCCAGGCCGGATCCGAAGGCCATCTCCTTCCGTCTTTGCCCACCATGGAATAAGTCCCCAGTGAAATAACTGGAGCTCGTTTGGCTTTCCCGCTGTAACCAGGGGCCCAGGTAAAAAGTCAAATGCGTTTTCATGATACCGTGGTGACCCGTAAATTTCGGTAAGCAGTTTAGCGTAACTCACGCCATAGTAGTCGCTCAGATAATCAATTGATTTTGTTTGGCTTTTGTGATTGCACATTTGACCAAAGTTTGAATTTCTTCGACCCAATTTTCTGAGTCGAGGACTGGGAGGGTTATTTAAAAGAAAAGCAATTACCCTGTAACTGCTCACGTCTTCTTTAAAATCGGTCAACGTCTGCGTAGCGGATACCACTACATAACCTTTTGAAAGTTAAGTGGGCCCAGCTGGGCACGATCCAGCGACCCCCTGATTATGAGTCAGGTGCTCTAACCAGCTGAGCTATGGGCCCTTCAAACCTTAATTAAAACTTTTGGGTTTGAAAAAGAGTTGCAATGTTACATATTTGGCTTTGAATACACAAAACAGAATTCGTGCTGCCCGATCGCTCTATTAAAAATTTGATTTTCGATTTGGGAGGAGTGATCCTCGACCTGTCCGTCGATACAACCCTTAGTTCTTTTGCAAACCTTTCCGGAATTGAAACAGCCACAGTCAAAAAGTTATTTGTTTCATCTCCACAATTTGAATTTTACGAAAAGGGGGGAATTTCGGATGAGGAGTTCCGAAAATTCGTCAAAACACTATACGGTATAGACGCTTCCGACGATCAGTTGGATGCGTGCTGGAATGCGATGCTTTTGGGATTTCCCCAAAAGAAATTAAGTCTTTTAGAAACCTTGAAAGGCAAGTATAATGTTTATCTGTTAAGCAATACAAACAACATCCACTTGCAATACATTAACAACATCCTTCTCCCAAAGGTAAACCATCATTCGCAACTGGATGACTTCTTCCACCGCGCTTACTATTCACATCGTATGAAGAAGCGCAAGCCGGACGCGGAGATCTTTGATCAGGTGTTGCAGGAAGGTAATTTCCTGCCGGAGGAAACGTTGTTTCTCGACGATAATCTATCCAACGTAGAAGGTGCCGCTAAGCTCGGCATCAAAACAGTGCATGTGGTAAATCCGGATATGATCTACGATTATTTTTCATGAACAGTGATCACAAAAGAGTCCTTCTACAGCTTGGATTATTCATCATAACATTTGTCACCACAACGTTGGCCGGGGCGGAGTGGACGTACGGTCGCTCTGTTTTTGCACCGGACTATACCTGGTCTGATTTTCTGAGCGGCCTTGAATTTTCCATTCCCTTTCTCTTAATTCTGACGGTACACGAATTCGGACATTATTTTGTCGCGCGATACCATAAGATAAAAGCAACATTGCCTTATTATCTTCCAATGCCTCCACTGCCATTTTCCATTGGCACGATGGGTGCGCTGATCAGGCTACGGGAAAAAGTTTATTCGAAAAAACAGAATTTTGATATTGGATTGGCGGGACCACTCGCGGGGTTCGTTGCAGCCCTCGTTATTCTTTTTTATGGATTCACGCATTTGCCCGCTCCGGAATACATCTTTGAAATTCATCCGGATTACGAGCAATACGGGCTTGATTATGCCGATTATGTGTATGATAATCCAACAGGAAACATCGTCGATACTTTCGTAGGAAAAAACCTCTTGTTCTTGTTTTTTGAAAAATTCGTAGCGGATCCCGAACGGGTTCCGAACCCTCATGAGATCATGCACTACCCCTTTATTTTTGCAGGGTTTCTGGCGCTTGTCTTCACCTTTCTTAACCTGCTGCCTATTGGTCAGCTGGACGGAGGTCACATTTCCTACGGGCTATTTGGTTTCAAGGTGCATCGCATAATCGCCAGCATTATTTTCGTAGGATTTCTTTTTTACGCGGGCATCGGTGTAGTGTCGCCACGAGACGACGCCGAAACGCTGCTTTATTGGGTACCCGGTTCTATCGCTTTTTTGTATATGGCGTTGTCCGGTTTGGGTTTACCGAAAAGGGATACTATCATGTACGCGCTGCTGATGTTTGCAGCCTTGTTCATTTTATCATGGTTGTATCCTTCGCTGCAAGGTTATTCCGGGTGGCTGCTCTGGGGGTT
>DASUTP010000112.1:0-11839 GCA_036374515.1 Chryseolinea sp. | reverse complement strand
ATCGCGATTCTGAGTTCCGGTTCCAGCAATTTGTTTCAAAGTTCCATTGTGAAACGGACATTTTGCTTCGCTGTCATTCGTCTTTAGTGATTTTTGAGTAGTGGGAGCACCGTTTTCCATTTTTTGTTTTTTTGTGGTTTTTAGTGATTAGGATCTCGTAGGGTGGTTTCTTGAAGAACCACGCCAAGTAAGACGTACTGATTTTAAGTTCAAGGTTACATTAGTTGTCCCAATAAATCAAATTGATTATTTTTATAAACCTATAGTTAAAATCTATGACGCTAACGCAGCTTGAATATATCATTGCATTGGATACCTACCGTCATTTTGTGCTCGCTTCCGAAAAATGCTTTGTCACCCAGCCAACATTGAGCATGCAGATACAAAAACTGGAAGATGAGCTCGGGGTGAAAATTTTTGACAGAACAAAACAACCTGTAATTCCCACGGAAATAGGCGCAAGTATCATTGCTCAGGCAAGGACCACCTTACGGGAAGCTCAAGCGATCAAGCAGCTGATCAGCGATCAAAAGGACACCCTTGCCGGTGAATTAAGGATCGGCATTATTCCCACCCTGGCGCCGTATCTCCTGCCACCGTTATACAAATATGTACGTGAGAAATATCCGCAGGTAAACCTTGTTATCAGAGAAGCAATCACTGAGGAGGTAATTCACGAGCTTAAAGTTAACAGGCTTGATTGCGGCATTGTGGTGACGCCACTGGAAGATCCATCGATTAAGGAAGATGTTCTCTTTTATGAAGAGCTTTTTTTATACGTCTCAAGGAAGAATTCGCTCAGCGACAAAAAATATGTGTTGGCGAACGAAATTGATCCCGGTCAGCTATGGCTATTGGAAGAAGGACATTGTTTTCGATCTCAGATCCTGAATTTATGCGAGTTGAGAAAACACAGCGATTTTCACTTTAAATATGAGACCGGAAATATCGAGACACTTAAGCGAATGGTAGATAAGAGTGACGGCATTACTATTTTACCGGAGTTGGCGGTGATGGAATTTAGCAAATCGCAGCTAAAGCTTGTTAAACGGCTCAAGGAGCCGACACCGGCGAGGGAAGTAAGCCTGGTCACACATCGCGATTACCTGAAAAATAAGCTTATACAAACACTGAAGGAAGGGATTCTAAATATCGTTCCGATCCAAATGCAGAAATTGCAGAAGAAAAAGGTCGTGGAAATCAATTATTAGCGGACTAATTGACCCACCCATGCGTTGCGCAAGCATATCGACGGAAGTTCCTCAATGGGCTCACCAACGATCACGCCCGACTGAAAAAATTCTTCATTCGTCGTACCAACATCTCCTAACTGTTCGCTATAATTGATCAACGTAAACTGTTGCGATGAGGCACGATTTAAACGCCCAATTTCTTTTCCTGCTGATCTTCGTTGTCACCTCATCCGGTTTTTCACAAGATCAACTTCCCAATTTCCTTAGAAGCTTAAGACAATCTTCCCTGGACAGTACAACCGAAGTTACACAGTACCATGCACCTGGCGTTGTCAAACAACGGTTCATCGTAATGCATAGTCATTACTTCGCATTTGATATTGACAAAGAAAAATTTCTCCGCAAAACTTTTATCGGAGTAACAAAACATTACGGCAAGAATGGAGCCCTGCAAAAATGTGACTCTTTAACTCCGCCGGAGCAGGGACATTATTATGAAAAGTATTATGCAATGGACGGAGCGATCAGCAGAATCGTTACCTACCGGGTAAGAACTGGTAGTGCCGGCGGTGTGGCAATTAATTTGCCCCAACAAAACCTCCTGAGAATTAAAGAAGTTTCATTTGATAAGGCAGGAAAGGAAACGGTTATCTACACCGAACCTCCGAAATATGTGGTGGAGAAGACCGGAGATTATTTCGACCTGACGGATAAGGTACTGGAAGATATTTCGCTTGAGCACGTCAATACCAAGTATGCAACTTTCGAGGACAAGGGCAAGTATTTGGAAATACAAATAAGGGACGCCTCCAGCGACAGCATGCATTGCAGACTGCAACTTGATTATTCGAATGATCTTTTGAAGACCAACGAACAATCTGCCGTAAGGGCATTCCTGGCTGCTTACGTCAAAATTTTTACAGATGTACCGAGACTTGTCATTTTTGATGCCGTGACAAGTGAATACTTTATTTTGAATTACGACTTTAAAAAAATTTTTAAAAACAGTGTACGGGATGTCCGCCTGCTAAGACCTGCTTCAAGCGACAAACATTATTTCTGGCTGTGTCACGAACTATGTGGGCTTTATGATATCAATGGGAAGAACATTATCCCCGAAAAAAATAAGATCGTTTACCCAGATGGTGATTTTCTTAAAGTAACCACGGATGGGGCATACGCCTGTTTCGACTATAATGGCAAAATGGTTATTCCCTACACAAACGACTTCGACGCATTTAACCTATCCGACGCCAATATTGCCCTGATTTATAACACTGACTTCTCAGAAGAGAAACGCGAGGTAACTTATACTAATTTGCATACCAAGGAAACTTTTAAATTTACATCAGGCATGCCATTCCAAGGAGATTTTGCCGTAGCTCGGGACGGGCGTGCCTGGGGCGTTATTGACAAGAGGGGCAAATGGGTTATAAAACCTGATGCCCGGATCAAGCACGTTGAAATAACACCGGATAGCCTGCTTTTTCTCACCCTCGACAATTCCAAATTTTATGCTCGAACAAGCGAAGACCGTAAATACTGGTACGAAAAATACGTTTTGCAACTCCCGGAATCAATGCAGCATAAGACTGATCTGTTGGTCCGGCATCCGGACTTTGACCCTCGTGAACAAATCTATGTCCTGTATAATATTAAAAACGGCACCGGCGACACTATTAAAATCAATCCAAAGTTACTCGACGGAATTTTTTCCTACAATCTTTACATCGAAAGCTTTGATAACGTGTTTATAAACGGTTTTGCACCCCTGAAGATTACCGGCCATGCTAAGGACCTGAATTGGTTGTACACTTTGCTGTGTGCCGATGGCTCAGTGGTGGATATCACCAAGCGTTATAATGCAGTTGGAAATATGAGTAAAAAGGGGTTCGCCGTTGTAACAAAAAAGGAAATAGTCGATGGCTCCAGAACCAAGGAATTTCAGGGAATTATTGACACGACAGGAAAGGAAGTCATTCCTTGCAACTATTCCAGCTGCCGAGAAAACAAGTATGGATTCGTGATCTTTGGAAAAAAAGGTTGGGGTTTTGCGGATTTCGATGGCGAAATATTAATTGCATCGGTTCACCCTTATCAGGCCGTCGAATGGATGATAAAGAAGTCAGTTAATCCTTTTATACCTCCGTTGGGAGCGCCCTCGAAGTAACCAGTCGGTACACGAAGTGACATATCAAAAATCAGCATAAATGATTTTCAAACTTTCTGATCTCCAAGGTATCAAGGCAGGAAAAATCAACCTGGCGTTCCGTAAGTGGAAAAAACCGGCCGTGCGCAAAGGAAGCCGGATACAGACTGAAATAGCAGTCGTTGAGATTACGGATGTTTCACATATAGCCCTGGAAGATATCACACGTATGGATGCCGTTAGCGCGGGTTTTACGAGCTTCGAATCCTTATTAAAAGGTCTTAATTCGGTCGCGGAGGGAAACATTTACAGGATAGCGCTGCGTTATTTTTCTGAAGATCCGCGGATCGCCATGCGGAGTCAAACCAGCCTTACGGAGATTGATTTCAATACCCTGAAAAAGAAGTTGGACCGTCTCGACAAGCATTCTAAAGAAGGACCTTGGACGATAGCTGTTTTGCAGATGATACAGCGTCATCCGAGATTGAGGGCCGGTGACCTGGCCATTTTGCTGGGCAGGGACAAAGACGCCCTGAAACTGGATATCCGGAAGTTGAAAAACCTTGGCCTTACGATCAGCCACGAGGTCGGTTACACCCTTTCCCCGTTGGGCGAGCTAATGTTGGAGAAAGTGAGCTGAGCTATCTTGATTCGAGAAATTGAAAAAAATCATCTT
Organism: Chryseolinea sp.; assembly: GCA_036374515.1. Taxonomy (GTDB): domain Bacteria; phylum Bacteroidota; class Bacteroidia; order Cytophagales; family Cyclobacteriaceae; genus Chryseolinea. The sequence goes on along the minus strand of DASUTP010000112.1, from coordinate 7,821 downwards.
CCTTATTTCGGGTATCTTCTGACGGATTTTGCACCTTATGTGTTCGCAGGATTTACGATCTTGCCCAAAGAGTAAGATTTTATGATAAAACCGTTGAAGCATTTAAGCATCCTGCTTGCCGCGTACCTTGCTACCGGCTGTAATAAGCCATTTCAGGCCGATAACAAAGAACCGGTCAGAACCGCTGTTCTCGCCAATCCATCACCTGAATATTTGTCACCTGAAGAAAGCATGAAGTCGTTTAACGTTCCGGAGGGGTTTAGGCTGGAACTGGTCGCCAGTGAGTCAATGTTGAACGAGCCAGTAGCCATCGCGTGGGATGGCAATGGAAGGATGTTCGTAGCAGAAATGAGTACATACATGCAGGACGTGGATGGCACGGGTACGAGAGAGCCCATTGGACGGATATTGCTGCTCGAAGATACCGACAACGACGGTAGGATGGATAAGCGCAGCGTCTATATCGATAGCCTCGTTCTACCCCGAATGATCCTTCCTCTGGACGATCGCCTGCTGGTAAATGAAACCTACACATACGACTTGTGGAGTTATAAGGATACCAACGGTGACGGTATTGCTGATGAAAAGGTCTTAATGTATCATGAAGATCAAGCCGACAATAGAAATCTCGAGCATCAGGCCAGCGGGCTGCTCTGGAATATTGACAACTGGATTTACAATTCAAGAAATCCAGTGCGTTTTAAGTTCAAGAATAACACGATCGTTGTAGACTCTCTGCTGGATGCGCCCCAGGGCCAATGGGGACTGACACATGATGACTTTGGACGTTTGTTCTATTCCAGCGCCGGAGGCGAAGTGGCCGCGCTGGGGTTTCAACAAAATCCTGCCTACGGTTCGTTTGAATTGGAGAACCAGCTTATCGACGACTTCGATGCAACATGGCCCCTCATCGCTACGCCAGACGTGCAGGGTGGACTGGAGCGACTTCGTCCTGACAGCACGTTAAATCATTTTACAGCCAGCTGTGGTCAGGTTATCTTCCAGGGAGATCATCTTCCCGGGGATCTGCGCGGCGACCTTTTTATCTGCGAACCGGTGGGCAGGCTTATCCGCCGGGCGAAGGTAATTAACCAGGACGGTCAAATCTTTCTGAAAAACGCCTACCATCAGCAAGAATTTATCGCCTCCACGGACATGAATTTCCGTCCCGTAAATATGGCAACAGGACCGGATGGGTGCCTCTACATTGTGGACATGTACAGAGGAATTATCCAGGAAAGCAACTGGACACGGGAAGGAAGTTTTCTCCGGCCGGTGATCAAGCGCCTGGCACTCGATAAGAATACCGGCCGTGGGAGAATTTACCGGCTGGTCTACACGGGAGACAAACCTGGGCCGCGGCCCCGGATGCTGGAGCAAACAACCGAGGAGTTGGTGAAACACCTTGATCATCCAAATGGATGGTGGCGAAGCACTGCACAAAAACTCATCTTGCTGCGCAATGATAAATCCGTAATTAAATCGCTTAAAGAAATGGCAGCCGGCGATTATTCCTGGTGGAGTAATATTTTTGCACCGGTGTCAGGTATATCAAAAATACACGCGTTGTGGACGTTGAAGGGACTTGATGCCTTGGAAAAGACACTGCTGCTTCAAGTGTTAAAAGACGAAGATCCCCAGGTAAGAAAGACGGCGATCTGGATCAGTGAGGACTATCTGAAAGCGCAGGATACAGAAATTTTAACGGCCTTAAAAGCATTGAAAGACGACCCGAGCGGCGACGTGCGCATCCAGCTTGTTTTATCGCTGCGTTATAGCAAGTTGGACGAGGCCAAGAACTTGCTTGAGGTACTTAAGGAACAAAATCCGGAGAACGAACTTCTGAAGGTATTAGCGACCAATAGCTTAAACGTTGGCACGGAACCGGACTTTATAAAGAAGCTAAAGAGTGACATTGCCGGCAAGTCACCGTATTCACGCGAGCTTATTTCAAAGGGTGCGGTTACATTCAGGCAGCTGTGCGCCACCTGTCATGGGATCGATGGCAAAGGAGTCGTTAACAAAGAGGGTAAGATGCTGGCGCCGGCCCTGCATGGATCCAGGCGCGTTGCCAGCAATGACCGCGAGGCAGTGATCAAAATATTGCTGCACGGGCTTACTGGTCCCGTCGACGGCAAGATGTACCCAGACGTGATGCCGCCGATGGAGGCCAATGACGACGAATGGATCGCCTGTGTTGCCAGCTATGTCCGCTACTCGTTTGGCGACGACGCATCCACCGTCCGGGATGATCATGTAAAAGCGGTGCGCGATAAAACGGGGGGTAGAAAGAAATATTGGACCTTAGCAGAATTAGAAAAGCCGGAACCAACCCCCTGAGATGAGTGCGAAAGGCTTAACTTAGAGGCAAAACAAAAAACTACATGTCCGTGCCCGCGCTGCTGTTTTACTATGGCTTGTTTCTCATCCTTTGCGGCATAACCTCGGTAATATTGATCGGACGAAAGGCGAAAACAGCAGTCATCTCTGGCGGGCTATCCGGTGTCATCGCCATCAGCACAGGTCATCTTATTTCACTGGGTTCGTCCGTTGCGCAGGTCGCAGGTGTCATAATTTGTCTGGCACTTTTTGTCGTTTTCTCCTGGCGTTCTGCCAAGACGCTGTTTAAAGTATTTGAGCTCATCCCTGAGCGGCACCCTGACCTGGAAGGCAAGACCATCGCATTCCTTATCATAAGCCTGATGGCTGTGGTAACGATTTTCGTTCTTTTGGTTCAACTAGCTTCATTACAAGTATGATTTTCCACCGCCGATCTCTTAAAGCAAAATCGTATGCCCATTCCGTTACGGCGATGACCCAAGGCGCGGCTGAGACTGACACGCAAGTGCAGCAAGCATGTGACACCTACGGACCGACCAGTTGAAGGATCGTCAGCTCCTGCTGGATCAGTCTTGAAAAAATATGGAAGTCACCTTTATCCATTTTTTCATTGGTCATTTGAAGCAACGCACGCTGGAACAGATCGTTTAGTCTGAGGGCCTGCTGATGAGCTGACAAATCCGTTTTGGAACGTATATCCAGAAACTCCAGGAAATATTTGTCGATCCGATCCTTTTTTATTTGGTTCATACGGGCTTTTACAGCCTGAACAATGCTATACAGCAAAACCAGGCATGATAACACAAGCGCCAGCGAATCTGCATAACGCTCAAGGAAGGCGGGAGTATCCCTTCTAAGATAGCTGGCAGTTCCCTCATGCAGCGGGTATAAAAGGGTTTCGCGATTAATTGACTCGGTGATCGACCTGTACATTGGATCTTCGCGGATTAATGAACCCTTGCCCTGAAGGATCGTCTCGGCCAGCCGGTAGATAGCATGCTCGCCGAGGTCCTGGTTGGCCACCAGTACGGCATCCGTTGCAATTGAATGAAGCGTGTTGGAGTGAACATCACCGGGCAGTGCGGGCAGAATGATCGGTGACAAAGCCGGATCATTCAATGTTTGAAATTCTATCCATTCCGGACTGAACGAGATAGCATGCCAGCCCGAGTCCTGCATTTCCAACGCTCGCTTGCCATAAGGACTTCCCCAAATTATCCGGACATCGTAAGGAGCCTCATTGCTCTGAACGATACTTCCATGGGATACACGTGCCCGCTGCAGCATCTCCTTGATGTTGCCGTGGCCTTCACCATTTATAATTTCTACTCCAATGATCTTGTTTTCAAAGATCTGTCGTACGGACTGGGTTCCTTTAACCGACTCGCGCGAAAAGCCAAGCAATGCACGTCGTGTTATCGGCACAACCGTCCGCAGACGTCCCCCTTCAACACCTAATGCTTCGACGATATGAGAACTTACGTTATTGATAAAAGCAAGATCAGCCTCACCCCGGGCAACCATGCGGTTCGCGTCAATATTCCGATCGGTGGAAAGAACAGTGACCTCATATCCGTTTTGTTCCAGTAGCGTCCTCAGATGCGACAGAATATAGCCATACAAGGCGTCGTTTTTGGGAACGGCCAACCGAAAGTTTTTTTGGGGCCTGTAGATATCACAGCTGGCAACACCAATTGCAACTAAGGCAAAAACAAAAAGGAAAATTGATTTGGATTTTAAGTTCATTTGGGAATACCTAGGAATTTGGCGTTTAAATTAAGAAACTTCTTTATTCTTTCGCCGTCGTCCGCCGAACCCGCCCTTCTTGCAACACCGTGAACCTAACTGAACGGGTATCGAGTTTTTCATTTTTCAAGATAAAAAAGGAGTGCTCATTTGGATTTGTCATACGATAGTTGAGTAAGTTTGGGAAGTCAGTTGTTCCTCTCAAAATATTTACAAAAGCGCTACGGTGATGAAATACGACAGAGAAATATCTGCTCTATTGCAGTCCAGGCGGTCAGAAACCGATATGCTGAACGTCATGGAGACCTTGGGCTACACGCAGGACCAATTCCAGCGCGCTTTTGATATCGCTCTGGAAATGGATAATCGAAATCTCGTGAAGCTGTTGTACTCTAATTTCAATGCTGGTAAGGTGATCGTGGAGTTTACATTGCTTGGAAAAAAACAAACATGACTGAATTTCCAACGTTATCTCTTTATTTATAAACGACATGGCGAAAGATCCCTTGCACGGTAAGACGCTTGAGATGATTTTGACCGAACTCGTCGAACATTTTGGGTGGGATGATCTGGGCAGTATCATCAACATACGCTGTTTCCGTTTTGATCCCAGCATCAAGTCGAGTCTCGCGTTTTTGCGCAAAACGCCGTGGGCTCGAAAAAAGGTTGAGGAGCTCTATGTGAGCATACAACGGGAATAGGACCTGACGCGGTCGTTACTGTTGAAAAATGCCCCTTCACTTGGCCTATGGCTGCCGTTATACACAGAACTTCCTTCAAAAGATTTTCGAATCAGACTATTTTGTATTTCAACTGAACAGTGTGCTCATTGAGTTTCCGCACATCAAGCAATGACATTTTATACTCCTGATCGACGCCTCTCAATAGTGGCAGGCCACTGCCAAACAAAACGGGCTCAATCACCAGGACGATCTCATCCACCAAGCCATCATTCATAAAGGCACTCACAGTCTCCGTACCGCCAATGATAACTGCTTGCGAATAACCCTGGGCTTCCAGCATGGCAACAATAGATTTAGGGTTCTTGTCAGTGAAGATCACGTTTGACTGCGCTGGCCTGGCAACCGCGTCGCGGGTAAGTACGACCAGCGCCCCCTCGTCTTTCAGCGGAAGATAATCGGGCGCGAGTATGTTGTAGGTGGTCTTTCCCATAATCACTGCTTTTGCCTTTTGCGTTTGCTCCATAAATCCGGCGCTATATTCATCCGACAGCCAGTCCGGCACGTTTCTTTGGTTGGAAATCATTCCATTGGCAGATGCTGCCAGGTAAACCGTTATTTTCATTTCGTATTTCTTGAATCTTTTTTAGTCAAACGCATCGGAAGGTAAAAAGTCGTTCGAATAATGACTGATTTGCGGGTAGATCGCGTCAAAATGGGGGGTAAAAGCGAATACAACAATGGTCGACTCTGTTCCCGAGTTTCAAAACACACGTATTATACTTGCGAATAATGGGAGAGGAGCCGATAGTTCTACGCGATTACTCAATCAGGCAGTGCTTCAGGACCGCAACGCTACGGCTGGGGTAATTTCACTTTTAGAATTGCTACGTCGATAAGCGAGTCCATTGAGTACGTGCTATTACCCTCGCGAAACAATTTTCTAAAGTGCTGCAACTGGCTGTTTGCAATAAAATAAAAGTCGTCTGCAACAATTACTCCCGTGGTGGGTTGAAATAGGGCGGGATGTCTGTCATCCACGAGGGTTTGAATGTTATCAATAGTGCGGCCATTACGCAGGTGATATAATGCCACCGTGCGCTCACCATTGTCGGGTTGAATGGCCAGCAACGAATTTTTATAAGAATACAGTCCATCACCTCCAACTTCTTCGCCGGAGGGCAGCTCAATCAGCGACCAGGCTTTCGTTTTCGGATTCAGACGCACGAAGCCATTTGGTTTACCATAAACAGCAATCACGAGGTCGCCATTGGCATCAATGTCGATCCCGTTGGGATAGTAGCCCTCAAAGGAAAAGAAGAGATCGAGCTTTCCATTTTTGTTTGTCCGGAAGATCTTGCCCGCTCCGGTATCCGTGACGTATGCGATTCCTTCAGGCGAAATAACAACATCGTTGATAAAATGAAAGAGTGTATCTGGGTCAACCGTATATCGCTTGATTAATTTTCCGGTTTCAAGGTTATATTGATATAGCCCGGTCTTATCAGTATTTGATTCCAACCCGCGAACAGGCATAGCTTCGCCCGCGGTCGCCGCACAGGCCCAAAGGTGGCGCCGCTTTGGATCGACTCGCATGCCTATAACACCTGGAATTTCATCCTGTGCTTCGCTTATAAATTCCTTGGAGCGTCCCGTAGCCATATCGATCTCGATGATCTTCCGCTTATAGGTGCTTCCGACATATAATTTGTTGGTAAGCGGATCGTGTGCGATCCCTTCAGGGATAAGGTCTTTCTCAGCGATGGTGAACGCGGTCTCCTGGGCGTCGGCGTACTGCATCGTCAGCAAAAGCAACAGGGTAATGGTATAATGCATAGGCGCAATAAAGTCTGCGACAAGTTAGCAAGAAACCGGCGCTTTGAAATATCAAACTGGTAATCAGATGCTCCATTTCTTTCTTGTCGCACGGTAAATAATTGCTTAAGATTCGGGAGAATTTAAAAGGTTAATGATACACGAAATCAGGAAATCAGCCAGCAACGACAATTCTTTGGGCATTACCTATAATTACAAATACATCTGGTTAATTTCTTTTGCTGCTGCGCTTGGTGGATTTCTCTTTGGTTATGATTGGGTTGTCGTTGGCGGCGCTAAACCTTTTTACGAACCGTACTTTGGCGTAGGCACAGCCACACAGCAAGGGTGGGGGACAAGCTCAGCTTTGGTGGGCTGCCTCTTCGGAGCGTTGCTTTGCATTTGGAAAAGCGATGCCTGGGGCCGTAAGCCCTTATTAATTCTTTCGGGATTACTTTTTACAGTTTCATCGGTCGGCACGGGGCTGGCGGATACTTTTTTTGTTTACAACGCCTGGCGTATCGTTGGTGGTGTTGCCATCGGCATCGCGCTCAATTTATCGCCCATGTACATTTCCGAAATGGCGCCGTCGCACCTCCGTGGAAAGCTGGTTTCCCTGAATCAGCTCTTGATTATGATCGGCGTGCTTGCTGCCCAAGTTGCCAACTGGCAGATCTCGCTCCTCGACCAGCAAATGCCGTTGAATCCTACGCCTGAAATGATCAGGGAAAGCTGGAACGGCCAATATGGGTGGCGTTGGATGTTTGGCATTACCGCGATTCCGTCCTTCGCTTTCTTTATGGTGATGATCTACCTGCCGGAAAGTGTTCGATGGCTGGTAAAGAGTGGACAGCTTGGCAAAGCGGAAAAAATCCTGTCAAAAATGGGTGGATCGGCTTATGCGACAGTTGAATTAGAGGCTATCCAGGATACGATTTCACAAGAGGACACAGGCCGCGTGAACTTCCGCGATCTCTTCGAACCGAAGTTATTCAGGATACTGATGCTGGGAATTTTCATTGCCATTCTTCAGCAATGGTGTGGTATGAATGTAGTTTTCTATTATGCCGCAGATATATTCCAGGCCGCGGGGTACAACATGCAACAAATGATGTTGAATATCGTGGTGATCGGATCGGTAATGGTTGTTTCAGTAATAGTGACCATACTGCTGATTGAAGACATGGGGCGAAAAAAAATGATGCTGTTAGGAACTGGAGCGATGGCAGTGGTTTACGGA
>DASUTP010000111.1:0-6943 GCA_036374515.1 Chryseolinea sp. | reverse complement strand
TCCACCCCGTTCCGGCTGCGGGATTTTGGATCATGAGTAGTTATGTTCTGGCGCAATATCTCATCATCAGCGGGTTGACAAGACATGTTAATGACAACTAGGTGTTATATGAAAAAGCGCTTCGAAGCATTTTTGTTTGATTTGAACGGTACAATGATCGATGACATGCAATATCACCTGGATGTGTGGTTCGAAGTAATCACAAAAGATCTGGGCGCAAATCTCACGCGTGAGCAAGTGAGAATCCAGATGTATGGCAAGAATGAAGAAGTACTAAAAAGGATATTTGGTGAAAGCAGGTTCAGGGAATTTAATTTTGACGCAATTTCTCGGGCGAAAGAAGAACGATATCAAGAGATTTACAGGCCTCACCTGGACCTTCTGCCGGGCCTTTTCGATTTCCTTCGCGCAGCAAAAGAAAAGGATGTTAAGATGGCCATTGGGTCGGCAGCGCCGTTGTTCAACATCGACTTTGTCTTAGACAATCTAAACCTTCGTGACTATTTTCAGGCTGTGGTCAGTGCCGCCGACGTCATGGAAAGCAAACCTCACCCGGAGGTTTTTCTCGAAGCGGCAAACCGTTTGGGTGCGAAGCCATCGACATGCCTGGTATTTGAAGATGCTCCAAAAGGAGTCGAAGCTGCAGCAAATGCCGGGATGGAATGTATCGTGGTGACAACAATGCACAATGCCAGTGACTTTTCCGCGTATCCGAATGTCCGGCAATTTATCCGGGATTTTTCCGATCCGCAGCTTATAAGTGATTTATTAAAAGTGAATTGATTGGATTTGACTTTCTAGGACGACTATAAAATAATTGTTATATATACACTTATTAAAATTTAGCTTATATTTGGAACCCATTCAAACGGTTGAATAATCTATATGAAACCAGATCAATTTGTTATCGGTGTGGACTATGGAACGGACTCCGTTCGTTCCATCTTGGTCAACGCAACTACGGGTGCGGAGATCGCTTCGTCTGTCTTCTACTATCCGCGCTGGCGCGATGGCTTATACTGCGATCCTGCCAAAAACCAGTTTCGTCAGCACCCGCGCGATTATGTCGAAGGATTGGAGACGACGATAAAGGAATGTCTCAAGCAGTCTGGTCCGGCGTCAGGAGCTAAGGTCAGGGCAATTTCCGTAGACACAACGGGATCGACCCCTGTTGCAGTGGACAAAAATGGGATTCCTTTGTCTTTAACACCTGAGTTCGAAAGAAACCCAAATGCGATGTTCATATTATGGAAGGATCACACGGCAACAAACGAAGCAGCCGAGATCAATGAACATGCAGGACAGTTCGACATTGATTATTTACAATACGTTGGAGGCATATATTCCTCCGAGTGGTTTTGGGCGAAGCTGCTGCACATTCTCCGTCACGATGAGGCTGTGCGCAAGGCTTGTTATTCCTGGGTGGAACATTGCGACTGGATCCCTTTTTTATTGACCGGTGGAAAGGACGCCGCTCAGATCAAGCGTGGCGTATGTTCCGCTGGCCATAAGGCCCTGTGGGCTGCTGAATTCGGAGGGCTTCCGCCGGATAATTTTTTTGCATCGCTTGATCCGTTATTGACGGGATTTACTTCGAGACTTTTTCAGGACACTTTTACGTCCGATAAACCTGCCGGTCGTTTGACCAGGGAATGGGCAGATCGTCTGGGCCTATCGGAGGATGTGGTCGTCGGCATTGGGGCATTTGATTGCCATATGGGTGCCGTTGGTGGACAGATTGAACCTTACCATTTAAGCAAGGTAATGGGTACAAGCACCTGCGACATGATGGTTATTCCCAAAGCCGACATGAAGGATATATTGGTGACAGGAATTTGCGGGCAGGTGGATGGGTCCATCATCCCGGGCATGATCGGATTAGAAGCGGGGCAATCTGCGTTTGGCGATACTTATGCATGGTTTAAAAATACATTGGCCTGGCCCCTTAAGGCCTTATTGGGTTCATCGGCCCACATCGGCCCTGAGCTGGCGGCCAAACTGAGGGACGAAATGCTGGATAAGCTTATTCCCGAACTTACACGACAGGCAGCAGCCATTCCGTTGGAGAATGACAATGAGCTTGCTATCGATTGGCTTAATGGCCGTCGTACCCCCGATGCCAATCAGCTGTTAAAGGGAGCCATCACGGGTATCAGCCTGGGAAGCGATGCGCCTCATCTCTTCAAAGCCTGGGTAGAAGCTACGTGTTTTGGCGCCAAGGCTATTGTCGACCGCTTCAACCACGAAGGTGTACCTGTAAAAGGATTGATTGGTCTGGGCGGCGTGGCACGCAAGTCTCCGTACATCATGCAGGTAATGGCGGATGTAATGGATATGCCAATACGCATTCACAAATCAGAACAAACCTGTGCTTTGGGTGCTGCGATGTTTGGTGCAACCGCTGCTGGCTTATACCCTAAAGTTGAAGAGGCCATGGGCGCGATGGGTCAGGGTTTTGATCTTGAATATAAACCGAATGCCAAGGCGGCAGCAATTTACCGCGAGCGCTTTCAAAAATATCTTGAAATTGGCAACGGACTTGAACAGATAACGCTAAATAAAACAGCTGCCGTATTAACCGGACTATAGCCCTCTTCCGCAACCTTTAACACTGAGCCCTGATGTCAAAATACGAACACATCCAGCAAGCAGCTTACGCAGCGAACATGCAATTGCCGAAGCTGGGATTGGTGGTTTTTACATTTGGAAATGTGAGTGCTGTAGACCGCTCCCTTGGAGTGTTTGCCATCAAACCCAGTGGTGTCGCGTACGATGAGCTCTCTCCGGACAAGATGGTGATCGTTGATTTTGAGGGAAAGACGGTGGCTGGAAATCTCCGGCCTTCATCCGATACGAAAACACACGCCGTGCTGTATACGAACTGGACTTCCATTGGCGGCATTGTCCACACCCATTCCACCTATGCAACGGCATGGGCACAGGCCCAACGTGACATCCCCATTTTTGGCACCACTCACGCCGATCATAATACAGTTGATATACCGTGTGCACCGCCAATGAACGATAAGATGATTCAGGGCAATTATGAGCATGAAACGGGATTTCAAATCATGAATTGCCTTAAAGACCGAGGACTTAGTCATGAGGAAGTGGAAATGGTCATCGTTGGAAACCATGCGCCTTTTACCTGGGGCAAAACACCGGAGAAAGCAGTTTATAACAGCGCCGTGCTTGAGACTATTGCTCAAATGGCACTCCTCACGGAACAAATCAATCCAAAGGCCCCGCGTTTAAAAGATGCGTTGATAAAAAAGCATTATGAACGCAAACACGGACCCGACTCTTATTATGGACAATAGTCAGATCCACACAAAAATGAAAACACACTTCTTTTCCTTACTACCACACGCCCAAAACTTTCAAGACATAAAAACGCCTATAATACCGTGAAAAAACTTTTGCTGTTTGCGTTGCTGCTTGGCGTGATTGCCGGCTATGCACAGAAAGCCGACTACCCGATTCAGGTCGTCCCATTTACGAAGGTAAAATTGACCGATAGTTTTTGGCTACCTCGAATCAAGACCAATCATACGGTCACCATTCCGGCCTCCTTCGAACGCTGCGAGGAGACCGGGCGCGTGAAGAATTTTGAAATGGCGGCGGCCAAGAGCGGGAAATTCTGCACGATCTATCCCTTTGACGATACCGACATCTATAAGACTATTGAGGGCGCATCGTTTTCGCTTAGCTTGTACCCGGACAAAGCGATGGAGGATTATATAGACTCGCTGATTGTCAAAATAAAAAATGCCCAGGAGCCGGACGGATATTTGTATACGGCGAGAACGATTAATCCTGATGCGCCGCATTTATGGGCAGGAACCGAACGCTGGGTCAAAGAACGCGAATTAAGCCACGAATTATACAACTCCGGGCATTTGTACGAAGCAGCGGCGGCACATTATCAGGCCACGGGTAAAAGGAATTTGCTGGATATCGCTTTGAAGAACGCCGACCTCGTCTGTGCAACATTCGGCCACGATAAAAAACATGTTGCGCCTGGCCATCAGGTTATTGAAATGGGTCTGGTCAAATTGTATCGCATCACCAACAAAAAGGAATATCTTGAAACCGCTAAATACTTTATCGAGGAGCGCGGCCATTTTAAAGGGTATGATGCCAACAGCAGGGATCCATGGAAAAATGGTTCTTATTGGCAAGATCATGTGCCTGTTGCAGACCAATTCGAGGCAGTCGGTCACGCGGTCCGCGCGGGATATTTGTACGCGGCCATGGCGGATATTGCCGCGCTTACCGACGATGAATCTTTTTTGCTGGCAATTGATTCCATCTGGAACAACGTGGTAAGCAAGAAAATTTATGTGCAGGGAGGCGTGGGTGCTATTGGCGACGGTGAACGATTTGGAGGAAACTATGAATTGCCAAACCGGACCGCATACAACGAAACCTGTGCTGCGATAGCAAACGTCTACTGGAATCATCGCATGTTTTTGCTCCATGGTGATTCGAAGTACATAGATATCCTTGAAAAATCACTTTACAACGGCCTCATATCCGGCGTCGGAATGGACGGCAAATCATTTTTCTATACCAACGCCATGGAAATAAAAAACGGCATGCCACATAAGGATATGGAAGAAAGCCGTTCAGGGTGGTTTCCCTGCTCATGCTGTCCCACCAATGTAACCCGCCTCATTCCCTCCATTCCGGGGTATATGTACGCGCAAAAAGACAATAACCTGTATGTGAATCTTTTTGCCACCAGCAGCACGTCGATCGAGGTGAATAAAAAGACTCTCCAGCTAACACAGGAAAATAATTACCCGTGGGATGGTAATCTGGTATTTAAGGTAACGCCGAAATCGGCAATGGCACTTAATGTATTGATCCGCATTCCGGGATGGGCGCAAAATATGGCAATGCCTTCTTCCCTTTATACCTTTGAAAACAATTCGGCTCAAAAGGTCGCAATCTCCGTAAACGGCAAGCCTGTTGAATACACAATTGAAGATGGATATGCGGTTTTATCCAGGACTTGGAAAAAGGGTGATATCATCGTGGTGAATCTGCCAATGGAAGTGAGGAAGGTGGTAGCCGATCCTCATGTTGCGGATGATCTGGGAAAAGTCGCGTTGCAACGTGGCCCTTTAATTTATTGTGCAGAATGGGCCGATAACAACGGAACGGCTACCAACTTTATCCTGCCCGACCAGATGAAGTTTTCCACTGAATTTAAAAAAGACCTGCTGAATGGCGTAACCGTTGTGAAAAGCGAGGCTATTGCGGTAGAGATAGGCGAGGATGGTTTGAATGTTATGACTGTCCCACGGCCTTTTACGGCGATTCCTTACTACGCCTGGGCACATCGCGGAAAGGGTGAGATGATGATATGGTTTCCAAAAAAAATTACCAACATTGATCTCATTTCACGCTAGCGCTACATCTTTAATTAATAAATAAAATGATCAATCTGAAGACCTTGGAAGTGTGGTTTGTAACCGGTAGCCAGAATTTGTACGGCGACGAGACACTAAGACAAGTTGCCGCACACTCCCAACAAATTGTAAAGGAACTTGACGCTTCTTCAATAATTCCCCTGCGTGTTGTTTTCAAGCCGGTATTGAAGACCCCGGATGAAATATTTTTGTTGTGCCAGGAAGCGAATACATCCCAGACCTGCGTAGGTATCGTTGCCTGGATGCATACCTTTTCACCGGCTAAAATGTGGATTGGCGGTCTCAAAATTCTCGTTAAGCCTTTGCTGCACCTGCACACGCAATTTAACCGTGATCTGCCCTGGAGTGCTATCGACATGGATTTTATGAACCTGAACCAAAGCGCCCATGGGGACCGTGAGTTTGGGTTTATCATGTCGCGCATGCGTTTAAACCGTAAAGTTGTTGTTGGACACTGGCAGGATAAAAATGTGCAGCAGCGAATTCAAGTGTGGATGCGTGCAGCCAGTGGGTGGCACGATCTTCAAAATGCAAGATTTTGCAGGTTTGGCGATAACATGCGCGAGGTCGCCGTAACCGAGGGTGATAAGGTGGAGGCACAAATCAAATTTGGATATTCTGTTAATGGATACGGGATCGGAGATCTGGCAAAGGTTATAGACCAAGTGACCGATGCCGAGGTCACAACGCTGGCAGGCGTTTATGAAGAACAGTATGGAGTAATGCCCGCTTTAAAAAAGGGCGGGGAAAGACATCAGGCGCTTCGCGATGCCGCTAAAATTGAAACCGGTTTACGAAACTTTCTCACGAGTGGAAATTTTAAAGGATTCACGGATACATTTGAGGACCTTCATGGGCTGCTTCAGTTACCCGGTATTGCAGTACAGCGGTTAATGGCCGAAGGCTACGGCTTTGGTGCCGAAGGCGACTGGAAAACGGCAGCGCTGGTGCGCGCAATGAAAGTTATGGGAAGCGGATTAAAGGGAGGAAATTCTTTTATGGAGGACTACACGTACCATTTTGATCCCGCCAGTCCAATGGTTCTGGGTGCCCACATGCTCGAGATCTGTGAGTCTATTGCAGACGGGAAACCCTCCTGCGAAATTCATCCTCTGGGAATCGGCGGTAAAGCAGATCCAGTCAGACTGGTATTTAACAGTGCGGCAGGCCCCGCGTTGAATGCATCGGTCGTTGACATGGGTAATCGATTCAGACTCCTGGTAAATGAAGTGGAGGCCGTTGCACCGCAGCACGACCTTCCCAAGCTTCCCGTCGCCAGGGTGTTGTGGAAACCTTATCCGGACATGCATACGGGCTGTGCAGCATGGCTCTATGCGGGAGGTGCGCATCACACCTGCTACAGCCAGAATCTTTCATCGGAGCATCTTGAAGATTTTGCAGAAATGGCCGGGATCGAATATGTTCGCATAACCAAAGGAACAGATCTTTACGAATTTAAGAACATGTTGCGCTGGAACGAGATGTATTATCGTTAGCGGAAATTT
>DASUTP010000110.1:0-3964 GCA_036374515.1 Chryseolinea sp. | reverse complement strand
GTTGGAACTGGTATACGACGATGCCATGCCTTTAACGTGGCGCAGTACAGCCTGGTGCGTCAGCGAATCTTTGCTCGTTACGTCAAAAAGTATTTTGACCGGCTTGTCTTGCGCATAGCCAACCGCCAAGATTGCCAGGAAAATAAAACTCAAATATGTTTTCATAGGTTAAAAATTGTTGAAAAGAGTTCCGGAGAAAATCAATTCTCCGGAACAATTATATTATCCGCCAGCGTAGCAATAGCCACAGCCTTTTTCCTGAGCTCTGCCCACAGCCCAGACGCCCGAAGGCACTACCTGTACGCCCGGAAGCAGACCACTCACCCAATCTTTTTTTACTTCTTCGGGATTTTGGTTCATGCTTTTCGCTACGAAGCCGCTATATACAGTGAGCGCAAGATCACAAACACAGAACATAGCACCGCGCGCCTGAAGTTTTTTCACACCATCGATGCCAGGCAGCGGGAAATCCGCACCTTGCGGGTCGAAGTAAGGATTCCTTACAGCAGGAGCCTTTGTATTGTTGTCATCGATTTTGAAAACCTCTCCAAATTTATATTTTTCCCAGAGGCGGTCTTCCATCGCAATAGGTATACCGTTATGACGGAGAACGACCATGGCTGTTAGGTCTGTATCCGGTGATCCTGTTTGATTGTTGGTTTGATAGAAAGCCCAGGACCAGATAATCGGAAAACCAGCGTGCGGTTCTGGAGCGTCGTAAATGATACGATGTTTACCTTTCACTTTTTTAAACCATTCTTCAGCGTCGGCGACCAATTTGTGGTCGGCGGGCGTTGCGAACGAATTGGTTGAAATACCAGCGAGAAGGGTAGCAGCACTAGCAGTAAGAGTTCCTACAAACTCTCTGCGGGAAGGGGAATGTTCAATCGGTTTCATTTCTATAAAATTAAAATTAGGGTTCAACTCTGTATAAAGGGTCTACGAATAAAGCTTGACTATTTAAATAATTTGGTCAGCCGGAAGACCAAAGTGTAAAAATTCACTTCAAAGTTCGATCGTTAGACGGTGACGAACACTCCCTGCTTTCCATGATTTTTATCATTGCACGAATTGTGAAATCGTAAAACACGAATTCATTGTTCTACTGATCATCAGCCGGTCATTAACCGCTGTTCTCCAACCTAGTTGACTCTATCTCACCAATCGGATGAGTCTCGCCCTTTAAGGGGCTAATGGAAGATTCTATGGATCTCATGTCACAATCTCATAGACTTCGGGGATCATTCGGGCTATCGAAAGGATAATGAATTTAGGAATAAGTAATCATAATGCCAGTACGATCCTTTAAAAAAATAGTTCGCAATATCGTGGAACCTAAATTGTGTCAGGAGAACGTTGTAATCCTGTAGACAAACTGTCAAGACGCTTTTGTATCGCCCGCCGGTCCGTATCTGTTTTTGCAAGTCGCAGGGCATTTTTCAGGTTTTCAGCGGTCTTGTTGTCGTCAATATCGGCATATAGTTCAGCCAGCAGGGCAAAGTAAAAATGGTTGTCCCGGAGATCCAATTTTTCCGCTTCTAATAGGGCGGCTGACTTGCTTTTTGCCTTTGCCAGCGCGTAGGTCCTGTTGAGGGCAGCAACGGGTGAATATTCTAACTGAAGCAAATGATCGTAAAGCGCCAACATACTTTCCCATTTTTCTTTGGAATCTGCTTTTTGTGTATTCCAGTAAGCAATGCCGGCCTCCAGATGGTACTTTGAAATCTTGTTACCCCCGGCAGCACGATTTAAAAAAAAACCACCCTTGCTGATGAATTCCCCATTCCACAAGTTAACATCTTGCTCCTCGTATAAGATCAATGCACCCTCCTTTGACACGCGTGCATCAAAACGCGAAATATGAAAACACATTAATGCAAGCAGCGCATTTACTTCTGGTTTGTTTGTAAGCTCATTTTCTACCAGCATCGTGCAAAGCCTGATCGCTTCAAGGCACAAATCCTTGCGCATTGTTTTATTCTGGCTGATGGAATAATAGCCTTCATTGAACAATAAGTAAATCGTTCGCAACACCGCCACCAGGCGGGTATCGATGTCAGCGTTTTCAACGGTAAAATTTATTTTTTTCTCCCGCAGCTTCTGCTTTGCCCGAAATAATCGCTTGTTGATAATTTCCTTATTTGTAAGAAAAGCATCAGCGATTTCTTCCACTCCAAAGCCGCAGAGAATCTTGAGCGAGAGCGCAATTTGCGCCTCAGGCGAAATCGAAGGATGGCAGATGGCAATCATCATTTGCAATTGACTGTCCGTAATATTTTCAGGCGACAGGTCAATATCGGTCTCGTCGAAATGGCTTCCGGAGGATATTTCGCCCAAAATTTTATTTTTCAACAAGGCAGTGCGCCGTAGAAAATTCTTGGCCTTATTCCTGGCAACACTGTACAGCCATGCCGTTGGATTTTCCGGAGCCCCTTGTAGTCCCCAGGTTTGTGCGGCTGTCAGGAACGTTTCACTTGCAATATCTTCAGCAGTTTCCAACTGCTCAAACCCACAACACCTTGCGAGTACAGAAACGATTTTCCTGTATTCGGTTCTAAATAAATGGGGAATCAGTTCGTCCTTACTCATGCGGCCTGTTCGGGAAACTCTTTTCTTAATTGTCGTTATGCACCGAAATTATTTTTCTTACCTCTACGCTGTTCCCAGGGCCATTCAGGATAGGACAAGACTTTGCGAAACCGACGGCTTCCTCAAAATCTTTTGCTTTAATAGTGATGAAGCCGGCGATCGATTCTTTGGTTTCCGCAAATGGTCCATCGGTGATCACACTGTCGGACCTTATTACCTTGCCTTCGGTCGAGAGACCTTTTCCTCCAACGAATTTATTTTGGGCGGCGATTACCCCAACCCAGTCCTGGTACATTTTCATATATACCTGCATTTGCTCCGGCGAAGGCTGTGCTTCCTTAGTGATCAGATCCAGGCGCATCAGTATCAGATACTCATCCATGTCTTGATTTTTAAAAAAGTGAGTTCTTATTTGTTAACAGAGTCGTAAGAAAGCAATACTGCGCCGCTCTTGAAAGTCCGTGACGAGGTTAGTCTGAGATTTAAGGTACAATTCAGGCCATTAAATAGTGTTGTTCCAGTACCCAGGGCAATAGGGTCGAGGAGGAACTGATACGAATCCATCAATCCGGCTTCTGCCAGCTGTGTCAAAACGCTTCCGCTTCCAAGAATGACCATATCTTTTTTCGCCGAGGCTTTCAGTCTCTTTACTTCTTCAACCATGCCACTGTTGATGATTTTCGTGTTCTGCCAATGAGCCTCTTTCAGCGTACGCGAAAAAACAATTTTTTCCGAGCGGTTCATCCCGTCGGCAACGGCCGGCATAATTTTTAGAGCTTCCGGTGTGGGCCAAAACCCAGCCATCATATCATACGTCTTCCGGCCAAATAAAATTATGCTTTCCGACTGTGCGCCTTCGGCGGCAAATTCACCCTCTTCCTCATTTCCGTGCTGATGCCAGCTGGTGTCGTCGTTTATCCCCTTAAAATATCCGTTTAAGGTCATAAAATTGAATACGCTTAATTTAGCCATGTTCTTTTCCAGTTTTTATGATTCATTGGAATTTTATCAGATAACAATCGAACCATCAATAATAGGACATCCTTAAGCGATTATTTTTAACCCTGAAAATGTTCTCGAAAAAAGCCTCTCGTAATTCGCCCCCGGGTTGCAAAATCATTATTCCAAAATGACTGGAAAGAATCGAGAATGCTATCTACCTTTGAAATCCAGCTAAATTTTCTTTATGGCCGAACAAAAAACAAAGCCTACGGACGTATCGGTCTCAAGTTTTTTGGAAAAGATCGAGGACGAAGGCGTCAGAGACGATTGTCGTGAGCTCGTTAAGGTCATGAAAAAGGTCACAGGCGCAGATCCAAAGATGTGGGGTCCCACTATTGTGGGTTTTGGCGAATATCATTACAAATACGACAGC
>DASUTP010000109.1:0-2857 GCA_036374515.1 Chryseolinea sp. | reverse complement strand
AGCTTTTCGAGGATTTTTTGCTTTTCAGCGCTGAGCTGAGGGTTTGCAATGATCACTGCCTCGGACTGCATCACCGTCTCAACTTCCTTCAGCCCATTTCCCAGCAGTGTGCTGCCGGTGCTCACAATATCACAAATAGCGTCCGCGAGCCCGATGCCAGGCGCTATTTCAACAGATCCGCTGATCTCATGAATACCGGCTGAAATATTATTTTTATCCAGGAATGCTTTTACAATATTGGGGTAGGAGGTTGCAATGTTTTTCCCGTTAAGGAATTGAATGCTGTTATAATTTTCCGCGCGGGGAACAGCGATGGATAACCTGCATTTGGCAAAATCGAGTCGCTTTACTATTTCGTTTTTCTTTTGCTTTTCGGCAACGATATTTTCACCCACCACGCCGACGTCGGCAACCTGATCCTCTACGTACTGCGGTATGTCATCGTCGCGCAGGAAAAGCACTTCGACAGGAAAATTCCTTGCCTGGGTTTTAAGTTGATCCTTGCCGTTGCTAAAAGAAAGACCACTTTCTTTTAAAAGGGCAAGCGAACCTTCCTGTAGTCGTCCCGATTTTTGAATTGCTATGCGAAGCATTGTACTCATACGATTTGATCTTGGTACTCACCAAGGATTTTTTAGTTTTTTGGTCAGCAAAAGCTCCCAACTGTTAGGTAAATAACGCGGCAATAAAAAAGGCTTGCCACAATTGCGACAAGCCTTTTTAAATCTTTTTATAGTCAGATCAAAACATAGTCTTGCCACACATGCTGATTACATGATGATGGTGGTGCAAGCTTATGTTAGATACTATGTTCATGCCTTAACGGGTACAAATAAATCAAATGGTTTCAACTTCTCAAAATTACTTCATTAAAAACGCAAAAGAAATCATAAAATTAGGGGATGAGAACGATTGATATCACACATTTGCATAAGCTGTAGGGCGGGGAAATATGAGAAACCTCTATTGGATTACGGTATTCCTGTTCATTTCGTGCCTGGATAGTAAGGAAACAAAGCTTCAACGCTTTCTGCTGCAAAGCAACGACATGGTCAGAAAGCAAAATGTGGAAAGGGCCGAACATTTTCTGAATGAGGCGCTCAAACTCGATTCATGTTTTGCTGATGCCTGGAACAACCTTGGGACATTGTACTTTAACCAGAAACGTTACGATGAGGCATTGGTATACTATGATAACGCGGTCCGTTGCAGACAAGATTTTGCCGATGGATACTTTAACCGCGCCAATACCGCGTACGAACTAAAGGAATATTATCGCGCACTTCAGGATCTTGAAAAGGTTATCAAAATCGGTTCAGATACATCAACGGTATTTTTTTTGCAAGGCCTGACCAACACCCGGCTCCGGAATTTTGATGCTGCATTATCATCATTTAAGAAAGCAGCAGCGCTGGATCCGAACAACGTGGAAATTTTGGTGAACATGGGAACGGTTCATTATTATAAAAAACAATTTGACAGTGCACGGCATTATTTAAAGCTTTCCATTGAGATCAATCCGGATGAAGCAAATGCATTCAATGCGCTGGCGATGGTTGAGATTGAATCAGGTAATTATTCGCAAGCGAACGAACAGTTATCCAAAGCCTTGTCGATAAATGCGGATGATCCGTATTTTCTTAACAACCGGGGATATCTTTTTTTGCTTTCAAATGAAACGGAAAAAGCGAGGGCCGATATCGATCGCAGCATCGCGCTCGACCCTTACAACGGTTGGGCTTACAGGAATAAGGGAATCTATTATCTGATGGAGCAAAGATATGACGACGCAATCCGGTTGCTGAAACGCGCGGAATCCAGCGACTCATTTATTGAAAAGGTATATTTCTTTTTAGGGGAAGCCTACAACAAGCAGAACGATAAAAAAAATGCCTGTGTCTATTATGCAAAGGCTGCTGATCGAAATGAAATGGATAGGAAGGCATACGAATCAAAATGTCCGTGAGCGATGTATTCAGGCCTGATTAAAAATATTACCGAGCGGTTGAAGATGGAACTTCCGTCTGCCCTGGCGCACGATCCATTAAGAGCAATACCGGTTGGAGCCCTGAAACCTAAATTCAAGTCGGAGCATGCACCCCGGCCCGGCAGCGTGTTAATATTATTGTACGAGTCCAACGGTGAAATAATGTTCCCGCTGATAAAACGGCCCGACTATCAGGGCGCGCATGGCGGCCAGGTTAGTTTACCTGGGGGCAAGACGGAACCGGGGGAAGACGCCATTCAGACGGCATTGCGTGAAACGCACGAAGAAATCGGAGTCCGTGGTGAGGAAGTAGAGATCCTGGGGCGCTTAACTGAGTTCCATGTCATCCCCAGCAATTTTATGATCACACCTGTTGTAGGGACTATCAGGAGCATTCCAAGCTTCATACCTGATCCCTTTGAAGTTTCGAAAATTCTTAATGGGCGTGTAAGGGAATTGATCAGGGACGACGCCGTTGCTACAACGGAAATACTAGCCGCGGGCCAGTACCGGCTCAGGGCACCTCATTTTCAAATAGACGGCGAGATCGTCTGGGGTGCCACTGCGATGATGTTAAATGAATTCAGATTGATCTTAAGAGAAATTCTTTAGTTTGAGGTCGGGCTTTAAGAAATCCAACCGCCAAACCTCAAACCTGTAGCTACTAGTAAGCCGTAGCAAAAATAGCCGCCATTTCTTTTATACTTAATTCTGTATGCCGATAGCCTTTTGGCCATTTACAGACAATTCTACTGTTATTTTTGCGATAGAGTACTAGGAGGCTGAAACCTTTCCCGAGATTTTGGCTGCATAGGCTTCAAGCTTTCCTACTTCCTGATCGATCATCCACAACCCTACACCTTCTTCGCC
>DASUTP010000108.1:0-11329 GCA_036374515.1 Chryseolinea sp. | reverse complement strand
AACTTTTTTGTTTGCTCGCTTACTCTTCATCGGATTTTCAGCAACCTCCGCCAACTAAGCGACGTGGAAGTCCGGGTGAAACTGGGAGATCACAATCGTAAATACACATCGGGTTTAATTGATGGTCAAAGGTGCGTTATTAAAGCTGCGGGATCAATACCAGAAACTGGTTAAAAAATGGGTATTAACGATTACAACGGTAATAATATACGCCGTCAATTTCAGAATATTGTCATCGTCCAGTGCGGCATTGAACCAGGCATGTAATTCCGTTTTGGATTCTCAATTTAAAATTTTAGCTTAATTTGTTGTATAATCCTAATTACAAAACCCAATGATCAAACGCTCACTATATTTATTTGCGGTGCTACTTTCGTCTGCCCTGTTGTTAGCCAGTCGCACCGCATCTCCTGAAGAACAGTTAGTCCTGCCACCAAAGGTGTTAAAAGCCCTTATTATCGATGGCCAAAGTAATCACGGTATCTGGCCAAAAACTACCGCGATGATGAAAGATTATCTGGAGCAGACCGGATTGTTTACCGTCGATGTTGAACGCACCGCATTCGCCTGGGTAGGGCCTCATAACGATGGCGATACCACCCTTGGCAAAGAAAAACGACTTTTGCTCCTCGAGCAATATCCCGCTCCAGGAAGTAAGAAGGTCGTTAGTGTCGAGCAACCCAAAGCAGATCCCGATTTTCGGCCCGACTTCTCCAAATACGACGTAGTGATTTCAAATTTTGGATGGCAAGCGGCACCGTGGCCGAAGGAAACGCAAGAGGCGTTTGAAAAGTATATCAAAGGTGGCGGGGGATTCGTTTTGATTCATGCCGCAGACAACTCTTTTGGAGACTGGGTGGAGTTCAACAAAATTATTGGAATGGGCGCGTGGGGAGATCGAAACGAAAAAAGTGGTCCCTATGTCTATTATGATAAGAACAATAATATTGTCAGGGATACCACTAAGGGTACGGCAGGTTCACATGGAAGACAGCACGAATTTGTTATCACCATACGGGATAGGTCACATCCGGTAACTAAGGGAATGCCGTTGCATTGGCTTCATGCTCAGGATGAGATGTACGATCGGCTGCGCGGCCCTGCAGAAAATATGAAGATCCTGGCCACTGCATATTCCGACGAGGAGAAAAATGCCTCATTCTTTTCGCCCCTCCGTGGAACATCTAGAAACGAGCCGATGATGCTAACGGTAAATTATGGGAAAGGACGCGTGTTTCATACGCCGTTGGGTCACGCTGATTACTCGATGGAGTGCGTGGGTTTTATCACCTTGCTGCAACGGGGGGCTGAATGGGCGGCAACGGGAAAGGTATCCACAAAAATTCCCCCTGATTTTCCGACGGCAGAGAAAGTGAGCCAACGGAAGTGGGAAAAAAGTAAATAGCGCTGCCGTTTTAACGCCATAGCTTCCGCAGTCCTTCAGATTTTCCCAGCCACGGATCGAAATCCGGGATCGGAAGGTCCGCGATATTTTTATCGGCTTTTGGTCGTTCCCCTGGTTCGCCTTTGAGCAAGTCCCACGTGCGTCCATCCGGGTAGGCACCCACAACCCCAAAGTCCTTGCTTGAACCCAAATTTTTGTGCCCCACCCCTGCGGGAATGACGATCACATCACCGGCGTTTACGGAAACTTTCTCACCGTTGTCACCGCCTAACTGCAGTTCCGCTGATCCGCTGTATATCCCCAACACCTCGTGAGAGGTGCTGTGATAATGATGAAAAGGATAGATGCCATTATCCCATGCGTTAGTCCAGCGATGCGACGCAAAACGTTGTTTTAAGTCTGATGCGCTAATCCCTTCCGATGCGGCGTTACGATACAACAAGAGGGGTAAACTATTATTGGGAATTCGGCCATCGTCTTTAAAAAGAAACGACTCCGGCGGGTTCGTATTTACTTTCATAAGTCTCGGGGTTAAAAAGGATAATACGGAAAGCCCTGATAGAGTCAACAAGTATTTCCTGTTCATACGAAAGAAAACAAGTTCATTTCATACAACAAAAAAACATAGGGTGTGGATATCTAATTTCATAACCGCACAATATTTTTTACAATGAACATCAGCCGCTGGGTAATAAACAGCACAACACTGTTGATTTTTTCATCAGAGTTTACCTAGGCTGATAATTTAGAGCCTTCGAATTTGCCCTTTTTTCGACCATTTGAGCCCTCTTGGGTTTGGTATGGTAGTTTCTACTATGAAACCGAAGTCGAACCCTTTAAAAATACTTTTATGAAAAAATTAATATTAACAGGATTGGCCGCTGCACTTTTTTGCATCGGTTCCGTAGCTCAAGTCCAGGA
This sequence comes from Chryseolinea sp., assembly GCA_036374515.1. Classification (GTDB taxonomy): domain Bacteria; phylum Bacteroidota; class Bacteroidia; order Cytophagales; family Cyclobacteriaceae; genus Chryseolinea. The sequence goes on along the minus strand of DASUTP010000108.1, from coordinate 9,003 downwards.
CTCCGTAAACAATAATTTGCGTCAAGGCGCCCAGGAGACTCAGGAAGAAATGAATGAAGCCGGTAACGAAGTTCGCCAAGGGGCAGAACGCACCGGCGATCAAATTGAACAAGGCGCGAATGAAGTAAAACAAGACGCCCAGGAAACGGGAAATGAAGTAAAACAAGAAGCTCAGGAAGCTGGCAATGAACTGCAGCAAGGAGCAGAGCGTACCGGTGAACAGATGGAACAAAAGGCCGATGAAGTAAAGCAGGACGCGAATGAGGCAGGGAATGAAGTAAAGCGAGATGCACAGGAAGCTGGCAATGAACTCCAACAAGGAGCAGAACGCACTGGTGACCAAATCCAACAGGGCGCAAATGAAGTGAAGCAAGACGCGAACGAAGCAGGAAATGAAGTGAAGCAAGACGCGCAGGAAGCTGGCAATGAACTCCAACAAGGAGCAGAACGTACTGGTGACCAAATCCAACAGGGCGCAAATGAAATGAAGCAAGATGCCGAGCGGACCAACGATCAAAATAGCCCTTCGTCAGAAGGTACTCCAAGTTCGAACGCTACGGATATGGGCGCGACCAGTCAACCTGCCATGCACGAAATTGAAGTATTGGAAGACAAAGAAGGTCCCGACAATCAAGTGATCTATAAATATCAAGGCGGGCTTTATTATGTTGACCGCGAACAAAAACAACTTGTAAAAATTGAAGAATCCCAGCTAAAAGATGCAGAGCACAACGCAATCGTCTCTGAAAACGAACAACAGTAGCTGTAGATTTCTTTCAAAGGCGTCCCGATCGTTCTAAAACGTTCGGGACGTTTTTTTATGTATGTGTACCTACACTCTCGCTCCCATAGAAAGGAAGAAGACTACTGATATATTCATACCTGTGAGCACCTTTCCCAAACAAGGGTGTAAGAAATCGAGCCGGTCTTGCCAGACGGGTTTCAGCGGTGAACGCAATTGACTTCAAAATATCTTTCTTCACGAAAAATACGCAAGCAGTATACTCGCTTTTACTTCACGCGGGCCGATCCCAAAACGCGGGCGGCTCAATGCCCAGCGATCGCAGGTAAACATAGCCTTGCGCACGATGATGAATTTCATTATCGATCCAATAGAAGATTACAAAATGCAGCGGCGCATTATAAAGTCCGAAAGCGAGATCAACTTCCTGGAATCTATGAGCCGGTATCTGTCCCCAAAGTTCGTTGAGCTCGCGGGTCGTTTCATCCCACAATGCCAGCAATTCTTTTTTTGTGGGCGGCGCCTGTTTGCTGAAGGTCGAGGCAGGGCTTTCCCACTCCCCCGTGATTACACCCTTTACACCGGGAACCGACATACCGAGCATTTCCATAACAAGCGCAGCAAAGGGACGCATGCCGCCGATCGAATAATTATAAAGCTTTTCTTCGGGAAAGGCTTCAATTGTTTTACGTGTTACCGCCCTGTGGCCTTGCCAATGTTTTAATAGTTGGTCTGGTGAAATTACAAAATGGAAGGGTACGGCCATGTCTTTAGATTCAACGCGTTGTGTTTGCATAGTTGATTTTTTTGATTGGTTATTACAAAAAAAGAATACATCTGTGACAGCTGTATGGCAGGAGCTTAATAGTCTTTTAATATTTATTGCTGAAATGCTGTCGTCCGCAAGGCCGTTTCTAGGTTGGTCTGAGTTTGCCGATGGTTCGCACGCTCATAAAATAAAAGAGCCGGAATGCCCGGCTCTTTTTAGTCTATATTTCTGATAAATTTTCGATCACTTCCCAATTCTGATTTGCCAATCTTTCTTTTCAATTTTCCCATCGCACCATTGCACGGTCTGGGCATCAATTACTGTATACCCCGTACATCTTTCTTTTTTCGCTTCTACAGGCTTGGTAACATTTATGAATGATGTATAACCTACTAAGATCAACATCCATCCTCCAAAAACTATAAACCTTTTCATAATTGTTAGTTTTAGTGTTAGTTAACGATTATCCTTCTCAGAAATCTAATTTTTCTCGCGATTTCTTACATCTAATTTGCAACCAACAATCGAAAGAGGGGAATGATATAAGTCTCCTGGAATGAAGATTTTTATTATTGAAGTTGTTCTTTATGGGGAAAAACCCTTTAAATGCACCTAATTTCCCTGACTTCCGGGATACCTATTACACGTGTTATAAAAAAATATTTTGAAAAAGTTTTTACGCTGTGCGATGTGTCTTCCCGTCTTGAGAAACAGTTTTAGATTTGTTCTATTTCCAATAAAACGCGGTCCGGCCGAAGTGTGACGAGGGGATTGACGACAGGTGTAACTTTTCCGGGCCTGACGGTAAATCGGTGGATCATGGCCTGCAAAAAGATGGTCATTTCAGCAATAGCAAAATTATTTCCGATGCACAATCGCGGTCCGGCGCCAAAAGGATAATATGCCTTCAGTTTATCTTTATCAATATTCCTTTTTTCAAATCGCGTCGGAATGAACGAGTGTGCATTTTCCCAGTATTTCTCGTTGCGATGCAATCCGTAATAAAACACAACAATGATGCTTCCTTTGGGAAAAGTAAATTTCTCATACGCATCGTCCTCCAGTGCTACCCTGTCGCTAATCCAGGCAGGCGGATAGAGACGCATGCTTTCTTTGATTACGGCATTGAGTTGATCATTGGTTACAGATTGATCTTCGCTTAGACCTTGCGTTGCGTTCCTTAACTTTGTTAGCTCCCGGGGGTGATTGGCTAAAAGGAAGAGCGTCCAGGCAAGGGCGTTTGCTGTAGTTTCATGCCCGGCAATTAACACAATGAGTATTTCATCTATAACCTGATCTTCATGCATGGCCTCACCGGTGTCTTCGTACCGGGCGTCTAATAACATATCCAGCAGGTCGTTGTACTTTTGATTGCTTTTCTTTCGTTCCTGAATGATATTTCGGATAATATCTCGTGCTTTCACGGCATTTTTCAGGTTTCGCCGAACTTCGCCGGAAAGGGTAAACCACCAGCTTTTATGCGGCTGACGTATTTCCTTAATGACAAACTCCTGCGTTTCGCGTATAAAACGGCTTAGGTAAAGTTGAGCTTCAGGCGCAACCTTCACATTAAACAGCGAGCGTATGACAATCTCAAACGCAAGACTGTTCATTAGTGGATAGACATCAATCTCCGGGCCTGTTGGGAAATTGTCGAGAAATTCGTCGACGGTTTTTTTTATGATCCCATAAAGCGCGTGTATTTTATCCGTGTGAAAGCCCGGTTGAATAAGTCTTCTTTGCTTAAGCCAATAGTCGCCGTTGGTGGTGAGCAATCCCCTTCCCAGGAATTTCCCCAGTTTTTCCGTTTGCAGGATGGACTTGTGATAGTTTTTATGATTAGCCCTCAAAACGTGATCGATAAACCCCGGGTCCTGCGTGGCAATCATTCGTGTCATGCCAAGGTTCACCGCATAGGTACCATTGAACCTTAACATGCTTTCCTGCATTGTACCAATGGGATTTTTCACTTGTTTATATGTTCTGACAAGCGATTGAAAAAAAGAATAGCCCGGTGGCATCGAATATTTCATCATCGATCTTTTTTCAAGAGGTCCACCAGCATTCGGGTAATGATTTCATATCCTTTGTCAGAAGGATGAAGGCCATCGTAGGTCATATCGATTGCTTCCAAAGGATAAGGATATTCGTCTGTTGCCGGATTGAAAGGGACATCGATAAATTCAGGATATGTGTAATTCTTATACTTGCCGGTCTTGGGATCCTTCAGTCGTTTAAATTTCATCAGCCTCTCAATACTGAGTTCGGGAGCGTTGAACAGGTCAACAACTTCGAACTTTTCGTATTTGCCCACAGCCGACACTGCATCTGCAAACTGTTTCAGGAGTTGACCCGCTTTTGGCTTGTAGGAGCCAAAGGCATTGTTTTTCATATCAGCGATATAGACGAAGTCACTGCGCTGCATGGGTGTTATCAAAATAATTCGCGCGTTCGGATTAATTTCCTTAAGCCTTCTGGTGATAGTTCGATATGCGCCAAAAAATGTTTTATTGCCCATGTCGTTTTTGTAATCGTTAAGGGTACCAATTGGATTACCATGCCACCAGTCATTCGTCCCCAGAAAGACAGTATAGACGTCGGCGTGGCCAATGTTCAACGATGAAAATTTATTGGCTATCTGCACAGCCGTCCATCCGTTGAATCCTTTGTTAACAACGCTGATCTCCGGAAGTTTCTCGGTGACAGCCGTAAGGTATCCCTTTGTTATTCTATCACCGGTCTCGTCGCGATGGTCATTGAGATAGGTAATTGAATCACCAAGCGCAACCCAAACTGTTTCACGTGTTGACGTGGCGGTAAAGATTAACAATAAGAAAAAAGATAGAACGAATGGCTTCATGAGATATCTAAAAAAGAGTTAACAAGTATCCAAGAATCGATCCTCCTAAAATAATAAAAGCTGTATTGATATTTTTAAAAAAAAACGTTACGCCGAAACTGACGATAGCGATCACTATTCCTCTCCAATCTGCTAATGCTTCTCTGCCGATTTCCAGGATGACTGATAAAATGATAGCCACTGACGTAACGTTCACAGCGTCCAGAAACGCCGACATCACCCGTGATTTGCGTAGCATGGGGATCAGGGGATTTAATAATCTTACGAAAAGAAACGCGGGCAGGAAAATTCCCACAGTCGCAACAAGGGCTCCGGTTGCACCGCCGATTTGCCACCCTATAAAAGTAGCAGAAGAAAAAACCGGCCCCGGTGTAATTTGACCCACGGCAATTGCATCAACCAATTGTTGCTTTGAAAGCAACCCTGGGGTTACCAGCAAATCCTCCAAGAAAGCAAATAACACGTACCCGCTGCCATATAAAATCGAACCCACTTTTAAAAAGATCCAAAATATTTTAGCATTGGAAACAGTAGCCGCCGAAAGCAAGATCAGTGGGTTCAAGATGTTGATTGAGTTCCACTTTTCCTTTATCACGAATCCGATAATACCGACCAGCCCTGCGCCAAACAACACAGCGATCTCGCTATATCCGGCCAATACCAATGCGGCGGCAACTAATGCAATAATGCCAAGTTCAAATGATTTCAAGGCTTTTCTTCCAAGGCCAATCATCAAAAATGTAATAACGGCAATGATGGCCGGTTTGATTCCATAGACGAAACGTTGGACCTTTGGTAGCTCACCATATTCGCTGTACATCCAGGCAATGATCCCAGTTATTAGAACAGCCGGAAGGATGAAGCAGATGCCAGCGACAACAAGACCTTTGAGCCCCGCCCGCTCATGCCCGCAATGCATGGTCATCTCGGTTGAATTGGGTCCGGGAATCAGATTCGTGGCACCGACGAGGTCAAGGAAATGTTCCTTTGTCATCCATGCTCTCTTGGCGACTACCTCCTTTTCCATCATGGCTATGTGAACGGCCGGTCCACCAAAAGAAGTAAACCCAAGTTTTAGAAAAACTCTGGCTAATTCGGTAATTGAATTTGGTTGATTTCCTTCTCCCATTTAACTCTGTCAGACCGACTAACTTGTTTTTCAAAAAAATTTTACAGCAGAACAAATCGAATAAATTGAATTCGTGTACGGGCAGGTGAGAAATCGATCAGGTTCATCCGGCCATACTCAAAATTTTTTTCATTTCAGGATGGTACTGTGATGTCAAAAACTCGGTAATTGTAAACTCTGCCAGCTTATGAATATAGAAAGGGTCTTCCTGAATAATCCGTTGCACTTCCTCCATCGATTTTGCTAATGCCAAGATTATGCCGCCGGTTCGCGGAACTTTTCTACCCGAGGCGATAAACACGTTCTTCTTATAGTATTTCTGGAGGAACTTCACATGCTGAGTCATGTGAGCATCCAATTGCTCCAGTGGAGCAATATAATTCAGGTTGATGATGTACATAGAATGTTACTTTTATTGATCATTTAAAAGTTTCCTCTTCCACGCAGGGGAAGTATCAGTTAAAACGTTCTTGCTTTTCCCGTCGCAACTTAAGGGGATTTGTCGCATTTGCCACAGACGAACCGGATAAAATCGTTCACGGATAAAGAAACCTTCTCTGGTCACACCGGTTTCTTTCAAATGGCTTGTACGCCTTCAGTTATGTCCATTATCTTTGGTGTATGCGAACATCCTCTCCACTTATCAGTCCGAAAGAAATTACATTAGGCGCTGGTACGATCATCATCGACGCTCGTAGCGGCGTGGACGCTTTTGAGCGTTACAAATCTAGTCATCTGGCAGGTGCTTTCCATGCTGATCTCGATCATGACCTTGCAAAGAAACCGGCAGATCCCGCCGTGGGCGGGAGGCATCCACTGCCAGAAGTAAAAGATTTTGCAGCCTATGTTGGCAAACTTGGCATTACCCCTTCAACCTCGGTGGTAGTCTACGATGACAAGAGTGGTGCGAATGCGGCCGCACGTTTTTGGTGGATGCTGCGTGCTCTAGGCCACGACAAGATTCAAGTCGTGGATGGAGGCTTGGCGGCAATCATTCGTGACGGCCTTTCCCTGGAGTCCGGCAGCAACGAACCGTCGAGTACAGCCCCGTATCCGTCGGACCGCTGGCAGCTTCCAACGGTAAGCATAGACGAAGTAAAAACTGCCGCCAAAGACCCACAGGCCTTGGTCATCGACGTTAGAGAAGCTTACCGGTACCGTGGTGATCAAGAACCTATTGACCTGGTCGCCGGGCACATTCCCGGCGCTGTGAATATCCCCTATATAAACAACCTTTCGGATGACGGGACGTTTCGCGCAGCTGACGATCTTGCCGCGTTATATCACCAAGCCGTCGGCCACCGTGATCCTTCGCGGATAGTCGTCCATTGCGGGTCTGGTGTAACAGCGTGTCATACATTGCTCGCGTTGGACCATGCCGGAATTAAAGGCGCAAATCTTTATGTTGGTTCCTGGAGTGAATGGTCACGAAGAAATTTGCCAATCGCCAAAGGAGACTCCTGACTCATCGGGAAAATATTGTTACATCTAAAGTATAATCGTCAATTTAACCTCAAAACCTATGAAACCCACGCTTCTTTTTGTGTTGATCTTAATTACCTCTTGCGCCGCTGCGCAAAACCAATCATCGGCCGCGCAATCCCTTCCCATGTACGGAGAATCCATTTCGCTGGAAAAAGCAAAAAAAGTCGTGGCAGCTGCTCAGGCATTTGCTATCGGCAAGCAGTGGATTATTTCAGTAGCAATTGTCGACACCGGCGGAAATCTTGTACTCCTGGAGACGATGGACAACACACAAAGGGCATCCATTGATATTGCAATTGGCAAGGCAAAAACAGCCAATAATTTCAAACGGCCCACCAAAGCATTGGAAGATGCCATCGCAGGTGGGGGAGCCGGCCTTAGGATTCTCGCCGTTCCCGGGCTTTTTCCAATTGAAGGGGGCGAGCCAATTTACGCTAACGGAAAGATCGTTGGAGCCATTGGCGTTTCTGGAATGTCGGCCGCGCAGGATGGTGAAATCGTCAAGGCTGCATTGGCGGCAACAAAATAAAGTTTGTTGGAAACTGCTTAGAGGACTTTCGGCACCATTGAAAGTCCTCTGCTCTTTCCGTGACTAAAATCAGTCTGTGTCCAGGCACCCCTAGGTGCTTTTCATTAAAACGGCAACAATTACCTGTTTGCCGGGATTGACTCCGTTTTAAAAGAATTTTAAATTCGTTAGTACTTCTTCGATCCCAAGCCCACCCAGCGGTACAGATAATTTGGTGTTTTAGTAAAATTTTTAAAGTGTTTGGCCGGTATTTCAAGTCCTCAAGAAGTTGTCGTGATTAAATTTTGGATTGGTCAGTTCTCTCGTTGTTATTATGATAATCTCATCCGGAAAATTAAAGCAGTCCGTCATCTTGATCGTGGTCATTACCGTTGTGGCTGCGCTCCTCGGCGTTTACTTTTTCTTTTACATCGATACCAAAGAGGAGGACATCAAACGTAGAAATTTCAAAGTGCTTGCAAAAAGCGCTCACAACATCCGGCAAAAAATAGTTGAGTACAGCATTAATAAGGTAACGCAAAACTACCTGTCGTATAATTTATCGTACGTTCTTCAAAACCACGCTGATTTATTGGACGATTTACGCAGGACGGTTGATGAGGATTCGGTCAAAAACAAGGTCAACGAACTTGAAAGACACCTCAAGTATGAAATTGAGGTAGTCGATAAACATGAACTCATGCTTGAATCTTTTGTTGCAGGAAGAGAAAGGGATAACAAAAAACGGGCAGGGCCTGTCAAAAATGGTACTATAGAATTCGCTGATCAAACATTAAAATTTGTTTTTCGAGATACCCTAAGACTATGCAAAGACGCGCCAGAGGTTTGCACCACCTGCAAATGTCCTGTTGAGAAACAGTTCAGGATCACAAGTTCCATTCCCGTAAATCGGTTTATTGAACCATTACTTCACTGGGATATTTTTTCCGAATATGTGATCCTGGAACCGCCAAAATCGAAAAAGGAGTTTGTGATTTATGAAAGTCATCCCTTTAGTTCGAAAGATTCCCTTGACGCTGCTTTGAAATCCGCCGACGACGAAGTACAGCTCAATGGAATAGCCTACAAGATATTCCGATTTCCTTTTTCCGTCGATAAGTATGATTGGGTGTTGATCGGTTTGCAAGAGCAGGAATCATACTTAAGAGAAGCGCGCAGCTTTGACTTGATTCTGCTGTACACCATTCTCCTTATTTCCCTTGCGCTGCTGTTATCCCTTCCACTGATCAAAGTGGTCCTGATCAGCCGAAACGAAAAGCTCAATCGAGCTGATGTGATTTTATGTGGCGTATCACTGTTGACGGGATGCTTTTTTTGGACTATCATCATCAGCCAATGGGATTACGATCATTTATACAAGGAGGACGTTGCCCAGGAAAACATACTTTCAAAACTATCAAATGCGATAGAGGAAAATTTTGTCAACGAAATAGACTCGGCCTATAACGAAATTGTACTGGCAGAAAATTCACCTATCAACACTGACCTG
>DASUTP010000107.1:0-11207 GCA_036374515.1 Chryseolinea sp. | reverse complement strand
AACCACCGATCACCGATCACTGATTACCTCTTACTTCTTACTTCTTACTTCTTACCTCTTACCTCTTACCTCTAACCACCCCACGCAACCCTCCCTTTCTGTGCTACAGATTTATACACAGCTTCCACCACCTTGATATCTTTTAATCCTTCTTCTCCTGGAACCAATAATGGCGTTCCGTTTATTATCGAAGTAGCATCATCATCCATTTGTTTTGCCTGTTGATTTGGTATGGTTGCATTGAGGACTTTTCCATCGCTGGTAGTACCTTTCAGCCCACTGTAATTTTGAAAGGGTTCGAGCGTATACCAACCGTTGGCAAATTTTGTCTCAAGCTTATTCACGCCCCGGCCGAACGTAGTTTCGCAGGAGGCTGTCACCCCGCCGGGAAACTCAAGATCGAAGTTCATCGTCTCTTCTACTTCGGTATAGATCTCCGGCCGTGTAGTGGAAGCTTTGGCAGTAACCGCGATTGGTTCCAATCCGGTAGCGTATCGGGCGGCATTTAAGGGATAAACACCCATGTCATACATTGCGCCGCCGCCAAGACTTTTCTTCTGCTTCCAGTGCGTTGTGCGGTCGTCACGGTATCCTGCCGCCGCACTTGTGCTGAGGACCTTTCCATAGACTAGGTCTTTACGAATTTGTATAATGCGCTGGGTGTTAGGTTCATGGTGCAGCCGATAGCCGATGGCAAGGGTTACTTTATTTTTTTTGCAGGCGTCGATCATATTCTTACATTCCAATTCCGTCATGGCCATTGGTTTTTCACACCACACGTGTTTACCGGCTTTGGCCGCGCGGATGCTGTATTCGGCGTGCATGGAAGGGGGCAGCACGACATAGATCACGTCGATATCAGGATTGTTGGCGATGGAATCGAAACTCTGATAGTTATAAATATTTTTATCGGAAATATTGTGCTTCGCTTTCCACTGCTCTGCCTTCGACGGCGTACCTGTTACAATTCCTGCGAGGAAACATTTTTGTGTGAGTTGCAGCGCTGGTGCGAGCAGATCTGTACTATAATAACCCAGACCCACCAGTGCTACGCCTAACTTATCCTTCTTCTTTTGGACAATAATGTTTGAAAATGCGTATTGGCTAACCGTAAGCCCCGCAATTCCTGAGGCGGTTGTCTTAATAAATTTTCTTCTGTTAATCATGGTGTAGATGGTTTTGGTTGCTTAACGTGATCAATTTTCAATTTAGAGCTTCATCGCGATTTAAAAAACAGATTTGGTGAGCTGGTGTTTATGTAGGATATACGCTCATGTTTCAGTGACTAAGCCCTTACGAGTGCAAGGGCAGGTTCAGGCACTCAATAACGGCGATTCTAAATTCATTGTCTTTGCTATTGTCATAATCCTTAAAATGGTATAAATTATAGCCACTAAGAAAAAATATGGCGACCCTTAGTACATCCAAAAAGAAATTATTCACGGCCGATTATGAGATTCATGCATCGATTAAGATGTTGTATCCATACATTCAGACAGCCAGTGGCCTTTCGGAGTGGTTTGCTGATGATGTCACCATCAATAACAATGATAAGTCGTTTACATTCTTTTGGGATAATGAGGACCATCGCGCTAAGCTCGTCGCTTTCAGAACCAACCATTTTGTGCGGTTCGAATTCTTACCGGAGAATAAAGAAGACGAAAATGATCCTTCTTATGTTGAGCTGCGATTGGATTTTAATGAGCTGACGCAATCCACCTACCTGAAAATCCTGGACTATTCTGACTTTGACGACCATCGGGAGCTCCATTCCTTGTGGGATGGTCTGATAGAAATGCTGCGAAAAATCGTTGGCGGCTGATTTTTTTCAATTCGTATTGCCGTTCATTCTTCCCTTGGCCCTATTTTTGACAAAAATTCAAGCTGCTGGTTTGGCACATACTTGACCTTAAACCACAAGACGTTCAATAATGAAGAAAATAGACAAGCTTGTTCTGGACGCATTCATCGGGCCGTTTCTCATCACATTTTTTGTCGTGGTGTTCATTCTTCTGAACATTAACATGTTGAAGTATTTCGATGACATCATTGGCAAGGGACTGGACACGTTGATCCTGGCGCAGCTCTTTTTCTATTTCGCCATCTTTACGGTTCCCACGGCGATGCCCCTTGCGGTACTTCTTTCTTCGCTGATAGCGTTTGGAAATCTGGGCGAGCATTTTGAACTGACGGCTATTAAAAGTTCCGGCATTTCGCTTGTCAGGATCTTGCTACCCATTTTTCTGTTCGTACTCGTGCTTACGGGCATTGCATTTTATGCGAACAACAACCTCGTTCCAAAAGCTGCTTTGGAAGCTTATAGTTTACTCTATGACATAAAGCAAAAGAAACCTGCGTTGGATTTGCGCGAGGGAGCATTTTACAACGGTATCGATGACATCAGCATAAAGGTCGACAAGAAATTTCCGGAAGACGAAGCGGCATTGAAAGGGGTCATTGTCTATGACCACCGGCAAAATGATGGGAATAAAAAAGTGATGGTGGCGGATTCCGGGCGTATGTACACTGTGCTGAACGAAAGGTACCTGAAGTTTGAGCTGTTCAATGGTTACGATTACAGCGAGGGAATGTCAGAGCAAAAAGACTTGGGAGGAAAAGGGAAGGGGGAATCATTAAGCAAAACCAAATTCTCCAAAATGCAGGTGGTATTTGATCTGTCGTCTTTTCAACTGCAGACCACCGACAAAAAATGGTTTCAGGGCAACAGGATCATGCGAAACCTCGCGGAGCTGAATTCGGATATCGACTCCGTTAAACGTGAAGTACGGTCGCAGCGGCTAAATCACTACTTATACAAGCCAACCTATTTTAGCTTTTTTATGAAAAAGGATAGTGTGATCATGCCTGAGGAGATATATCGGCAAAAGCTCTATCGTGATTCGGTAGCAAGAATTCCCTATCTGGAAAGGTCGCGGAAGGCGGATACTGTCAAGCAAACGCGCAAGCCTGTCGTACCTAATAAAGACTCATTGGATTTAAAAAAATCGCAACCACTGAAGAAGAACGTGGCAAGTGGTTTTGCAAATCGTAAACAGGTGCAGAAAAAAAACATGAAGCCTGTAAGCGTCCCGGTAAAAAAGAAGGTCTTGACCGACTCTGCCCGTCGTGCTAAGGTCGATAGTGTATTGAATGTTGCTTTGACGCGGGAAACGATCCAAGGTGCCACAAATGTTGCCCGTCAGGTAAAAAGCCAGTTGATGAACGCGAATGTCACGATCGATAACTTCCAAAAGGAGCTGGCGATTTTTGAAATTCAATGGCACAAAATTTTGGCTAATTCCTTTGCCTGTATCGCGATGTTCCTGATCGGAGCGCCGCTTGGCGCGATCATCAAAAAAGGAGGACTGGGTGTTCCCTTCCTGGTATCCATATTTTTCTTCATCATATACTATGTTATTACCATGCAGGGGGAGAAGCTAGCCAAGCAGGAAACTGTCAGCGTTGCCACGGGCGTCTGGGCTGCCGACGCGATCTTATTGATCATCGGCCTGGTATTTTTGCGACAGGCACGCATTGATGCGCGGCTGTTCGAAGCTGATTTCTATTCCGTGGTTATGGATAAGGTCAAGCAATGGATTGCCGAAAAAAGGTCCGTAAGGTCCAAAATTGCATTGAACAGCAGAAAATGATGATACAAATCCTTGGAAATTAGGCCGTTTGTGGCGTACCTTTGCCCGCTGAAATAAGGAAAAAACAAATTTTGAGATGTATTTGACTACTGAAATCAAACAAGATCTATTCGCTAAACACGGATTTGGAAAGAAGAAGCAAGAAACTGGTTCTGCTGAGTCACAGGTTGCCCTGTTCACCCATAGGATTAATCACCTCACGGAGCATTTAAAATCAAATAAGAAGGATTTTTCCACTCAGCAAGGCCTTATGAAATTGGTGGGTAAACGTAAAAAGCTGCTAAATTACCTTCAAAACACAGACATTGAAAGATACAGGGCCATTCTTGCCGACCTGGATCTCAGAAAGTAATATATTCAACATTCCCCGAAGGGAACCCGAACAAAGGTTCCCTTTTTGCATTTTCAACACAAGGTAAGAAGCTGTTGTAGCCTCCCTTTTAATTCACTCATTTATGAAACCTACTGTAATTACTAAAACGTGTAAGCTGCCCGATGGTCGCGAAATAACGATTGAGACCGGCAAACTTGCCCGCCTCGCCGACGGTTCTGTCGTATTAAGAATGGGCAATACAATGTTATTGGCCACAGTCGTCTCCGCACAGGAGGCAAAACCGGGTACCGATTTTTTACCCCTTTCCGTGGACTACCAGGAAAAATTCGCCGCTACAGGCAAGGTGCCCGGCGGTTTCCTGAAACGTGAAAGCAAACTTTCCGATTATGAAGTTTTGATCAGCCGTCTGGTAGACCGCGCACTGCGCCCGCTTTTCCCCAGCGATTATCATGCTGATACTCAGGTGATGATCTACCTGATCTCGGGTGACGAAAACGCGCTGCCCGACGCATTGGCCGCCTTCGCCGCTTCATCAGCACTTGCTGTATCCGATATTCCGTTCCAGGGGCCAATTTCCGAAGTGAGAGTAGCGCGTGTAGACGGAAAATTTGTGATCAATCCCAGCATGGAAGAAAAGAAACGCGCTGACATCGATCTGATCGTCGCTGCGTCGCTTGAAAATATTCTCATGGTCGAAGGTGAAATGAAAGAAGTGTCGGAAGATGATATGCTTGAAGCACTCCGTCACGCTCACGATGCGATTAAGGTGCAATGCCAGCTGCAGATCGAATTGACTGAGGCCGTCGGCAAAACTGCAAAGCGTACTTACAGCCACGAGGAAAATGATGAGGCGTTGCGTACTGAGCTGTGGAACCTGATGTACGATAAAGTCTATGCTGCGGCACGTCAACTGAACGCGAGCAAGAAGATCAGGTCTGAAGCATTCTCCAGCATCATCGACGAGTACCTGGACGCACTTCCTGAGGATACAACCGTAAACAAGGATCTTGCAAAACATTACTATCACGATATTCAAAAGAAGGCTTCGCGAAATCTGGTGCTTAATGAAGGAGTTCGCTTAGATGGACGTAAAACCACGGAAATCAGAACAATATGGAGCGAAGTTGATTGTTTGCCTTCACCTCACGGCTCAGCGATCTTCACGCGTGGAGAAACCCAGTCGCTGTCAACGGTAACGCTGGGCACAAAGCTGGATGAACAGCTTATCGATGGCGCAATGATTGAAGGTTCCAGCAAGTTCATACTTCATTATAATTTCCCGGGCTTTTCAACGGGCGAAGTAAAACCGAACCGTGGTCCGGGCAGACGTGAGGTCGGCCACGGTAATCTGGCTTTCAGGGCGTTGAAGCAAGTCCTCCCGCCAGATGAAAAGAATCCGTACACCATCCGTATCGTATCAGATATTCTTGAGTCGAATGGCTCATCTTCAATGGCGACGGTGTGCGCAGGATCTCTTGCATTGATGGATGCCGGCGTTCCGGTAACGGGTCCGGTGTCTGGCATTGCTATGGGAATGATTTCCGATAGTGAAACGGGCAAGTACGCAATCCTGTCGGATATCCTCGGCGATGAAGATCACCTTGGAGATATGGACTTCAAGGTAACAGGAACAGAAAAAGGAATCACGGCGTGTCAGATGGACTTGAAAGTTGACGGCCTTACCTACGAGGTTTTAAAGCAGGCCTTGCTTCAGGCGAAAGAGGGTAGAACACATATCCTTAACGAAATGAAGAAAACACTGGCAATGCCTCGTCCTGATCTTAAGCCACAGACACCACGCGCAGAAACCATTGTGATCGAGAAAGAAATGATTGGCGCAGTAATCGGCCCGGGTGGAAAAGTTGTTCAGGATATTCAGAATACCACCGGAGCTACCGTTGTGATTGAGGAAGTTGGCAATAAGGGTGTTGTTAATGTTTTTGCCAGCAACAAAAATGTGATGGATGCAGCGGTACGAAGAATTAAAGGGATCGTCGCTGTGCCGGAAGTTGGTGAGGTTTACGATGGTAAGGTGAAATCGATCATGCCTTTTGGAGCATTCGTAGAGTTTATGCCTGGCAAGGATGGTTTGCTTCACATCTCTGAAATCAAATGGGATCGCCTGGAAACCATGGAAGGCGTTCTTGAAGTAGGTGAGGAGGTAAAGGTGAAATTGATCGAGGTTGATAAAAAGACTGGCAAGTTTCGTTTATCGAGAAAAGTACTTCTTCCGAGGCCGCCGAAAAAGGAAACAACTCCCGCGGAATAATCGTTATGAACTTTAATTGACAGAACTATATTTAGACACTATATTGTTACAACAAAACGTATATTTTTTAGAGAATGAGACAGCTCAAGATCAGTAAACAGATTACCAACCGCGAAAGCCAGTCGCTGGACAAATACCTCCAGGAAATTGGTAAGGTTGACCTTCTTACTCCCGATGAAGAAGTTGAATTGGCGAAACGTATAAAGGAAGGTGATCAGATAGCTTTGGAGAAACTGACTAAGGCAAATCTGCGTTTCGTTGTTTCCGTTGCAAAGCAATACCAAAACCAGGGGCTTTCGTTAGGCGATCTTATCAATGAAGGTAACTTGGGTCTCATCAAAGCAGCACAAAGGTTCGATGAAACGCGTGGTTTTAAATTCATTTCATACGCTGTATGGTGGATTCGTCAATCGATTCTTCAGGCGCTTGCAGAGCAGTCGCGTATCGTGCGCCTTCCGTTAAACCGGGTTGGATCCCTGAATAAGATTTCCAAGACCTTTTCCGAGCTTGAGCAGAAATTTGAACGCGAACCATCTCCGGAGGAACTTGCTGAGGTGTTAGATGTTACAACTGCCGAAGTAGTGGATACCATGAAAATATCGGGTCGCCATGTGTCTATGGATGCTCCGTTTGTTCAGGGGGAGGAAAATAGCTTGCTGGATGTGCTTGAAAACGACAGCGAGGAAACCCCGGATTCGGGCCTTATGAATGATTCCCTTCGCCGGGAGGTTCAAAGAGCGTTGTCGACCCTTACACAGCGGGAAGCGGATGTAATTACCCTTTATTTTGGCCTCAACGGCGAACACTCGATGACGCTGGAGGAGATCGGCGAGAAGTTCAATTTGACCCGCGAACGTGTTCGGCAGATTAAAGAAAAGGCAATCAGAAGGTTACGCCACACGTCTAGAAGCAAAGCTTTAAAACCTTACCTGGGTTAATTTAATTGAATATTAAAGGATATTTCAAGGGTCTCGAATTCCGAGACCTTTTATTTTGTTTGATAAGCAAAAGCTAGTGTTATGTCAAAAGAAGAAGTTAAAGTGCTCATCATTGGGTCTGGACCTGCGGGCTATACGGCGGCGATTTATGCGGCCCGCGCGGGATTAAAGCCGGTGTTATTTACGGGCGCCCAGCCGGGGGTCAGCTAACAACCACGAACGACGTCGAAAATTTTCCCGGCTATCCCAAAGGCATCAATGGACCTGAAATGATGATTGACCTGCAGCAGCAGGCAGAGCGTTTCGGCACAAAAGTGAGCTATGGCATGGTGACTTCCGTCGATTTCTCAGGATATCCTTTGAAAGTGACCGTGGATGAAAAAGACGAGATCACTGCCGGTGCCGTAATTATAGCGACCGGCGCTACCGCAAAATACCTGGGCATACCTTCCGAAGAAAAGTTCAATAACAAAGGGGTTTCGGCTTGCGCCGTTTGTGACGGGTTTTTTTATCGCGGCAAAGAAGTAGCTGTGGTAGGCGCGGGTGATTCCGCCGCGGAAGAAGCTACCTATCTCGCCAATTTGTGCACGAAAGTTCATTTGCTGGTAAGAAGAAATGAGATGAGGGCATCGAAGATCATGCAGCAAAGGGTGGAGAAAACTCCAAACATCGAGGTTCACTGGAATACTGAAACTGATGAGATCCTGGGTGACGATACCGGGGTCACTGGCGTTCGCGTTGTGAACAACAAAACAGGTGAAAAAGCGATTATTCCCATTCAGGGGTTCTTTCTGGCTATCGGTCACCAGCCAAATACCGGCATATTTAAATCATATCTGGACATGGATGAAACCGGCTATATCAAAGTGATTCCAGGAACAACGAAGACAAATGTCGAAGGTGTGTTTGCCGTAGGCGATGCTGCCGACAAAGTTTATCGTCAGGCAATTACCGCAGCCGGCACAGGTTGTATGGGCGCTTTGGATGCGGAAAAATTTCTGGCCGCTAAGGAACATGCCGAAGTCCAAGAACCGATTACTGCCCGCTAACCTCGAACCTCAAACTTCAAACTTCAAACTTCAAACCTCTAACCCTCCAAATGAAACTCGACATTCTCGTCCTCGCTGCCCATCCCGACGACGCCGAGATCAGCTGTGCGGGCACCATTGCCCTGCACGTTGCATTGGGACATAAAGTAGGGATCATCGATTTTACCAGAGGCGAGCTGGGCACCCGGGGTTCAGTTGAAATACGCGCCGCGGAAGCAACGGAGGCAGCCAAAATTTTAGGGGTTTCAATCCGCGAGAACCTCGGACTTCGTGATGGTTTTTTTGAAAA
Source organism: Chryseolinea sp. (assembly GCA_036374515.1). Taxonomy (GTDB): domain Bacteria; phylum Bacteroidota; class Bacteroidia; order Cytophagales; family Cyclobacteriaceae; genus Chryseolinea. The sequence continues at coordinate 2,678 of DASUTP010000107.1, read as the reverse complement.
CGATCCAACGCATCAGCTAGCCGTCATCAAAGCTATCCGGAAATATCAGCCATCGATCGTTTTGGCAAATGCAGTTTACGATCGCCACATTGACCATGGGAGAGGCGCATCGCTCGGCTATGACGCATGTTTCCTTTCGGGATTAGTGAAGGTTGAAACCGTTGATGAAAATGGAAAGAAACAGGCGCCGTGGCGGCCATCGGTGGTGTATCATTACATTCAGAGTCTTTACATCGAACCCGACTTTATTGTTGATGTTTCGGAATATTGGGACACAAAAATTAAAGCCTTGAAGGCATTCAAGTCGCAGTTTTATGATCCCGCCAGCGCAGAGGCTGAGACGTACATTTCGAGCCCGGGCTTCGTTAAGATGATCGAGGCGCGTGCCACCGATTGGGGCTATGCCATCGGAGCAAAGTATGGCGAGGGTTTCACCACCCGTCGTTATCCTGGCGTAAATTCGTTGTTTGATTTGCGTTAGGATGCGGTCCAATGATTGTTGGATATTGGATATTCCTTGTTGGATATTCAAATCATCAACATTCAACATTCAACATTCAATATTCAATATTAATATTCAATATCAGGGAGCAAGGCGCTGCACCTTCCATTCATTATCGATTTTAACGAATTGAATCCTGTCGTGTAGCCGGTTCGGTCTGCCTTGCCAAAACTCAAGTATATGTGCATCCACCTGATAGCCTCCCCACTGATTAGGTTTCGGTAGCACCGGCTGACCTTCAAACCGTTTTTCGATTTGCTCGGCACGTTCTTCCAATATACTTCGGCTTTCAATAATAGAACTTTGCGGTGATGTCCATGCACCGATTTGTGAGCCTCGTGGCCGGCTTTGAAAATATTGTTCCGAACGCTTTTCGTCCACCCGCTCCGCGATGCCTTCGATTCTGATTTGGCGTTCTAACTCGGGCCAAAAAAATGTTAAGGCACACGCGGGATTTTTACCCAGTTCTTTGCCTTTTGTACTTTGATAATTCGAGTAAAAGAGAAACTTCCTTTGTTCAATGCCCTTTAATAAAACAATTCGCGACGAGGGTCTGTTATTAACGTTTATAGTTGATAGGTTCATGGCATTTGCTTCCATTACCTTAGCCTCCAAAGCCTCCAGAAACCATTTCTCAAATTGCTGTATCGGGTCAGGTAACACGGATGAAACATCCAGTGATGCCTTGGAATATTCACTACGTAGTTCCGATAAGTTATGCATACGCTTGCAATTTGATCATAAGATGTACAAAGAAATAAAACTTGCACAGGTGAATGCGAAGTATTTTATTCAGGTAACGAAACACGAATATTTTCGGGGAAATTTTGATATTTTACAGTTTGTGATGGAATTCTTTAAGTATAAAAATAAATTGAAACCAGAGAAGGGAAGGCTGTTGATATCCGAACCGTTTCTTCCTGATCCCAATTTTGAACGTACCGTTGTATTGCTATGTGAGCATAACGATGATGGCTCTTTTGGGTTTGTTATCAATAAGCCATCGATACTTAAGGTGAACGACGTTATTGAAGACATTCGTGCCGTTGAGGATATAGTTTTTGTTGGTGGACCTGTGCAGCAAGATACTTTACATTTTCTCCATCGAAACACACCTGTGGAGAACGCTGTTAAAATACAGGAGGGTATTTTCTGGGGTGGTGCGTTTGAAAGCCTGATGATTGAACTGGATACCGGCAGATTGAAAACATCCGACATCCGCTTTTATCTCGGGTATAGCGGCTGGGGGCAAGGACAATTGGACAAGGAGCTCGAGGAAGATTCCTGGATTGTCTGCGATTTTGTAACAGATGAACTTTTATTTGATACAGATCCGTCCGTCATCTGGAAAAAGGCGTTAGGGGGCATGGGTGGAAGATTTTCTGTATATTCAAACTACCCGGTTGATCCGCGGCTGAATTAAGGCCTTTTTTGAGTAAATTTACGTTATCTGCCAAGTAATGGAACATTGAACATGGAAATGGAAAGAGAAAAAATCGTAGAGCAGGCACATGCGCATGAGGCCGGAGTGGCTGAAAACCATGTCAACACATTACATTCCGAGGCTGATTTATCCGATCGGGATGAAATTTCAGAGGACCATCATGACCATGATGATCACCACGTGGATTATACCAATTACAGCAAGCAACAGCTGGCGGAACTGATCAAGGAACTCTCCAGGGACGATAATTTTAAGAAAGTTGACAGCATACTGAGGGAAATCAAACCCATTTATGACGATCTGCGCGAGAAGGAAAGGGCTGAAGCGTTGGCGAAATTTGTTGCGCAAGGCGGTACAGCCGAAGATTTCGAATTCAAGGGGGATGAGCACGACAATGTATTCGATGCCAACCTGAAGCTTATACGCGATCGTAAGCTGCAGTATTATAAACAACAGGAAGAGCGGAAGACGGAAAATCTTGCCCGGAAACAGGAGATCCTGGAAAAGCTGCGCGTGCTGTCGGATTCCCAGGACACAACGGACCAGTTTGAGCAATTCAAAGAACTTCAAAAGCAGTGGAAAGCCATCGGACCTGTTTCAGGACCCCAGGCAAAGACACTATGGGCAAATTATCATGCCCTGCTTGACCGCTTTTATGATAATCAAAGTATTTATTTTGAGTTAAAAGAACTCGACCGCAAAAAAAATCTCGAAGCTAAATTGGAGCTCTGC
>DASUTP010000106.1:0-9332 GCA_036374515.1 Chryseolinea sp. | reverse complement strand
CTTATAACCAAGATGGTGAATTGGCGTATACGCTAAGTCGAAATGGATTCCCTCGACAAGCATATCGGTAGATACTAACAGACTGTCATTTCCCGCGTCGATCACAGCCGCATCGTCTCCAATCCCCGTCAATGAGGATGGATTGACCATTGTAAATTGTTCACGAATCCGGTCTATGAGACCAAATTCCCCTAACTGACTTATTTCCGACCGATTTTCGCTCATATTGTTCTTGACGCGGGCCCTTTGGCGTACTCAGAACCCATTCGTCCTGCAAAAGTAAGATTATCGATGAATAAGCACGATTTACCTGATAAATTCAGTGTACTTATGTGGTGGATAATTCAGGAGTTATGAAAAGAATTGTTGGAGTAATCGTGGTCCTCATCTTCATTAGCGCATGCGGTACCTTTATCAGCGCGTGCAGCTCTCCAAAGCCATATTACAAAACCGCGAAAGGAAAGAAGAAGAAAAAATACTACAACCAGATTGAGTTTGGTGGTAAGAGCGCAAGCACGATGAAAGCGCCCCGTTAGGCCTCCTGACAGAGTTCGATCAGGACGCTGCCGGTCGATTTGGGATGGAGAAAACAGATCATTTTGTTGTCCGCTCCCATTTTTGGAATCTCGTTAATTACTTCAAAACCTTTCTGTTGAAACGATTGAATGCTTTGTGCTATGTCGGTGACAGCAAATGCAAGGTGATGAATGCCTTCTCCCTTTTTTTCAATGAATTTTGCGATGGGGGAATCTTGGCGGGTCGCTTCCAAAAGTTCGATTTTTACACCTCCAACACGAAAAAACGATGTGCGAACACCTTCGGATTCTACAGATTCGATCTTATAATGGTCCTGGCCCAGAAGGGCTGCAAAGAGCGCGTTGCTTTCATCCATATTTCTAACGGCTATCCCAATGTGTTCAAGTTTTTCCATATTTGTTAACTTTGTACCCAAAGAAGAAACTTTTTGCTTAAATCAAAAGTTTAGGCGAATGAAAACTTAGGATGATGACTGAGACACTTAATGAGATGCATGTAGAAGCAGCCCGCATACAGCAAGAAATCAAGGACTACTTAGGGTTGCGTACGTCAGATCTGGTGTTTGAATATACAACCCTGGATGGCAAGGTAAAACTGGATCTGATCACCATCAATCCACGCCACAATCAGGCATTTCTTTTTCATAGTGAAACGGGCGCCGATAAGGTGCACGCCCTCACGAAAATGCTTGCATACGTTCAAAGCTATAAGGAGAAGGAAAATTCGTATACGATACAGTGGGTGGCTAAAGGCGATACCGAATTGCACACGTCTTATTTTAAGGCAGGAAACATCCTGGACGCCTTGCAAAAGTTATATTATGGAAGAGACATGAATACAATTACTGTATTCAGCGTTGTGTTGAACCCAATTTCGTAGTTTAAGCGTTTGAAGATTATGATAAGCGTAACAGAGAAAGCAAAAGAAAAAATAATAGCCCTCCGCAAAGAAGAAGGAAAGGCAGTGCACAACAACGTGCGCGTACTCGTTAAGGGGGGCGGCTGCTCTGGTCTGATGTATGACCTTAATTTTGACGACGAAGTAAAGCCCGCCGATCAGATCTTCGAAGACCGGGGCATTAAAATTTTAGTCGATAAAAAAAGCTTGTTGTACCTGCTGGGAACAACGCTGGACTTTTCTGATGGATTGAACGGAAAGGGATTTCAGTTTATCAACCCCAACGCTACGCGTACCTGTGGGTGCGGCGAAAGCTTTGCCGTTTAGCTGATTCCTGCCCTTTTTAATCCATTGATAAAGTAGCGAAAGATCTTATCGAATCCTTCACCTGCGTTTCAGACGACAGCGATGCATTTTAATTCAATGGCGATCGGCGTCGGTAACGCATTTACTTCTACCGTCGTCCTGCAAGGCTGATCCTTCTTAAAATATTCTCCGTAAATTTTATTGAAGAGCGGAAAGTCTTTTTTCATGTTCGTGAGGAATACCGTTACATCGACGAGATTTTCCCACGACGACCCCGAAGCTTCGAGGATCAACTTGACATTCTCAAAGACGGCGTGACATTGCTGCTCGATGTCATAATTTTTTATGTTGCCTTGCTCATCCAACGTAACCCCTGGAATTTCTTTTGAGCCTTTTTTTCTCGGCCCGACGCCGGACAAAAACAATAGATTGCCCACCTTTTTTGCGTGCGGATAAGCGCCAACGGGGTCGGGCGCTTCGTCAGAGATAATTTTATCCATGGTTATTTTTCTATTCCAAAAACCAGGCTTGCCCTGTAGCTTTGCCAATCCACACCTTCTTGTTTTGAAGGTATCATGCTCACTACGCTTACCATCCATGGGCCATCATTGCTAATGATAGCCTCAATAGTTCCGTCTTTTTCAGTGTACATGTTTTGAATCGTGGTTCTGTTATTACTGCGGTTCCAGACCTTCACTCTCGCCCCAAAGACGGGTTTTCCCTGAAAAAGAATTTTGAAGCGGATCTTTTCACCAATCTTTAACGCGTAAGGGTTTTGCAGCGGGATAATTTCCGCGGGAAAGCCCAGAACTTTTTTATAATCCTCGTCGCGGCTTTCACCGATCTGTAACAAAAGTTTTGTATGAATGGATAAGTTTTCCCGTCCCGGGGATGTTTGGGCATTTTTTTTCTCCCGTTGATAAACAATATCGTCGAGGCCCGCATATTTCAGAAAGTCGTTAAACTTGCCAGGGTCGGATTCGAGAAAAATATTCCTGGTCTGCAGTGAAAGCAACTCCGTTCCCTCCATCTTAAACGAATAACTGATCGTGCCGTTCTCATTTTTCGCGATGCTATCAATTGAAGTCGGCAATTGAACGGCATTTGTCTCCGCAACCAAGGGTTCGCCAATAAAATTTTCTCCAGCCATCAAGTTGATAATAACACTCTCGCCAGGCTTAAGGTTGAATTTTTCAGGTTGCATCCAGTACTCCTGAGCAACGTTAGCAAAGAATGAAGCAAGCAGTATTGAAGTCAGCAGGATCTTCTTAAACATATTATATTAATCCATATCAAGCATTCATCAGTTCCTCGATCTCTTCCACTTCTATCGGTATATTTTTCATTAAATCGACAACCTTATCCTTTTGAATCACCACGTTGTTTTCTATCCGGATCCCCAAATTTTCTTCCCGGATATAAATACCCGGTTCCACCGTCCACACCTGTCCAACCTGCATGTTGTGATACATGTTGCCGACATCATGAACGTCAAGGCCAAGCTGATGTCCTGTGCCGTGCATAAAATATTTCATAAACAACGGCCGGTTCGCATCCTGGTTTTTGATATCCTTCCTGTCAATTAGCTTTAATCCGATCAATTCCTGTTCCATCAATTTCTGAACTTCCTTATGGTACTCGAAATATTTGACACCGGGTTTCAGAAGCCTGATCGCACCGTGATGAACCCGGAGCACCGCATTATAGACCTCTTTTTGCCTTTTCGAAAACCGGCCGTTCACGGGTATGGAACGGGTCATGTCCGCGTTATAATTGGCGTATTCCGCCCCTACATCCAGCAAAAGTATATCACCATCAGCACAGGGTTTATCATTTTCAATGTAGTGCAGGACGCATGAGTTTCTGCCCGATGCAACGATGGGCTCATACGCAAAGCCCCGGGATCCGTTTCTGATAAACTCATGTATAAATTCCGCTTCGATTTCATTCTCGCGGACACCGGGTTTCACAAATTTCAAAATGCGCCTGAATCCTTTTTCCGTGATGTCGCAAGCCTGCTGCAACAGATCGATCTCAAATTTTGACTTTACACTTCGCAACCTGTGCATTATGGGCGCCAACCGCTCGTACTTGTGGAGTGGATATTTTTCCAGGCATGTTTTAACAAACCGCATTTCACGGGTTGTTACGGACGATTCCGCGCGGTAATGATCGTTGGTATTCAGGTAGACGAACTCGGTGTCGCCCATTACCATCATAGTATTGAACAGTCTCCAAAATTCCGACAACCACAAAACAGTCTCGATGCCAGTCAAATCACGTGCTTCCTCTTTTGTCAGTTTGTGGCCCTCCCACGTAGCAATGTGTTCATTGGTCTCCCGTAAAAAAAGCACTTCCCTGTATTTCTTATCAGGAAAATCAGGACAAAGGACTAATATCGTTTCCTCCTGGTCTACACCTGTTAAATAAAACAAGTCGCTGTTCTGTCGAAACCGCATGGTTCCATCCGCATTCGTTGGCATGATGTCATTCGCATTTAAAGCGACGAGCGAATGTGGCTTTAATTCTTTCAACAACCTTTTTCTATTGGATATGAACAGCTCTTTGTTGATGCTTTTGTATCTCATGTTGATAATTCAGTTTCGAACGACGCAAGTTAAAGAAAACCCGATGAAGACAGTGTTAAAAAGGCCGACAAACACCTGAAGACTTGCATTGCACTTTGCCGGCCGCTTGTCAATGGAGAAAATGGAATTCAGATTTTTGGAAAATTGACGTTGCTCTTTACTTCCTCCAATTGCGCTATGTGCCGGGCTGCATGGCCTGCGATGAAGATCAACCATTGATACGCGGTTAACTCACCAAAAACCGGATGCTGCGCAACATGACTCTTAAGCGAATCCTTGCTTGTTCTGGCGTAAGCAAGCGTCTGCCCACGCGCCCGTTTAAACGCGTCGATCAATTCCCGCTTTGAGGCGAACTTCCCCGAAGGTCGAAGAACTTCCGGTGCCTGCGCTTTGGAAGAACGATCCATCACGGTTACCAGCAGTTGTTTTTCACGGCCTTCCAGCGACTTTGCCTTTTCTTCGTTTGCAGGAGTCAGCAGGGTCTTCTGCACAATGGAATATAAAAGGCTTTCGGAGAGCGTTATGTGTTCGGCGATTTCGCCAACAGACCACGCCCCGCTGTCGGGTTTAAACGACCACTGATCACCGTTAACATCTTGAAGATTGTCTAAAAATTTTCTGGAGCTGGATTCGAGCATTTCAACCGCGAAGTTTCGTTCTTCTGCAGATAGCGTTTGGGCTACTGTAACATGTCCGCCCAGTATAATAACGAGAGTAAGAAATTTACTTTTCACTGCGGAGTAAAGTAATACGGATCAACATTACAACAGGTCAACCAGAGACAATAGTATGCACTCTCCAATAGCCTACTTGGATTTTTAAGCATGTAACCATGTGGAAAATCGCACTTAATTGGACTAGAGCACAGCTTGTGTCAAGCTGACCTTTAGCGGCCACCGGGTGTCGACTCCAGCTCCGCCTCATCGCTGTCGACCGGAGCGCTTACTTCATCCGTTGCCACCCAATTCAGGATCACGAAGGTAACGGTAAGACCGGAAAAGAAACCTTCCAAAACAACGATGAACGCCACGATGTATGCATTTAGATAGCGACCCATCGGTTCATTTTCGATGATGGTTCTCATAAGACCATCGTCCAGTTTCATATAGACGAAGAGAAAGAATCCAAAAATCAACGACGCCACACCGCCCGTAGCGACGCCGGTAATAAGTCCTCTGAAATAATTCAGGCGCGCGAAGTGCGTTTGTTTGAATTTCTTCAGGGCCAGAAAAATACCAGCGCTCAATATAAGTAAGTTGAGAAGACGTAGTTCGGTCATGTGACCGAGGCCAAGCATCCTCATAATCAAAAAGAAGAGAATCAGACCAGCGGCTATTTGCAGACCGTACTTTTCCGGAATGCGGTTGGGGCTATTCAAACTCATGCGTTTATCGGGTTAGTGTATCTAAATTTTCTCAATTTTCGACACATTTACAACGTTTTCGAGGGTTATAATTCCCTGCATGAGTTTAACACCATAATGTCTCAGTTGTTCGCGTCTGAATTATTTGGGCTGCAACACCTTCTTGAAGTTCGTTTACTCATATAATTTTGTAGTATGAACTTTCAGGATTTTAAAACGTCACTCCAGGGGCACTCCGTCCCTCCTTCCGTTGCAGGGGGCCTGCTAGCGATGTGGTATGATGGAAAAGGTGACTGGAATAAAGCCCATGACATCGCGCAGGAGCTTCATACCAGTGAAGGGTCTTGGATACATGCCTACCTTCATCGAAAGGAGGGTGACGCTGGCAATGCGGCGTATTGGTATCATCGCGCGAACCAGCCGGTGTGCAAGACGTCGCTCAATCAGGAGTGGGAGGACATTGTAAAAGCCCTCCTGCATTAATCTACCAGTTCGTGGTCGCGGGATTTGATGGTTTGTTTCCGCCATTCCTCAAGCTCCGCTTTCCGTGCCGATAATTCCGCCTCGGTAGGTTTGAAGTCGATCAATGATTTCAAATCCGGCTGACCCGCGTCAACCCATGCAGTGTACCAAAAATCACCGACCATTTTGATTGCTGCTCTCATGCGACGTTCTACCATTCCATCGAGAATTTTATGAAACGCCTTCGCATATTCCCGCGAGTAAACCTTTACCGTCTGCCTTCCCTTGGTTTCAAACGAATACTTCCGCTCTTTAAATTTTTCCGCCAACTCCTTTTCTTCGCCAAGGACAAGTTTTACATCCTTGTGCGCGTCTTCGATATTGTTCCAGATGGCTTGTTGAGGCTCCTGCAGATATTCAGCCTTACCGACAAAAAAATCGTAGTCATCAGAGAACAGCTCAGGTAACCTCGATTCCCAGAAGCCATGAATCCCTTCCTGACCAGTAAGCTGACCGTTGTAATTTTCCGTAGTGTGCAGCGGCACGTTTGCATCTGCTATGTAATGTCCCAGCTCCGCTGAAATTTTTAGTATTTTTTCCGGATCCCTTATCAGAAAAGCTTCTCTCAAGCGATAATACATCGTATTAATATGCCAGGGCACAATGCCGTAAGCCTTCAACGTATCTTCTGAGTACTTCGTAACAGCGGCCTTCCAAAACCGGCAGGAAAAGAATGCAGAGTCACCATAGTGGTCGAGGTCGATGTAATGACGGGGTGCTTCGTCGGGCATAGAAAATCTTCTCCTGTCGGGATTGACAGACGCTTCTACTATATAGTTTTGATTCTTTTTATAAAAGGCAATCATGGGCGCTGGCAGCGTAAACACAGCAAGTTTATTAATGCGCTGATGTGCGAAAAAGCCCCATCCGGAAAGGATCACGGAAACTACGACCAAATTCACAACGGTTAAGAATTTCTTCACGGGATTAAAAGGTCGGCTAACGATGATCTAATATTAACACATAATCTCATCTGGGTAGTAATACCGGCTGTGTAGAAAATCCTTACAATTCTTCAGCAACGGCCGGATCTTCTTTGGGCAGTTTTTGTTTCGGTTAACTTCTCCAAAGTGCCGACTCCTAATCAAAGGTTCGTTCCATCAGCCCGTATTACCGATTTCATGCTGCCGTCCTTGATATACTCGTGAAAAACTTCCGCCACGCGGCTGGAAAAAAAAGAGCGTATCAGAAAAAATCCGTGGCCCTTTTTGATTAAAATGTGGCGAAGAATCAATCAAATACTTGGAAATAACGTGATTTTCGAACTTTATAAGCACTAAATTTAATGTTTGGTTTTTGCAATTCCCGTAAATCCAATTACCTTTGCAGTCCTTATTTTTAAGCATAATATGGCAAATCACAAATCAGCAGAAAAGAGAATCCGTGCCAACGAAGCAAAACGGGTAAGAAACCGCTACCAGGCAAAAACCACCCGCACGTTCGTCAAAAAATTAAGAACTACGACCGTGAAAAGTGAAGCTGAGAATTTATTAAAGGAAGTCAGCTCCATGATCGACAAGCTGGCCAAGAAAAACGTTATTCACTGGAAAAAAGCTGCTAACCAAAAGTCAAAATTGACAAAACTGGTGAATAAGCTTGCATAAGCAGAAACCAGGTTATCATATCGCTAAACCTCGCCGCACGCGAGGTTTATTTTTTTACACGGGGTTGGTATTTTCATTTGAGGGCCGTTATTTTTAATGAATCGTTAGCCGTTATTTTATGAATCCTAGAAAAAGCCTCAACATCAAGAGTTGGTCGCCTGAAGACCGCCCGCGCGAAAAGCTGATTTTAAAGGGGAAATCCGCACTTTCCGACGCCGAATTGATTGCCATTTTGCTAGGGTCCGGGACACGGGCGATGAGCGCTGTAGATCTTGCTAAAAAAGTTCTGCAGCCCACCGGCAACAACCTACACGAATTAGCGCGATTGACCGTCAGAGACCTCGTAAAGATTCCCGGCATTGGTCAGGTAAAAGCCCTTACCATTGTCGCGGCGCTTGAGTTGGGTCGCAGAAGAAAGGACTTGGAAAGTCATGAGAAACCGAAGGTTTCTGGTTCCAGGGAGGTCTACGATCTGATAAAAGCGGATCTGCTGGACATTGCCCACGAAGAATTCTGGATACTGCTGCTTAACCGTGCGAACAGGCTGATAAAAAAAATACAGATAAGCCAGGGCGGAGTCGCCGGCACTGTTGCCGATCCTAAAATCATTTTTAAATTCGCGTTGGATGAATTAGCCAGTGGAATTATTCTCGCCCATAATCATCCCTCAGGAAATCTAACCGCTAGTCAGGCAGACCTAGACCTAACCAGAAAATTAAAGGAAGCTGGTAAATTGCTCGACATCCAGGTATTGGATCACCTTATCGTTGCAGGACAAAAATATTTTAGTTTTGCTGACGAAGGCCTGATATGATCATCGGCAGCCAGTATACACAGAACGTTGGCCGTCGAAACGCACACTCACACACTTTGTAACTCAAGCGAAATTATGAAGAGAAACCGACGGACGCGTTTTATTATTTCTGCATTATTATTGATCGCTTTACCGATTTTACTGGCACAGTTCCTTCTGAAGAAGGACGCTGCACCCATCGTCAAAAAAACATTAGCTCCCACCAGACCCAAAGAACTTAATCCTCTTCTTCAACAATTATTAAGTGACTATGAAAAAGAGATCATCACCATGGCGCAGGATGCCAATACACCTGGTGCCGCAATTGCCGTGGTCCATGATTCGACGATCGTTTTTTTAAAAGCCTACGGCGTAAAAAAAGCCGGTGGCTCTGATTCCATTGATGTAAACACGGTTTTTAGAATTGCCTCTGTCTCGAAATGCTTTGCGTCATTCTTAACCGGTATACTTGTAGAAGATACCGTTTTTTCCTGGGATGACCGCGTTGTGGATTACGTGCCGAATTTTACCTTAAAGTCTCCGGTCGAAACTCAGCGGCTGCGCATCAGAAATGTACTATCGCACACGACCGGGCTACCCTATCATGCTTACACGAATATGGTAGAGGAAGGTATAGTACTGGACACCATGCTCTCGTGGCTAAAGAACATCAACCTGGTTTCCAAGGTTGGGGAATCATATAGTTATCAAAACGTGGCATA
>DASUTP010000105.1:0-8814 GCA_036374515.1 Chryseolinea sp. | reverse complement strand
TTGGGGGGAAATGGGATTGGCCGAGCAGACCTGCTCGCAACGTTTGCCCTATTCGACGATGACCCTGGCAGGATCAATACGCTTGAGGCGGAATTCCTGAAAATCACCCCTGAAATAATTAAAAAAACCGCCGACGAATACCTTCGTCCTTCCAATAGAACGATACTGATTGTGGACCCTAAAGCAGCAGAACAATGAACAACTTCAAATATTATCTTATAATTATTTGCCTGGGTATCGGGGCGATGCCAGCCCTGGGACAAAAAGAGACTCCTCCCCCTGGAGGGAAACCCAAAGATTTTGTTTTACCCGCAAAAAAAGTCAGCCAGCTGAAAAATGGATTGAAATCCACCATGGTCCAGTATGGTTCTGTTCCAAAGGTAACTGTAAATCTCATCGTTAAAACCGGTAATGTAAACGAAGGTCCCAACGAGGTTTGGCTGGCAGATCTTACAGGCGAGTTGATGAAGGAAGGAACGAAGACAATGGACTTCAAAACGATTTCCAGAAAAGTAGCAGCGATGGGAGGGGAAATTAATATTGGCGTAGGCGGTGATCAAACTTCAATATCCGGATCCGTGCTCTCCGAGTTTGCACCGGAGCTTATTAAGATCATGGCGGATGTGGTGATGAATCCATCCCTGCCGGCTTCCGAAATCGACCGTCTAAAAAGTGACTTGAAACGCCAGCTCAGCGTGCAAAAGTCAAGACCACAATCGCAGGCCATCGAGTCATTCAACAGCCTTATCTACAAAGACCATCCCTACGGCCGGACCTTTCCGACGCAGGCGATGCTCGACTCTTACACCATTGATATGGCTAAAGCATTTTACGAAAAGAATTTTGGCGCGAAACGCGCCGTCATTTACGTCGTTGGAAAGTTTGACGAATCGGCTACGCAAAAGTCTATAGAGGAATCCTTCAATTCCTGGAAAGAGGGACCAGAGCCGAACTATCCACCTGTTACACCGAATAAGTCGGATGAAATTGCCATGATCGACCGGGCAGATGCGCCTCAAACAACTATCATTCTCGGATTGCCAACGATTAATCCACAGGACGCGGATTATGTAGCGCTTCAGGTCACCAACTCATTGCTGGGTGGATCTTTCGGCTCGCGTATCACCTCAAACATCCGTGAGAACAAGGGTTATACCTATTCCCCATTTAGCACCATTCAAAATCATAAGAACAGTTCCGTTTGGTACGAACAGGCTGACGTAACAAGCGAGCATACAGGCGCCGCGTTGCAGGAAATTGCAAAGGAAGTGAAGACATTGCAGACCGAGGCGCCGCCAAAGGCCGAGCTCGAAGGGATTCAAAATTATATGGCAGGCGTTTTCGTGTTGCAGAACTCAACGCCTGCGGGCATCATCGGTCAGCTGAATTTTATCGACAACCACGGGCTGAGCGACAGCTATCTTACCGATCGTGTGAAGAATATCTACGCGGTTACACCGGAGAAAGTCTCCGAAATTGCAAAGGAGCACTTCAAGTACGAAGACATGACTTTGGTGCTGGTAGGCGACAAAAAGCTCTTGCAAAAGCAGATAAAAGCGTATGAGGAGTCCAAAAAGGTAAGATGACGCACACTACCTTCCAAAAATAATCGGAAGGTGATGATTTACGCTTCGTATTTCGGCCGCACAACGGGTATTTTATTGATCCGTGCAGGAGATTATTTTGTAGACTTTTCTCTTAATGTTTTTACCAGGTCATCTGCTCCCTTTCTCACAAACGCGCTGTCGGCGCCACATGCGAGGAAGCGATATCCGAGGCCGTAATACATTTCATATTCGTTGACGTCTTGCAGCAAAACACCGGTCATCTTGCCGTGTTTTTTCGCTGCGATCGCCACGTTGCGAATGGCCTCCTGATAAAGCGGATGATTAAACTGGCCAAAAATACCAAGCGATAGGGACAGATCGTTGGGTCCTACGAAGAGTACGTCTACCCCTGCCGTTGATGCGATCGCGTCGATGTTTTGCATGGCGCTGGGCGTTTCGATTTGAATAACCCCGACGAGATTTTTTTCAATATTTTGAATGTATTCACTTGCAAATCTTCCGTATGCGGTCGCCCGGACCATCTTTGCCATACCGCGCCCTCCGCGAGGAGGATAGTACATCATACGAATTGCTTCATCCGCTTCCTGAGAAGATTGTATTTGTGGGAACATAATTCCGGTTGCACCGGCATCAAGAATACGCTGTACTTTGGGTCTTGAGAGGTTGTCTATTCGAACGATCGGCGTGGAAGATGATGCAGACAAGGCCTGAAGCTGCTGATACAGAATTGCAACATCGCCGGCGCCGTGCTCAAGATCGAGGAGCAACCAATCAAATCCCGCCTGGCCGACAATTTCCGCGGATACCGTAGAAGCAAGATTGAGCCAGCATCCATGTACCGCTTCACCCGAGCGGATCCTTTCTTTTAGATTTTTCATTCAGCTACTTTAAGAATATAGTTGGACAAAAGCATATGAAAGCTCTCCCTATTGCTTTACCCATTTGACGCTATGATCTCCCGTCACGGCAATCGTTCTCCTGGGAGAATCCTGGTGAAAAAATGACCATGGCCCTGGAATAAAAGGGTATTTGCCGATCACTGATTCGTTGACCCTGATGCCAAGTCCCGGGCCGTCAGGAAGGTTCAAGAATCCATTTTCAATTTCTAGTTCCTCCACCAGGATTTCGTCGGATAGCGGAAACGGGTACATTCCGGCTTTGCCCGGGGAGCTGTAGCAGGGATATTCCAGCCACTCCACGACAGATTCGTCGCGACACGCACCCAGCTGCGCGGCCGCCAGTACTTCGAGGGCCGTTCCCCAACTATGGAACGCGAATTTCAGTCGGTGATCCGCGGCAAGATCAAATACTTTTAATCCCATCTCAAAACCACCCTGACAGCACACGTCCATTTGCAGGAAGTCAGCCGCATTCAACTTTGCAAGCTCCACGAAACCCTCAAATTCCTGTTCATGCTCTCCCGTAGCCACCCGCACAACATTTCTGGCCCTTAGTTCACGATATGCCATGTGATCTTCCGGAGGCAGCGGCTCTTCCAGCCAATAGGGGTTGTGTTGTCGAAAAGCATCAGCCAGCTCATGAACCACTTTTTCAGAATAATTTCTATCACCCATCCGCCACCAGGTATGAGCGTCTACCATGAGTCCAAAATCCGAGCCCGTTGCCTTTCGCATCAATTCAATGGTTTTAAGATCGTCCTCGGGGCCCATTCCCGGTCGCATCTTATAGGCAGAAAACCCCATTGCTTTAATGGCCGCAGCTTCTTCCGCGTATTGTTCCGGTGACATATACATCCCCGCGCTGCCATACAGTTTTATGCTGGATCGTACGCGTCCACCCATCAATTCTGAAATGCTGCATCCCTCAAATTTCCCCGCGAGATCAAGCAGCGCTACTTCCGTTGCGTAATAAGTTTTTAGCAGGTCAGGGTCTCCGTTGAATTGAAATTTTTTCCATTCCAAGGGATTCCTGCCAAGTAGAAATGACCGGATGACGGTATTGATCTCTTCCTGGGCGCGGAAGAAAGCCGGACCGGGCGCATAGCCAGCCAGTCCGTTGTCTGCCGTGATCTTTATCAGCATGGCATCCCTCTTGACAATTGTGCGAATGCCTCCCCAGAAAGGCAAGGCGATCTCCTGATCCATAGGATATGACATCAGGAATGCTTGTACGTTCGTTATTTTCATTATCAGAATACAAAAATCACCATCGTGGCAGAACTCTCTTCCAGGTCGGGTCGATACGTTTCCGCATCTCCGCTTCATCGTCGCGCTTTTTATAGGGAACCTGGCGGTAGCGTTCTTTTCCACGCTCAAGCTGATCGTAGTCCAGGGTAACACCCAGTCCAGGCTGTTCGGGAATGGCAACGCATCCGTCGGTGATCGCAATCTTCCCTCCGTTAACCACTTCATCGTCCTTCGATTGCCATGGGTAATGCGTGTCGCATGCATACGTCAGGTGTGGTGTCGCTGCAGCAACATGGGCCATCGCCATGAGTGAAATGCCCAGGTGACTATTTGAATGCATTGACAAACCTATGTTGAAGGTTTCCGCCAGCTTGGCTAGGTGCTGTACCTGGCGCATTCCGCCCCAGTAATGATGATCGCACAGAATAATCTGCACAGCGTCGTGCGCAACGGTTGCGGGAAGGTCTTTAAATGAGGTAACGGCCACGTTACTCGCCAGTGGCACGTGAACACCGGATTCAACCAGCTGTCGCCTTACAGCAGCCATCCCTTCGATTCCGGCCGTCGGATCTTCCAAATAACCTCCCCCCGACAATTCGCGCGCGAGCGCCTTTCCAACTTTTACAGACGTCTCCACAGTCCAGGCTGAATTCGGGTCTATCCGCAACGGTACACCTGGACCGAACTCCTTATACATCTGCCTTACTGTCTCGACTTCAACCTCCGGATCCAAAACACCCGCCTTGAATTTGACCGAACCAAATCCATATTTCTTTATCATAAGTTTCACTTGCGCAACAAGTGTTTCGGGAGACAATGCTTCGCCATATTCGTCGTCACGGATATCCTTGCCTTCTCCACCTCCGCCGGCATGTTTGTAAAAAGGATATGCCGAGAAGGGCACCCGGTCACGAACTCTGCCGCCGATAAGGTCACATACCGGTACGCCTATACTTTTTCCAATGAGGTCCAGGCAGGCAACTTCTATTGCCGCATAGGTACGCGTTGTTTCATCAAGCGGGTTTTCGCCGGGCACCAGGAATGTCTGCGACCGGTCCTGGCCGTTGCTTTGAAATTTTTCCATCGCCGGGTTAATGGTGCCGGTGATGCGAAATGCATTGGCGCCAATGACCCGACTCCTGACAGCACGCAATGCTGCAGCCGGAGATTCGCCGCCATAAGTTTCATTTATACCAACAACACCGTCTTCACTTTCTAGTTCGATAATAGTCCGAAGAGCGTATGGCGCATGAAGGCCATAGGAGCTTCTCAGCGGCGGGTCGGCAATTGCGATCGAATGAATTCGAAGGTCCTTTATTTTCATGATACGTACAGTTGCTTTCTAAATTGTTATCAAATCAACGGGAATAATCTTGCCATAATCATTGTGACTACGAGTCCCACCAGTCCCATCAGGAGCAGAAGGTATGAAAAATTTCGTATGGTTTCGCGCTCAGTAAAGCCGCTCATTTTGCAGATGATCCAGAATCCGCTGTCGTTCATCCAGGGAAAAATTTTCGATCCACATCCGATAACAATAGCCAGATAGACAGGGTGAAAATTCAAAGCCCCTTCCGTATTAAATACTGTAAGCATGCCAACGGCGGTGATCATGGCGACCGTTGCAGAACCTTGTGCCGTTCGGATCACCGCGGTAATAAAAAACGCGAGTGGCAAAATCGCATACTGATATCCGGAGGCTTCGTCGGCGATCCAGCTTCCTATGGAGGTTTGCTGCAAAATATGACCGAAGGCGCCGCCGGTGGATGTGATTAGGATAATGGTTCCCGCACTCAACACAGCATCCTCCACAGGTTTTTTTAATTCCATCAGCTTGAAGTTGAATTGCCTGGCCAGAAGAATAAGCGCAATGATCATTGCCAGGAAAAGGGCGACGTTAGGGTCTCCTGCAAAGCTGAAAAAAGATTTAATTGCGGGATGGGCGGAAACATCCATGTTGCTGATAATAGTATCTCCTGAAATCAGAATAACAGGTAGTACAATGGGTAGATTCGCCATAAAAAAGGAAGGGAGCTGGGAAGTATCTTTATTCAGCCACGTCTGAAGGCCCTCGAGGCTCGTGTCTGAGGTCGTGCGAACCGCTATATCCTGGCGTTTGTTTAACCAGAAACCGTACACCAGCCCTGCCGTTGAGCAGGCCAGTCCTACAATCGTACCCATAATGATCATGGTCCCGATGCTTACGCCAAACGCCCCGGCCGCAAACAGTGGTCCAGGGGTGGGTGGCACCAGCGAATGTGCAATGGTACCGCCGGCAACAATCGCCATTACGAACAAGGCATATGACTTCTGGAAGCGGACGCCCATGGCCCGGGCCAGGGGAATCATAAGGTAAAAAACCGTGTCAAAAAAAATCGGAATCGCCAGGGCAAAACTGCTGATCGTAAAGGCCCACGGCGCTTTTTTTGCTCCAAACACGTCAAGCATAGACCTGACAATCCGCTCCGCAGCGCCGCTGTCAAGTAAACCCTTACCAATTATGGATGCCAGCATGATTAGCAGGCCGATTTTTTCGCAGGTGCTGCCGAAGCCAATTGCTACACGCTCGCCCAAGGATTGCTCAAGGAGCGTGCTGGTTTGCTTCTCCGATAGGCCCTTGCTTTCAGCGTAACGTTCCAGTAAAGGCTCGGAAGTAAATGCTCCTACAGTCAATGCGCCCATCAACAAAGCAATCACCGGATGAACCTTCAGCCAAAGTATACCGGCCAACACCACCACGAGGCCAATGACAAGAAGAATGATAGGACTCATGCAGGCGGGGTTTTCTTTTAGGGGAATTCTAATTTATAGAAATAAAATTAAAAGTCAGCCAGTATCTATCCGCCCCTATGGGGTAGTTGGACCAGGAAGAAAACACGTGGGGTTACTTTTCGCTTTCGCTAGAAGATTATTCTATTTGGTCGAAAGAGCTGCATTGATCGGCAGCCTGTCCATATACAGAAGAGCGATATCGATCTTGTCCGAACTGTCGTAATGAAAATCGGTATGTACCCAGTAACTGAGTTTTTTTCCATTCTTGTATTTGATTTTAACCTGCCACCAGCCTAGAAGCCATACACCCGGCACATCCTGTCTCTGCTGCGACTGATTAACTTTAATGGGCGTCCATATATCGTTAACAAAACTAACGGAGTCCACGATAGTATTGAACCGGTTTTTCCAATACGCAGTAATCGCTGCTTTACCAATGAGACTGTCGCCTGCCGACCAATAGTACTTTGCGTTGTCGGAAAAGGATGTCATATACGCATCGATATCTTTTTTACCCAGGGCCGCCAAATCTCTTTTGCCCATCTCCACGTACTTTGGGTCGGCAAACTCCGCCGGCTGCGGTTTCGGGGAAGCCGAGGGTTCAGGAACTTTCTCTTCGGGTTTGGTGCAAGCCATCAAGACGGCAATGCAAAGCAGGGTTACAAAAATGTTTTTCATAGCTTTTGGGTTTAGGGACTTTCTTCAGGAAGCTATGGAAGATACAACAAATCCAAGATAGCTGGTCCCACCAGCTTTGTTTTATTTGATAAGTCCTTCAGCTAGGGTCAAGCCAATCCCATAAACCAACAACCTGTTACGGATATACCAACGTTGCAGCCGTTAATTGCTAACCAATCTCAATCCTTCCAATTTGGAAGCATACTCCAGACGATCCGCTCTCGCCAAGAGACTAGACGATTGCTGCAAAAGGAACAGCGGCAACTGCTCCACCTTTTCACCTTTTAAAAGACTACTTTCAACTTCGGGATAAGAAGAGTCGAAAACGGCTGCCGATAGGTTCACTGCTGAAGTTGTTTGACCAAGATCTAAAAGAATTTCTGCCGCCTGCAGATTGGAGAACGACGGTTTTAAATGTGCCGGATACAAAGTCTGAATTGCACGATCAAGCACAGCAAGTGCCTTCTTTTCCTTGCCTTCATTCACAAGGCCGACGGCAAGTTCGTTAAACGCCGATCTCAGCGGTTCTACCATGCGGATCTGGTAATCCTCGGTATTAAGATAGATGTCGGACAGCAAGAGATTTTTGTAATCGGCATTGGCAATTAAATTTTTGTACATCAGATCCGTATCAGCTTCTACCTCGTTCGACTCGTTTTTAACGGGCATAAGACGGTATACCAGGCCTTCCTGTACCAGGTATGGCGTGATGTTCAGGTCGATTTGATTTTGAGATGTGAAATTAAAATATATCGGCCGCGTCCATTCGTTGCTTATGATCAGATCTACCAGCGCCAGAGCGTTCTTGGGTAGGTAACTCCCTTTTACACTGAGCTCGACTTCATTGCGATGGGCGCTGGTATCTTTAACCAGTAGCCCCGGTTTATCGAGGCTGAACGCCGGCAGCTTCAGCAAGCGGGAGGGAATGATGGAATATGGTTCGCCGTTCGGGGAATATTTTCTTAAGGCAGGATGCTCGTCATGCAACAGGTCAAGATATTTTTTTGCATCGATCCCTCCTTTAATTGCTTCCTGCACGTAAAGAACGTCGTTTGGCCCATATTGGAGGTAATCTTTTTCACTCAGCGATAACTTAAAAGCTTGAGATTTGTAGTATTGCCTGCGCAGCTGATTGATGTACCAATCTGTATTCAGGTAACTTAACACCATTACGCGAACGTCTGTGCGGCAGCCTTCAACTTCCTGCAAATACCATAGGGGAAATGTATCGTTATCGCCTCCGGTAAATAAAATTGAATAGGGTGCACAGCTTTGCAAAAGATTTCGCGCATTGTCGATCTGAAAGGTACGGTCGCTTCGGTCGTGGTCGTCAAAATTCTGCCATGCCATCCATGCAGGAACAGCAAGACCGACAACAGGCAAAATATAGAAGAATTTTTTATTCGTCGCACCAATGTTGCCAATGGCGGAAATGCCGAGACCGATCCACACACAATAGGCAATGAAAGAGCCGACGTAAATGTAATCCCGTTCCCGCGGTTCGGTAGGTGGTGCATTGAGATAAACAGCCAGCAGCGCGCCGGTCACGAGAAAAAATATACATACCGTTAAAAAATCCTTTCTATTCTTCCGGAACTGATGAATGCCTCCAGCCATTCCCATCAGCAACGGCACCATCCAATATTGAT
>DASUTP010000104.1:0-8855 GCA_036374515.1 Chryseolinea sp. | reverse complement strand
AGGCAGATCCTATTTCTTTTATCACAATGGCGCGCTCGCTGACGGAGGAAGTCATCGCCGCTCTGTCTGCATCGACTTCCTGCATTATAATACTGACGGTACTATGAGGCGGGTGATTATGACCACGGAGGGTGTACCCGCAGTTTAATCATTCATTGTGTGCTTTTGCTTCGATTTAACAAGAGTTTAAAGTTCAAAAGCCGTTTGAATCTACTGCCAGCCCCGAAGCTATATTTTCACCAAACACCAATTCGTATCCATTATTTTTTGGTTGGGCCTATCCTCATCAAACTCTGCGTGAATTAAAATTTCGACCCAACTACTTAATTCATACTATTGGCGCACGATGTCAGAAGTTCGCTTAAGTAAGTTGACAAAGTAGGATTGGTGAATCATTCATATTTCAGCGCTTTCACGGGATCCAGATTGGCGGATTGCCAGCTCTTGACGCTAACGGTTAACAGCGCCACGAGGAAACAAAGCATTCCTGCGCTGATAAAAATCCAGATGCTAATCGGGACGCGGTAAGCAAATTGCGCAAGCCATTTTTCCACAAGAATCATGGCGACTGGGCACGCGATGATGAACGCTATCAATACGAGTTTCAGATAATCTCCGGAAAGGAGACTTACCAGCTGAAAGGTGGACGAGCCTAATACCTTCCGAACGCCAATTTCCTTGGTGCGCATAGTGGTCATATATGCGGTCAGGCCAAACAGTCCGAGCGACGCGATGAAAATTGCCAGCGTGGAAAACACAGTGAATACGACACCGAACCGGTCATCATTTTTATATTGTGCGTTAAAGTAGTCGTCCAGAAAGAAATAGTCGAATGGATTTTTGGGAAAGACCGTTGTCCAGAGTTTTTCTATGCCGTTCAGAGATGCTCCGGTGTCCGTACCGTTTACCTTAAATGAAAAGAATTCGCCAGCCCAGGGCGCAAACACGTATTTTTTTAAGGTAAAAACGATTGGCTCAACCTTTCTCCTCAAAGACTGCTGGTTAAAATCTCGCACAACGCCGATCACCGTTTTCGGAAGATGTTGGTCATTTTCATGCCACAGAATCGTTTGGTCTACGGCAAGGACAGGATCGGCGAAACCTAACTCTCTTGCGGCTGTTTCATTGATGATAATTGCGTCTTTCCATGCCGTTGTGCCATCCGGATAATTCTTTCCCCCGGTAAATTTAGCATCAAACAAGTCGAAGAAATTTTCATCGATAGCAACAATTGCACATCCTATTGAATTTTGAGGAGCGTCATTTCTGGAATAATCCCTCCACCAATGCAGTTCCTCTCCAGGTATGGAGGAGGACAAGGCAAAGTTCGCAATTCCCCTAATTTTTTGTGCTTCATTCTTGAGAGACGAAAGCATGGATTGGTATGTGCTGTCTTTAACTGCGGGTCCCTTCACCACAATTGTATGGTCGAGGTTAAGGCCAAGTTCCCGATCCCGCATGAATGTCAGTTGGCGAAAAACAGTAATCGTTCCAATGATCAGAACTATTGATGCTGTGAATTGGAAAACAATCAATCCCTTATTAAGGGTTAAACTGATGGCAGACCTGGATATTTTGGATTTTAATATCGCAACGGGGTTGAGCCGGGAAATATAGATTGCGGGATATAGTCCCGAACAGAGAGTTCCCCCAATAAAAATTCCGATCAACGTGAGGCCATTGGCCCAACCGAACGTGATACTGGCGGGAATCCCGACCAGCAATTTAAGCAGTGGGAGTGTTGCCTCAATGATGATGATCGACAGGCCTACGGCCAACAAATTAATTACTGCGGACTCTGTCATTAGCTGCATGATTAGCAGCGTGCGGCTCGATCCATTAATTTTTCTGATGCTGATCTCTTTGCTGTTTTCAGAGGAACGTGCGATAGAAAAATTGATGTAGTTTATCCACGCGATGAACAAAATAAAGATGGCAATGATGTTCAGGAACGTTACGGTTCCCGCATCACCGTTCGTTTCAAGCTCACCCCAAAGTTTCGATTCGAGGTGGATGGACTGAATGGGCTGGAGCAAAAATTCCATTCGGTCCCCTTCGGTTTCCGTCAGATATTTGCCAATGTGCTTCTTGAGCAGATCCGGAATTTTAGATTCAACAGACCTTCCGGTTATCCCTGGCTGCACCTGAATGTAGGTGTAGAAGTTTCCCCAATCCCAGTCGTTGTCGAGGTTCAATTCAAGTGTGGCAAACGAGACAAGAAAATCGCAGTGAAAGTGCGAGTTGAGCGGGACATCTTCAAATACCCCGGTGACGACTATTTCTTTTGGGCCTCTTTCGCCACGGTGGAAGGTTAACGTTTTGCCTAGAGCATTTTCCCCGCCAAAGTATTTTTCAGCAACAGACTGTGAAATGACAACTTGGTCGGGCCTGGCAAGGGGCGACTCTGCTGATCCGGCCAGCATCTTGAACGAGAACATCGGCAGCAGGCCATCCTCAGCGAAGTAGATGCTCGTCTCCCGGAATTTTTTATCACCGTATTGCATCACAGGATCGGCCATAAATACACCGGTATGTGCTAACCTTGCGGTGGACTTGACTTCCGGAATGTCGCTTCTCATGGCGGGCGCTAGCGCGGGAACGACCTGTGCTGATTTGCCCGTCTCGACTTCGTTTTGGAATGCATGATAAGTGATCCTGTAAATATCGTTCGCCCGAAAGTTGTCGAAGCTTCGTTCATACCCAACGTAAAGCAAAATGATGGTACACGAAACAGTAGCCAGCGCAAGGCCTGTTATGCTGAGCACGGAAAATGACAGGTCATTTCGAATTTTCCGCAGTGAAAGGTTTATGAAAGTAATAATCATTAATCGACGGTTATGCTATTGAAGCATCACTAATGTGCCAAAATACAAACCGTTTAAAATTAACAGAAAAACGTCTTTCCGGAATATTTTCTATGCCCGATACTGATCGATGGAGTCCGATATCAGACACCGGCCAAATGGCAAATGGCCACCTCATTTAATGGTTTCGCTGTGTTCAAAAAGGGAACCCCGTGAGATACCGTCAGAGATATTTTCTGACATCCTCTTCACTGATGTCACTTGAACTCATGATGACGAGCCGCTCGATGACATTTCTCAACTCGCGGATGTTACCCGTCCAGTTGTATTTCTTCAAGGCCTCCAATGCGTTCGCGTCGATATTTTTTGTCTTTGCTCCGTATTCTTCCGCGATGTCCTGTAGAAACTTTTCCGTTAACAATGTTATATCTTCTCTCCGGTCGTTGAGTGCGGGCACCTTGATGACAATGACGCTCAGCCGGTGATAAAGATCCTCGCGAAACTTGTTTTCTTCAATTTCCTTTTTCAGGTCTTTATTGGTTGCAGCTACAACGCGTACGTGCACATTGATCTCTTTGTCGCCGCCCACGCGTGTAATCTTATTTTCCTGGAGTGCGCGTAAAACCTTGGCTTGCGCTGATAAGCTCATGTCACCGATCTCATCGAGGAAAAGAGTTCCGCCTTCTGCCAGTTCGAATTTTCCCAGCCGCTGTTTGATGGCAGAAGTAAAGGAGCCTTTTTCATGTCCGAAGAGTTCGCTTTCAATAAGTTCCGATGGTATTGCCGCACAGTTGACTTCCACCAACGGCCCGTTTGCACGCTTGCTGCTTTCATGGATCCATCGGGCGACCAATTCCTTGCCGGAACCATTGGGTCCTGTTATGAGCACTCTAGCGTCTGTCGGCGCAACTTTTTCGATCATCTCCTTCACCTGGCGGATCGCTTCCGATTCTCCCACCATGTCGTTTTTCTTGGATATTTTCTTTTTCAGAGTTTTTGTCTCACGCTGCAGGGTGGATTTATCCAATGCGTTCCGCAGCGTGATCTCCAATCTTCCGAGGTCGAATGGCTTTTGAAGAAAGTCAAATGCGCCTTTCTTTACCGCTTCCACTGCCACATCGATGGTACCGTGAGCTGAGATCATTATGAAGTTCGTTGCAATCTCGTTTTCTTTTGCTTTTTCCAGAACTTCCATGCCATCCATTTTAGGCATTTTGATGTCGCACAAGCAGAGGTCATACACGCCCTGCTCGAGCTTTTTATAACCCTCTAGACCATCCGGTGCATCATCGACATCGTGGTTTTTTTCTTCCAGTATTTCCTTAAGGATCGAT
Organism: Chryseolinea sp.; assembly: GCA_036374515.1. Classification (GTDB taxonomy): domain Bacteria; phylum Bacteroidota; class Bacteroidia; order Cytophagales; family Cyclobacteriaceae; genus Chryseolinea. The sequence continues at coordinate 4,717 of DASUTP010000104.1, read as the reverse complement.
CTGATTTTGTTGTCATCTTCGATGACGAGAATTTTTGACATGTACTTTTGGGTTATTGGCTAAAAATAAAGAAACCTGTCAGCTTCTGAAACGGACAGGCTTCTAAATAAAAATGCAAGCGTTAAGCCGGGTTCTGTAGCCCGCCAAATGGCGGATCCCTATCATTTATCTAGTCAAGCCATTGCTGACCTGATCGAGCGGTCTACCCGTCACGCCTGGTATTGTTAACGAGCCGCTAACCACTTGCGTGGGCGTGACCTATTTGACCTTTCAACGCGTAAGGTTTACCCTGCCCCCGATATCACTATCGGGGCGGTGAGCTCTTACCTCACCTTTTCACCTTTTCCCTGCCGAAGCGGGGTAGTTTGTTTTCTGTGGCACTTTCTGTCCCCGACATGTCGGGGCCTTCCTGTTAGGAAGTACGCTGCCCTGTGTTGCCCGGACTTTCCTCTCCACGACTCTCGCAAGCCGTAAAGCGATAAGGTCGCTTGCAGCGTAAAGTTAACGGATAAATATTAAAAGGAGTTCGTTTTGTTTTTTATCCGCGAGTAGTCTTGCTACGAAGCCTCCAAGACACTATGTTTCACTAAGGTGTCTTGTCCTGACATAGGTTTACACAATAAAATGAATGTGTTTCAAGTTCAACCTGTGACGTAAACCTTTTAAAAAAACAATTTTAGGACAATAAAAGGACCCGTTTTCTGCCTTCTGAATCTTTGAGTCATTGAGACTTCGTGGCTAATATCAAGGGCGGAAATGACCTGTGTTAATGAATATCTTTCCCGGTAAGTTTCAATTCAAAGTGATCGGCGAGTTTGGCTACTTCCTGAATCATTTCCTTTACCTGATCCTGAGAAGCTGTTGAGGTGAGGCAAGAAGCCTCGATCTTAATGTAACCTTCCTCCAACACAAATTTGCTGTAGTCAAACTCAGCGTTTTTTTCCAATAACGCCTTGAGGTCCAGATTAGCATGGAACTCGCACACTTTCGAAGTGAAAATTGCCTGGTCACGACCGGAGGTTGGACTGGTTTGTGTTACAGCAAGAACGGTTTGATACCGGCTACCATTGATAGGAACTACGACAACAGATTTATTGTGGTTGTAATCCGTGAATTGGCCACCGATCTGCTCAGCGTATTGTTCAAGATACTGCATGATGTCCATAGAAAAAATTGGTTTAAGGATACGGAAGTTAAGGAATCTCATGCTTGGATGCATAAGCGCCTGGCGATAAATTTTCAATGTTTAAAAATACAGGGCCTTGAAGGTTACACCTTGCTTTGAAAACTCCAGCGTCGGGGCTGGAATTTTGATCATGTTCGCAAAAAACAGCAGGGTATTCACAGCCTTTGAGCGCGACTTAATGGAACTAAGATCGAAGTCAAGCGAGAAGTAATATTGACGATAAGGCTCGGCGTATCCCGCTTCGACATTTTGATCATCGCGCGCGTAGATCATTCCTTCCGCGCCATAACCAACAGCAAGGTTCAGCCACCGCGGAAACTTGATAAACTTATCCATGTCGAAGGACAGCCAGAAAGTTTGCCCATTGTAATCTTTCAAAACTTCGCTTGCCAAATCATTTCCCAAAAGATCCGATCGAATGTCCGCGTATTCCGTCCTGTGAAAAGAAAATTTCGGATGAATACGAATTTCATTCCAAAGCCTCGACTGCCCCAGGAAAAACGCTGCGCCCGCAGCGTTTGCAACTAGGTCGCCGGCGGATGCCCCGTAAGCCGCCGATGAGCCGTCCATGATCTCAATGGGTAGCATTATTCCAAAGCCCACCAGCGATCCGATGAGGTCGGATTTTTTTGGCTGTACGTTACACCACTGCAGCGCCCTTGATGCACCATAACTTAAATAATACGTGGAAAAAAAATGGCCTAATTTATCCACTTGTTTCCATTCGCCATTGTCGTTAAAAAATCTAAACGCCTGACTTTCCGTATCCGAATACCAAAGGTGGTTTAGGCCGACCAGAGTGACGCTGTAGGCAACGGTTCCCCCAATGGTAAATGCCCGCAGACGTTTTTTGTTGACAATGTTAGCGGAGTCGGCAACCTGACTGAAAGCGAGCCAGGGAAGAAAAATTAATGCAATAAGCCACTTATTCGCCGCCATCTTCTTCTTTTAAAGCTTCGGCATTAAGGTCGACGCCTTGGGGTTCATTGGTCTGCCGCTCGCGCGAGGACCGGAAAATATCCCGCAGCTCGTTGAAACTTTGCGTGTAGATAATGCTGGCCCCTGTGGTAATAGCCGTGTTGTTATTTACCGAACTCAGAATTGGATTTACATTCGTCCGGCTATACATCTTGACCCGAAGCTTTCCGTCTGCCGTAAGTTTATATTCCACGCTCCAGTCACCGGTTACGCTTGAAGGGTTTGGCTGGTTGCCGGGATTTTGGGAGGTATTGTTGAACGTACCGTCGCCGGATACACGAAGACGTCCATTCATAAACGTATAGGCAAACCGAAGCTGAAAGGTGTTGAACGATTCCTGATCCATTGAGGCAACGTCCACATCGATCTCCAGATTTTCATCTACCTGGCTCATCCAATAACTGAGCTGGTTGGAAAGCAATTCACTCAAACTGCTTACAACGGTGCCACTGGTGTTAAATGATTCGGGCGAAGAGAAACGTCGTAAAATAATAAGGCTGAATACCTGCCGTTTCATCTCTTGTTCATCCAGCCGGTTTTTGAAGAATGTGAATTGCAAGTCAAGGTTTACAGTTCGGTTGTCGTTTGTCATTATGTTTTGAGGCAGATCCCGCGCAGTAATATCAAAATTGATTTGGGGAGAAAGCATCGGTCCGTCCAATTTGAGAAACACCATCGCAGGATACTTCCGTCGAAGGCCAGCGGGCGGATCTTCCTGCACACTCTGGTCCATTACAATTGGAAGGAATGAGGCTAATTGATTATACGTCGCATTGATATCCATTACTGCTTGATATGGATCTCCATACCAGGTAATGCGACTTCCCTTTTGGATTTCAAATTCCTTGTTGATGATGTCATACAGTGTAAAGTTGTACCACCCTTCCGTAAACTCAACAGGCCCAAACATATTGAACTCACCCTTGGTATCGATCTGCAGTTTGAGATCGCCGTTTCCACGACCCCGGATAATGTCGCCCGCCTTCAGGTCAAAGATGATTTCGCAATAGGCATCGGGAGTAACGTCGAGATTCAAATCGAATGTAAGACCCGTGAGATTTACTTTCTTGTCAACTACCTTTTCAACCTTTTTAATGAACGTTGTGTCGGTAAAATTTACAAACGCAATAAAGTCCTTGCGATCAATTGAGGAAACTCCCCCAATGGGAATGTACACCCTTGTATTTTTTTCCGTTCGTGCATTCGAGGTGATTTTAAGATTGGACAGCGGCCCCGTGAAATTCACGTCGCCGGTTGCGTAGGCCTGCCCGTAAAACAAGCTATTGTCCTTAATGCTGGTATTCAATACCTGAAAATTCCTGAACGTTGCATCCAACGCAATGGCCATACTTCCCCAATTTTGATGGGTAATGGTGCAGTTCAGCTTTGCATTATTCCGGTAAGTATCCGTTAATTCAATCTCTTTAAAATAGAGCGAACCGGGTGTCAGTCCTATGCGGCCAGTAAACTTATACATTGTCCTCAGGTAATTGATCATTATTTGGGCCTCCTTCACTTCGCCCTCGCCATTGATCGCTGGTGCATTCAGCGAACCCGAAATTTTGAAGGCCCCTGAGATCGTTCCTTCAATCTGGCTCAGGATATCGTCGATAAAAGGTTCAGCGATCTTGAGGTTTGCATTTTTCAGGTTGGCGGTAATGTCCAGGGGACTGTCTTTGCGGCTCGGCGCGTAATTGCCGGCGAGTTCCAGAATACGCTCTTCGCTTCTGTCGATGAAAAGGTTAATATCAAATTTATTCTGCGCTGTATCCCACTCATTCTTTCCTGTGATATTCCCAATGAGGAATTCATTGATGTTCAGTTCCCGGATATTGATCTCATTTTGCAGCGAGGGATCTCCGTAGTAGTTGCTCATCTTTACCTGGGCGTCCATGGTACCGGTAAATTTTTTATCGGTAAGCGCATTCAGCTGCGAAAGATTTAAGGAGCTGACATCCAGCGTCAGCAGGTGCGACGGGTTTTCTGAAATAAGGCCATTCAATGCAATGGATTGTTCACCATTCACGAGTTCCAGCTGATTGAAGTGCCATCCGCTGTTTCTTACTTTTATAAAATTCCCTTCGCGGAAATTCCACTCCCGTTCCAGCACTTTTATCGCAGAGGGGGCCAATGTGATCGTTGTACTATCCATTAGAAAATCGACCGCTCCCTTGATGCGGACATTATTGGTTTGATCGACCTGATCGGCATCCAATCCAAATTCGATATGGCTGCGGTTCCAGATGCCCTCAGCCAGGAGGTTCTTTGTTTTTACGTGTGGCCCGACCGATTGATTTTCAGAATTGAATGAAGCCATGGCCAGCACACTCGTACTATCGGAAATCTTCGAAGCGGTAAGGTCCAGTTCGCTTTTCAGGAATACGGTATTTTCGTACTGAAGGGTGTCAAACGTTGTGAATGCCTGAAAGATTGAAGTATGCCCGCTGGTGAAGCTGCCCTCGATGGCCACGTTGGGCGACAACTTGAAATTTACCCCAAGCAGTGAAACCAATGGCCTGATATCCTTCACCCTGATCCCTATATCAGCATGAT
>DASUTP010000103.1:0-4675 GCA_036374515.1 Chryseolinea sp. | reverse complement strand
GCTGCCTATTTCTTCTGCGACAGCGGCTGTCACCTCGAGTACAAAACGTATCCGGTTCTCAATGCTTCCGCCATATTCGTCGGTCCTTTGATTGGCGTGCGGGGACAAAAATTGCTCCAGCAGATAGCCGTTGGCGGCGTGAAGTTCAACGCCATCGAATCCCGCGGCGACGGCGTTGCGCGCTGCGGTTACAAATTCATTTTTTGCCTGCAGAATTTCTTCGGCGGTCAACGCCTGGGGTACCGGAAATTCTTTAAGGCCTCCCTGGTCCGTCCACATTTTTCCTTTGGGCTGAATGGCTGAAGGGGCAACGATCTTTCCACCTGACGGTAAATTGTCAGCGTGGCTGATCCGGCCAGTATGCATGAGCTGCATAAAAATTTTGCCGCCTTTATCGTGTACGGCTTGTGCAACCTGTTTCCATCCTTCGGTTTGTTCAGTTGAAAAAACTCCGGGGATGCGGGCATATCCCAAACCGTTGACCGAGGGTGCCACGCCTTCTGAAATGATAAGTCCGGCGCTTGCGCGCTGGCCATAATACGCAGCCATTAATTGGTTTGGAATATTATTGATTGCGCGGCTGCGGGTCATTGGCGCCATAACGATACGGTTCGAGAGGCTTGCCGCGCCCAGCTGATGTGTTGTAAGTGATAATTTGGTTTCCATTCCTTGTTAGATTTAATTAGTTATATATTTAAATGTTTCGATGTGTTAGAACATAACTTTTCGGATACGGTCCTGCGGGAAGCTATCTGGCTCCGCAGTTATCGTTTAATATTGATGTATTTAAAACTGTCAATGTATTTCCGGAAAAAAATTTAGATCGACTTCAATTGTTCGCGTACCGTCGCCGTGTATTCCTTGATCAAAGCGTCGTTTAAATTATACTTATGATTGCGGCCTTCCTTTTCGGGCTCGATCAGTTCCGCCTCAATCAAAATTTTTATATGGTGGCTGATGGACGGCTGGGTCAGATCCAGAACATCCTGGATCTCCGAACACTGACCACACCCACCCTTCTTTGAAATGTGTTGCAGAATCTTCAGGCGATTCGAGTCTCCCAGGGCCTTTGATATCTTTTCTATTTGTTTTAATGAAAGCACAAAAATGTATTGAAGAATTTAAATGTATTAATTTATCAGTTCATACGCAAAGGAATCTTAAAAAGTTTCGCGGGGTCGAAAAAAAGGCCTTTTAACGTTAAATTTCGACTTTCTGGTCTGTCCATTGCCGGATATCGTGTTCGTAATGCGTGATGAGCACGAGGGTGGTCTCCGCTTTCAAATGCTGTAGCAGGTATTTCGTCAGCCGCTGCTTTTGGATGTCATCCAAGAATTGGAAGGGCTCATCCAGCAGCAACAATTCGCGGTCGGACAAAAAGCAGCTCATGACCACGACCAGCTGAAGTTCCCCTGACGACAAATGTCTCACCTGCTTCTTCATGACGGCAGCGGCATCGAAGTATTTAACCATTTCGCCTAAAACCGTCTGATCGAGGAACTTGTTCACGTCATGGATGTATTCAGCTGCTGTCATCAAAACGCCTTTAGGATTCAGGTAACTGACTTGCTCCGGTCCAAGATAGTTAATTCGACGCTTGATGTCCCAGATGGATTCACCTGTTCCGCGCTTTCGCCCAAAAAGGCGGATATCCTGCGCATAGGCATGGGGATGGTCAGCAAAGATCAAACTAAACAATGTGGTCTTTCCCGATCCATTGCGGCCAACAAGCGCCCATCGTTGTCCTTTATTAACACGCAAATTGAAATTTTCGAACAAGCTCAGGTCACCATACTTCAGTGTAAGATTTCGAATGCCGATGACCTCCTCATGCGAGTTGACATGCGCGGGCTTTGCGAGAGGCGTGATCTTATCTTCGGCAGCAGCATCAGGCGCAAATATCCCTGCAGTTTTGATCCGGAAATTTTCCAGCGTGAGCGTCCGATTGATGCAGGCCGGAAGATGATGATGGTGATCGACGAGTATCACCTGAACAGCATACCTTTCAACTATAAAATCGATAAACCCGCAAAGGTCTTCGCGACTACCGTGGTCCAATCCTTCAAACGGGTTGTCGAGCAGCAACAACTTTGGTATACCCTTTAAGAAACTTTTAATCAAAAGAAATTTCTTCAACTGTCCATTCGATAACCTTGTGATCTTTACACCCAGTAAATGATCGATGGATAAACTTTCAGGGATCTCCATTGCAGGCAGCCCGGCAGTTGCGGCCCCCATCAGATCCCGAACGGTTGGCACTTTGTCGTCACCGATATCATAGTAGCGTTGCTGATAAAACAAATCCTGATTTCCATTCAAGTAGGTATGAAGCGCGTGTGCAGGAATATACGAGATAAACCTTCTTTTTTCTTCATACCGCTCCTGCCACGTATCAGACACAACGAAGTCATACTGGATTTCTCCTTTGGCGAAGTGTGTCTTGCCGGCAAGTGCTTCGAGCAACAGCGTTTTCCCGCTTCCATTGCGGCCGGCGATTAACCAATTTTCATTTGAGGCAACCTCCCACGAAAAATCTGTAAAGAGTTTTACACCCGATTTGACAACGTCTATGCCTTTAATGGAAATCATAATTTCAAAACTAAAAAAATTCCTTTTCGAATGAAGGGTCAAATAATTTCACTGAAAACAGGTAAGGTCATTTTAAGGTCAATTGTATACCTTTATTGACATTCCTTGTTAGTGGCCCTAGTTAACTTGACGCCAAGCGAGCTTCGTTTATTAAAGTTACTGACGGAAATTTCATGTTGTGATAATTTTAACATCTGACATCATGGGTACTTTAAAAATCAAGGGGCAGATTGAGCTGAAACAATTTTGGCCAGAGGGACTATCGGACGCCGATACCTCCAACATCCTTGTATCGGTCGATGAGGATTCCTTTTTCTACCGGAAAAACAATCAGTCGCCTTACCGGAAAACGCGGATTTTTAATACCGCCTCCGTCATTGGAAAGAGTAGAACGAAGCTTCTGAAAAACAACAAGATCAAAGTGCGTTTTCAGGGTGTCGACGCTCCCGAATTACATTACAAGGCACCTCCGCTGCAAAATGATCCGCTGGTAACATCCGCCATCAGAGCCGAGTACAATGAAAAGAACAAATCCTTCAGACAGAACCTTGCTGAATCTTCGACATTTGCCCTTCGTAAGTTTCTGCGAAGTATCAACAAGGTTGTTGTTAACTGTGAAGTTATTTCGCACAACGTTGAAAAACCCCGTGAGGTAGTCGATACTTACGGTCGCTTTGTCGCCAACGTAAACGTAAAAAAGAACGGCAGAACTGTTGACCTAAACCTTTGGCTGGCAAAAGAAGGTTGGGTTGTGCCGACTTTTTACACTTCAATGAGTGAGGGTGAGATGCCGAATATTTTGTCAGCGACAAAAAAGGGTAAAATGAAAAATCGTGTTTGGAAATATCTTCGATCAGACACGGGCAAATTCAGGTACAGCTTACAATTCAGAAAAAATGTCACCGAGTTTAATTCCGGCGACGACTATGGTATCCTGATAATGCCCAAGCTTTTTCGCCGACAGGTAAGCTTTGAAATGCAAAAGAAAGTGGGGCTCTTCGCGGGAAAAATTTCCGAATTTCTAAAGAAAAGCAAAGATCCTTTCTATAAGATCGACGAGTTTATACTGGAAGGTTTTGAAGCAAAACTTTTCTATCTGGATGAATTTTTTGCCGAAAAAAAATTTCAACTTGCTCCTGGCGATCTCGTCTTCAGGGAAAAGTATAGCAACATCGTCGACGAAAACGGAGAATTCATTTTGAGCTGGTAAAGGATGTCGCGGAACATTTTCTCATTTAATTGTTTATACTGAAAAAACTTTTATGGCAGCAAATCTAATCGCGAAAGCATCGACCAACATTTCGGCTCCCGCCTCACGTGTCTGGGATGCGCTTACCAACCCTGACGTCATCAGACAATATTTTTTCGGAACGCAAGCTGTGTCTGACTGGAAAGAAGGCAGTTCGCTGGAGTTTAAAGGCGAATGGGAAGGCAAAAAATATGTCGACAAGGGCGTTATTCTAAAAAGCGAACCTGAAAAGCTGTTCCAATACACCTATTTAAGCTCATTTTCCAACCTTCCTGACTTACCCGAGAATTATGCCAACATTACCTACGAGCTATACGAGGAAAATGGTGAAACCGCGTTGACGGTAAAGCAAGAGAATGTTGCCAACGAGGAGGTCCGGAAACACTCTGAGCAAAATTGGGCGACTGTGTTGAAAAATCTTAAGGATCTTCTGGAAAAATGATCATTTCCCAGACCAGCGCATATTCATATAACGATCGCCGCTTTGAAGCTCTGATAACATTTGACTGATCCTTTTTTCTTTCGTTGTCTCAAGTTTAGCGCCGGAAATCCATCCGAGATAGTCGTTCCGTTGATAGGGCGGCCGCGCATTGTATTTTTTTAACAAGCGCTTCGCGACCAGCAAAGCCCGGATCTGTTTCGGCATTGGATTGATATCGCGCTTAAGCGTCACGGATTTTTTCGCCGAATTCTTCATAAAGCATTTAATTACAATGAACCATCTAAAAGTTGAAATCAATGCGCAGCAATTGTTTGGATGTACTATATTCCAACTCGTCACTTAAATTTGTAGGATGCGCAAAGTGCTACGATTTCTTTTGTTGAAGCCCATCCTAT
>DASUTP010000102.1:0-4138 GCA_036374515.1 Chryseolinea sp. | reverse complement strand
AAATCCCATCGACGCGTTAAGAACAGAATAATTTTCCAAAACCAGTCACACCAACACGTCAATCATGATTCAGAACTATTTTAAGACGGCGATTCGAGGTATCCTTCGGGAAAAGTATTACGCCCTTATCAAAATTTTTGGTCTGGCGCTGGGACTGGGCACGACGATGGTTATCTTTTTATATGTCGCACATGAATTGAGTTATGACAATTTTCACCCTGATATCGACCGGATGTTCTGTATTACGCAAACTAACATCTGGGACCCGAAAGGCGGTGTATTCAATTCCACCGGCCCGGCCGTTGCAGCTGCCATCGCGGGCGAGATTCCGGAAATCGATGCTGTTCTAAGGGTCAATACACCAGGGGGACAGTTGGTGCGCTACACGAAACCTGGTGGTGACGTTGTGGCGATCAACGAAGAGAAAGTGCTGGCGGCTGACTCGAATTTTTTTTCATTTTTTGGCTTTAAGCTAAAGGAGGGAGACCAGGCAACCGCGCTCAATGGCGTCGGAAGGGTAGTGCTTTCAGATGAAGCAGCGCAACGACTTTTTGGTGATCTTCCGGCGCTTGGCAAAATCATCCAGATCGGTGATGAACGGATTACCGTGGAAGTGACAGGCGTTACCAGGAAACAACCTACCAACGCTCACTTTCATTTTGACTATCTGATTTCGATGCATACGAACCCGATGATGAAAGAATTTGAGTGGAGCTGGATATTTACCCAGGTAGTCACCTATGTAAAAGTAAAACCGAACGCCGATCTTGCAAACCTCAGGGACAAGTTAAAAAATATACCCGACCGTCACGCCCTGGCGACGTTTCAAAAACTTGAAATGGACTACGACGCATTTAAGAAGGAGCGGGGCGGGTGGAATTTGTTCCTTCATCCGGTTAAAGATATTCACCTGCATTCTTCAATAATAGGGAACCGCCTGGGATCGAAAGGCGACGTCATGTATGTATACGTGTTTAGCGCTGTTGGCTTTTTTATTCTTGTCATCGCAATCATAAACTTTATAAACTTGTCCACAGCCCGAGCAGCGAAAAGATCAAAGGAAGTGGGAGTGAAGAAAGCGCTCGGCGTGCTGAGGAAATCGTTGATCGTTCAGTTCCAGATTGAACACATCATGATGGCCTTTGCAGCAACGTTGCTGGGATTGGGTATAATGGAAATTTTAAGACTGATAATACAGCCCATTATTGGTGTTCAATTTTCTTTTTCAACACTCGATCGCGTCAAGATTTTAGGACTTCTGGTTCTGACACCGATAGTGGTCGGTTTTTTGGCAGGCTTGTATCCTGCGTTCTACCTTACTTCGTTCAGGCCCTCTGAAGTGTTAAAGGGCAAACTGCTTTCGGGCTTTAAGCGATCAAAGGCAAGAAATTCACTGGTCATATTTCAGTTTACCATTTCCATCGTCTTGATGGTCATTACACTTGTAGTGTTCCAACAGCTAAAGTTTTTTCAATCCAAAAACGTTGGATTCGATGCAGAGAATTTGCTGGTTATTAACCATTCTGAGAAATTGGGCAATCAGATTGAATCCTTTCGCGAAGAAGTATCTCGTCTGCCGGGGGTAATGAATGCGTCTTTGTCTATGAATATCCGGGGTCGCCTCGAAGACATCTACACCGCAGAGGGATCAGACCGGAAACTTTCTATTTCACACTACAAAATTGATGAACATTTTTTTGAGACGACTAAGATATCACTTGTAGCTGGTCGGACATTTGATAAAAACAGACCTTCGGACATGAATTCAATTATTATTACGGAAACCACTTGTAATCTGATTGGGTGGACGCCAAACGAAGCACTGGGAAAGAGAATCAGGTACCTCGGTGACGATGTGGGTGCGCAAGAGATCATTGGTGTAGCGAAAGACTTTCATTTGCATTCATTACGGGAGAATATATTTCCATTCATGTTTTACAACATACATTCTAACATGTTCGGTCAGGACCGGATTACTTTAGTCCGTTACAAGACTGAGGATTTTTCGGGGTTAATCAGGCAAATTGAAGGCAAATGGAATCAACTTGCAGAAGCGGTACCGTTCTCATATTCATTCTACGATGAAGATGTTGAAAGCCAATATAAGCAAGAGCAGAGGTTGGCGGCACTGTTCCTGATTTTCACGGGGCTCTCCATAGTCATAGCCATCATGGGCCTCGTTGGACTGGTTTCCTATTCTGCCGAGCAGCGCAAAAAGGAAATCGGCGTCAGGAAAGTTTTTGGTGCATCGTTGTCAGGAATTTATATAATGATCAACAAGGACTACATCCGGTTAATGCTCATGGCATTGCTTATTGCAACTCCTACTTCATGGCTTATAATGCAGGAATGGTTGAACACCATTCCTATAGACAATAGAGTGACCATTCACCCCGTGGTTTATATTGTCGCTTTTGGCGTTGAGTTGATCTTAGCGCTCATTTGTGTTGGATACCTTGCTTTACGCGCTGCTTCACTTAATCCTTCGGCTGTCCTGAAAGAAGAGTAGGTTGGCATTATCTTTTTCGAGGACTTCGGCAAGCGACGAACCCGTAATAACCGGCAATTTTACGTTCCTAACCCGCCGGTACCCTTATTCTACGCGGCTATCATAAAAGATTATTTCTAGAATCTTTTTCCAGGCAAGATTGTTGAATCTACAGCGGACGGTAGCATAACCGCTACATCGTTTGCAGGAATCCAAATCAAACCCTTGCGCTGAGTGCCGCGCCAAATGCGCCGTAAGGCGCAACGCATTCAAGATGGCCGTCATTTCTATTAGAAACCGCGTCTGGAAGCGAAGGATATTTTGGGATTAGAATAAAATTGAAATAATATATATGCGTCAGCTAAAAATAGTAAAACAGATCACAAACAGGGAAAGCGAATCCCTTGAAAAATATTTTCAGGAAATTGGCAAGGTTGAGCTTATTACAGCAGAAATGGAAGTGGAGTTAGCGAAGCGGATCAGGGAGGGAGATCAGGTGGCGCTGGAAAAGCTTACGAAAGCTAATTTGAGATTTGTTGTATCGGTTGCCAAGCAATATCAGAACAGTGGTCTGGCGTTAAGTGATTTGATTAACGAAGGAAATGTAGGCCTCATCAAAGCAGCAAAAAGGTTTGATGAAACGCGGGGATTTAAATTCATTTCGTATGCTGTATGGTGGATCAGACAATCGATCATGCAGGCGTTGGCTGAACAATCCCGAATTGTACGCATCCCTCTGAATCGTGTCGGTTCTCTCAACAAGATCAGCCGAACGTTTTCACAGTTGGAACAGAAATATCAGCGGGAAGCTTCGAATCAGGAAGTTGCGGACTCCTTGGATATTTCTGTGGAGGATGTAGACAAGGCTTTAAGCACTGGGGGCCGGCACCTTTCCATGAACGCGCCATTTGCTTCGGGTGAGGACAACAGTTTGCAAGATGTATTGGAGAACACAGAGGAACCGCCGGACTCAGCGTTGATGGTGGAATCCCTGCGCGCACAAATTGACCGCTCATTAATAACGTTGACGGAAAAAGAGCGAGATGTTATAGTTCATTCTTTTGGTCTGTGTGGAACCGAACCAAAGTCACTCGAGGAAATTGCGGATCAATGTCATCTCACGAGGGAAAGGGTTCGTCAGATTAGAGAGCAAGCACTCCGCCGGTTGAGGAGTTCTTCGCGAAGCAAAACGTTAAAGGCGTTTCTGGGTTAAGTTTTGGTTTTTCACGTCCAAGGCGCGAGTAATCCCACGCCAAGGCAGCAGGAACTCGTTCGCTGGAACTTAACCTGCCCTTGAATCTTCTTTGCGGACTTTGCGTGAAATAGATACCGTTCACGCAAAGGCCGCAAAGTAAATCCACACGCCAAGGCCGCAGAATTGGTTCGACTGCCACTTAACCTGACCTTGAATCTTCTTGAAATCATTTTTTGCTTTCTTTGCGAATTAAAACTTTGCGGACTTTGCGTGAAATAAATACCGTTCACGCAAAGGCCGCAAAAGTAAATACATACACGCTAAGGCCGCAGAATTGGCTTGCCTGCAACTTAACCTTAGTTAGAATCTTATTGGAAATCATTCTTTGCAGTCTTGTCGAATTAATCTTTGCGGACTTTGCGTGAAATAAATAATGTTCACGCTAACTCTCAAGC
>DASUTP010000101.1:0-4894 GCA_036374515.1 Chryseolinea sp. | reverse complement strand
GATCGACAGGTGTATCGATAATTATCCGGATGGCAAACAGATCGAAAACTTCTTCAAACGGGATGTTTTGTTTTCGCATTTTATTCCAAATCGAATAAATGGATTTTGGGCGTCCGATGATTTCGAAGTTGATCTTAAGCTTGTCCAGCTCATCTTTGATCGGCACCATAAATTGCTTTATGAACTTCGTCCGGACGGCCTTTGTCGCATCAATATTTTGAGCAATTGAATCGTACACCTGCCGGTCGGTGAAGCGCAGGTAGAGGTCTTCCAGTTCTGTTTTGAATGCATTTAAGCCAAGCCGGTGGGCAAGTGGCGCGTACAAATAAATTGTTTCGTTCGCTACTTTTAGTTGCTTATGGCGCGGCATACTGTCGAGCGTGCGCATGTTGTGCAACCGGTCGGCTAGCTTTATCAGGATTACGCGAACATCCTCGGAAAGCGTGAAAAGCATTTTCCGAAAATTTTCAGCCTGTTGTGAGGTGCCATATTCAAAAACCCCTCTGATCTTGGTAAGGCCGTCGATGATACGCGCTATTTTTTTTCCGAACATCCGTTCGATGTCCGCCAGCTCAATGTCCGTATCTTCCACTACGTCATGCATTAAGGCCGATATAATGGAAGTGGTACCCAGGCCAATCTCCTCGACACAGATTTCCGCTACCGCTAAAGGATGGAAGATGAAAGGCTCTCCTGATTTTCTGCGCATGTCCTTATGCGCTTCTAACGAAATTGTAAAGGCTTTTTTTATGAGTTTGGCATCACCATCTTTCAGTATGGGTTTGGCCTTGCGTAACAGCCTCCTGTATCGACTAATAATCTCTCTCTTCTCCTGCTCGGTGTCTATTACCATCTGTAAGCTTTAGTTAAACCTGAATAAAAAGTGCTCATTTCAGCTTAAACCGTCTTTTTTTTTATAACAAACTTAAACTATTTCTTATTTCTGAATTATCTATAAATTTGCCCCTCCTTTTTGCGGATGTGGCGTAATTGGTAGCCGTGCCAGACTTAGGATCTGGTGCCGAAAGGCGTGGGGGTTCGAGTCCCTCCATCCGCACCATCGAACCCTCGATGTCCGTGATTTTGCGGGCCTTGAGGGTTCTTGGTTTATTTGGTAAAAACAACAAACGTTTGAGCTTTGGAAATAACACTGAACAAAAAAAACAGCACCGAAGGTTTAATTAAAATTAGAGTAACCGAAGGTGATTATCAACCCAATGTTGAAGAAAAAGTTAAGGACTACGCCCGGAAAGCAAACATAAAAGGTTTTCGCCAAGGCAAGGTTCCGACCGGTGTAATTAAAAAGATGTTTGGCAAGTCAATCCTGGTGGAAGAAGTCAATCATCTGCTCTCGCACAAATTGTCAGATTATATCAAAGAAAACAATATAAAAATTTTGGGAGAGCCGCTGCCAGACCAGGAGAAGGCGATGAGCATCGACTGGGATACCCAGAAAAGTTTTGAGTTTGATTATCAGATCGGACTGGTAGAAGATTTTAGCTATGAACTTTCTCCAAAAGTGAAAGTAAAATCTTATCCTATTGAAGTCGACAAAAAAATCATAGACGAAACAATCGACGATCTCAGGAAGAGATTTGGCAAAGTAAGTTATCCCGAAACCAGTGAGGCCACGGACAACCTATTCGGCGAATTACATTCTGCGGATCCCGACTTCAAGCGCGAGCATGCATTCATAGGCATCGAAAACGTTGAGAAAAAAGAGCAGAAGAAATTCATCGGACTGAAAAAGGATGACCAGGTCGAGTTTGAGATCAGCAAGTTATTTTCAGACAGCGCTCATATCGCGCAGCTTTTGGGGCAGTCACCCGAAGAGGCAAAGAACGCAAAAGGCAGATATATCTTCAAGATCAACACCATTAGCCGCACCGAGCCGGCTGAATTAAATCAAGAGCTGTTCGACCGCGTTTTCGGAAAGGATGCCGTAACTTCGGAGGAAGAATTTGTCAATAAGATCAAAGAAACCATAGGCGAAAATTATAAGCGCGAATCGGATCATTTCTTTGAGCACCATATCGAAGATTATTATGTGGAACATACGTCGATAAATCTTCCGGACGATTTTCTGAAAACGTGGTTAAAGATGTCGAGCAGGGGTGAAGTAACCGACGAAATTATCGAAAAGGAATTCGACGTATATAAACGCGGATTGAAATGGGATCTTGTTAAGAACCGGATTGCAGAAGACAATAAAATTTCCGTTGAAGCAGACGAAGTTCGCGCAAAAGCAAAGGACCTGATCATCGCTCAGTTCGGTGGGAAAGCTTTCGCCGATCAAATTTCCGACAAGCTGGATGGAATCACTGACAATTATCTTCAAAATGAAAATGGCCAGAATTTCATGAAGCTGTATAACCAACTACGGGCTGAAAAAATTCTCAGGCTGATCCGCGAAAAAATCACCGTGCAGGAAAAGAAAGTGTCTGTCGATGAGTTCAAAAAAATTGTTGAAGAGCATAAACACTAGTCCGCGCAGCCGATAGTAAAACGTTCGAATGCCAAGTCAGTCAGTTCTAGCTACGTTACAATAAATCAGAAAGAAAAACGACTATGGTTTTGTTCGGGCAAGTGCTGAATAAAACCATTTTCATTTAATCGGGGTTTTACGGTTGGAATTTCACCAAAGGATAGCTATGATTGTTCATCAATGACTTTGTGATCCAATCAAACCTAAGTCAAAAAAGACATAAATTTCAAATTATGAATAACAGTAACGAATTCAGGAAGTATGCAGTCCACCACCTTGGAATGAGCGGTAACACCATCGATAGTTATGCAAACAAAATAGATGGCTACGCAAATCAAATTCACAATATGACGCAGTATGTTATTGAAGAACGTCCCGGTAACTTTCGCGCCATAGATGTGTTCACAAGGCTTATATCCGACCGGATCATTTTTTTAGGCATGGGAATCGACGACCAGATCGCTAACCTGATAACAGCACAGTTACTGTTTTTGGAATCATCGGATCCGCGAAAGGACATTATAATGTACATAAACAGTCCGGGAGGGTCCGTTTACGCGGGATTGGGCATATACGACACAATGCAGTACGTCAATCCGGACGTCGCAACCATTTGTACGGGGTTGGCAGCCTCCATGGGCGCTGTTTTATTGACCGCCGGAGCGGCCAAAAAGCGGTCAGGATTACCGCATTCGCGGGTTATGATCCACCAGCCCATGAGCGGTATGCAGGGACAGGCCTCGGATATGGAAATTTCGTTAAAACAGACGCTGGAGGTGAAAAAGGACCTTTACAACATCCTGGCGAAGCATAGTGGTATGGAATATGCCCGAATTGAGAAAGATTCCGACCGCGATTATTGGATGAGGGCTGCCGAAGCCAAGGCCTATGGCCTAATTGACGAGGTTTTAGAGCGTAAGAAAAACTAAGACCGTTTTAACGTCAAAAGGCACTAAATTTGACTATCTTTGACGGTTCTTGTGCATAAAAATCATTCAATTGACAATCTATGGCTGAAGTAACGTGTTCATTTTGCGGAAGGAGTAAAAAAGACGTAGATCTTATGATCTCGGGAATTCACGCCCACATTTGTGATAAATGTGTTACTCAGGCAAATCAAATATTGGGTGAGGAAAAGAAAAGCAAGAGCGAAGCTGGCTTTTCCCCTAATTTTAAACTTATCAAGCCGCTGGAAATCAAAAAATTCCTGGATGAATATGTGATCGGCCAGGACGAGGCAAAAAAGATTATGGCTGTAGCTGTTTACAATCACTTTAAAAGGTTGATGCAGCGAAAGCTCGATAACGATGTGCTCATCGAAAAGTCCAATATTATTATGGCTGGCGAAACAGGAACAGGTAAGACTTACCTCGCCCGCACCCTCGCCAAACTTTTGCAGGTCCCCTTTTGCATTGCCGACGCAACCGTTTTGACGGAGGCAGGCTACGTCGGGGAAGACGTGGAAAGCATTTTAACACGGTTGCTCCAGGCCGCAGATTACAACGTGGAGGCCGCTGAACGCGGTATTGTTTACATCGATGAAATTGACAAGATCGCCCGCAAGTCGGATAATCCTTCTATCACGCGCGATGTAAGCGGCGAAGGCGTACAGCAGGCGCTCCTGAAGTTGCTGGAAGGAACCGCCGTCAATGTACCACCGCAGGGTGGGAGAAAACATCCTGACCAGAAGATGATAACTGTGAACACGGAAAATATTCTTTTCATCTGCGGAGGAGCCTTTGAAGGAATTTCCCGGTTCATTGCTAATCGATTGAATACTCGTCCTTTGGGGTTTGCCGCCGGACACGAAGGCCCGCATCCCGGCAGTCTGGATAAAGATAATTTGTTGCAATTCATCACAGCACAGGATCTCAAAAGCTTCGGACTCATTCCCGAACTGATTGGACGTTTGCCTGTGGTTTCATATCTGAATCCACTGGACAGAAATGCCCTCAGAAAAATTCTTACTGAACCAAAAAATGCGTTGCTAAAACAGTACAAGAAGCTGTTTGATATGGAAGGCATCGAATTGGAATTTAAAGACGGCGCAATTGATTTCATCGTAGAGAAAGCCATGGAATTCAAACTGGGTGCCCGTGGTTTGCGGAGCATCTGCGAGGCAGTAATCAATGATGCCATGTTCGAGCTTCCCTCCGAAAAAACCACCGATCGTCTCGTGATCAACCGCGCCTATGCTGAAGAGAAGTTTAATAAGTCGCAGTATAGTAAGCTGAAGGTGGCTTAGTGAAATGTAAGAGGTAAGTTGTAGTTGGTAAGAGGTGCCGGTAGGACGGTTTTTTAGGTTTTATTCCAGTTGTGTATTATATGGTATTTGCGAAAAGCTTTCGAGAGCTTGAGGTCTACAAATTATCCCGCCGGTTGTCAAAAGAAATTTTTCAGATCTCAAGT
>DASUTP010000100.1:0-3568 GCA_036374515.1 Chryseolinea sp. | reverse complement strand
AAAGGCGGACAACCGTGTGCGTATTAACAAAATAAAAAAGGCGAATGACAACGAATACGCTATCGTTCCTTCGCAGCCGACGAAATATTCCGGTAGCACGCTAAGGAACACAGCAGGTGTGCCCTATGCAGCTTCCTCGATGGGAAGTGCTTTGAATATTTGAAGGTCCGGAATAAGGACCACGAACTGGCAACCCCACTCGGAAGCATAGGCCAGCTGGTGCATGATCTCTTCTTTCAGATTCCAGGGAAATATTATGATATAGTCAGGGCGTGATGCCTTAATATTATCTTCATGACATACGGGGATATGACTTCCGGGAAGATACTTGCCCTGCTTTGACGGCGAAGCATCTACTACAAATTGGATAAGATCATCTCCTTTGATCCCAGCGTAATTCAATAACGTGTTGCCTTTTGCTGCCGCGCCATAACCCGCCACTTTCTTACCTTCTCTCTTTTGATCCAATAAAAAGGTGAGCAGCTTGTATTTGATATCATCCATCCGCCGTTGAAAATTCTGATAATATTCCAAAGTTGTCAATCCGGCGTTGCGTTCTTTCAGAAGCATTTCATTGACACGCGGTGATATTGCTTTGCCGACATCTTTTTTATGCTTGGCAAATATACGAAGTGACCCGCCATGCGTTGGTTGCTCCTCCACATCAAACAGGTCTAGTGCATGCGCCTCGAAAATCTTCTTGACGGTTGTAAACGACAAATAGGAAAAATGCTCATGGTAGATGGTATCAAACTGACAGTTTTCGACCAGCCTCAGGAGGTGCGGAAATTCCATCGTGATCACACCGTTTCTACGCAGCGCAAGTTTCAATCCTTCTACGAAGTCGTCGATGTCTGGCACGTGCGCCAGGACATTATTTCCGATCAGCAAATTTCCCTTTTTGCGGCGTTGGTTGAGCTTATAAGCGAACTCGGCAGTAAAATATTCGGTAATTGTCGGAATGCCTTTTAAGATGGCGACGTTTGCCGTATTTTTTGTTGGCTCGATACCCAGTACGGGGATTCCCTGGTTCTTAAAGTGCTGCAAAAGATATCCATCGTTCGATGCGATCTCAATGACAAATGACTTGCTGTTGAAGCCAAATCGCTTCACCATATCTTCAACGTATAGTCGCGCATGCTCGACCCAGCTTCTTGAATAGGAAGAGAAGTAAACGTAGTCACTGTTAAAGATTTCCCTCGCTTTTTTGAATTCGTCTACCTGAACCAGATAGCAATTTTCGCAAACATAAACAGCCAGTGGATAATATGGCTCCGGCTCATTCAGTTGCTCGAAGGACAAAAAAGAATTTGATGGTGGACAGTTGATGAGGTCAGCAAATTTTACCGTAACAGGCTTTTTGCAGAAACGACAATTCATATTTTTTTCGAACGATGGTTATGGCAATTCTTAAAGGTGAAGAAATACGTGAGACCTGAAAATGATTAAAATCATCATAGAGGAAGATTTTTGCGCGAAAATTTCCTTACTCAGAGCCAAAAATGTGTAAAAACCTGCATTTGCCATGTCAGAGGGCCATCGTGGCGGCAATTCCGTCGGTATAGGAAGTCGCTGAGATACCCAGAAATTTTTCTGCCTTGCTGCTATCAAAAATGTAATCATTTTCAAACTGGTACATCATTTCAACAAATTCCCGGAGCACAGGCACAAAAATGCCTAAAATCCGCACACCAAATTTCGACATCCCTGTCACGCCTTTGTAGGGCTGGCCAATTGCCTGACACGCCATTCGAACATATTCTTCCCCGGTGATTATTTGTTTGCTGGTCAGCGCATGCCAGGTTTGATTAAACGCGGAAGGTGCGTTTGCAAGCATGGCTACGGTTCTTCCCGCGTCTGGCGTGTAGGTAAAGGTGTGCACTGTATTTGGATCGCCAATCCATTGCGGCGATTTTCCCGCTTGCAGCCGGGTTGTTACCGTGCTGTGGGTCAGGCTCAGCAACGCCCCTGGCCCATAAAAATCCGCTGAACGTATGATCATTCCCTGAATATTTTGTTGCCGGATTTCATCCAGCAGCATCGTTGCAACGCGCGCGCGTACTTCGCCTTTTTTACTGTTTGGATTGAAGGGTGTTTGTTCCGTCATAGGACCCTGGACGTAGCCATAGGCATAGGCGTTGTCGAAGAATATCAGTTTGCTATTATGTTTCTTGCAGGCGTCGATGGTATTTCGCATGACTTTTGGCCATTGCTCATGCCAGATTTTTGTATCGTATTTCAATCCCGCCAGGAGGTAAACCAAATCGCTTCCCGCCACAGCTTTTTCCGTTTGGTGATAGTGCAATAAATCGGCGTTGACAATCTCATCGCTGGCGTTGACTTTCCTTGGATTCCGGCTCACCTGGCGTATTTGTGTCGTATACTGCGGAAGAACCTTGGAAAGTTCCAGGCCAATGACGCCGTTTGCACCAAGGATGGTTTGCATAAGAGCTGTTTGGTGGAGCGAACGAAGATAGGAACTATTGCCATGAGTTGAAACCTCCATAGTTTTATGTCCGTCAGTCCTATCAGCATGCGCCGAAGCCACGACTTTCCACTGATAGTGTTTTGTGATACAAATCATGTCATCTTTCCTGCACAGATTGAAAATGTTTCCGAACGACAAAACGTTAACGCAAGCGCACATAATGCTGTCCTTGTTTCAGCCGGCCCAGCTCTCACGATCCAAACTTCTGTACTGTATCGCTTCCGCCAAATGTTCCGTTTTAATTTCTGCTGAGCCGGCAAGGTCAGCAACAGTCCGCGAAACTTTTAAAATCCTGTCGTAGGCACGCGCGGAAAGTCCCAGTCTCTCCATGGCCGTCTTTAATAAACTTTTACCTGCCTCGTTCACCGCGCAAATTTCCTTTACCTGGTTGGAAGCCATCATGGCATTGCAATAAATGCTTTCCTGTTCTTTAAAACGCTCGGCCTGCACCTGACGGGCTCTCACAACACGATCCCGGATCTCCATGCTATTTTCCGATTTTCGATTGGCTGTCATCTCGTCGAAACTTACCGGCACAACCTCGACATGCAGGTCGATTCGGTCCAGCAACGGTCCGCTTATGCGGTTTAGGTAACGTTGTACGACACCCGGGCCGCATACACAGTTCTTCTCCGGGTGATTGTAGTAACCGCAGGGACAGGGATTCATGCTGGCGATCAACATGAAGTTGGCAGGATACTCCAGGGAAACTTTTGCCCGTGAAATGGTGACTCTGCGTTCTTCCATCGGTTGACGCATAACTTCCAGGACAGTACGTTTAAATTCCGGTAACTCATCCAAGAAAAGAACACCGTTGTTGGCAAGAGAAATTTCTCCAGGCTGCGGATTGCCACCGCCTCCCACCAGGGCAACATCAGAAATAGTATGATGTGGCGCGCGAAACGGCCGGATGGTCATCAATGAAGCATTGCGCTGAATTTTTCCCGCTACCGAATGAATCTTGGTCGTCTCCAGCGCCTCGTTCAGGGTTAGCGGCGGGAGAATGGTGGGAAGGCGTTTGGCGAGCATCGTTTTACCGGCGCCGGGAGGCCCGATCATAATCACATTGTGTCCGCCGGC
>DASUTP010000099.1:0-4880 GCA_036374515.1 Chryseolinea sp. | reverse complement strand
GCTCTCAGTTCCTTCCATTCGTCAAGGTCTTTTTGCAACCTCTCCTTATGCCTGTTCCTGAACAAGCCAAATTTAAAAGCGAGAAAAAACAAGACCCACGTGATTATGATCATGATGCCAGTATCGATCAAGGCGCCTACCAAGCCCAGTCGTGTGATTTTATTGGGCAAGAACGAAAAAGGTACTAAAAATCCCACTGCAAGAAAGCTAAGACCAAACCAACGTTCAAATCTTTTATTCCGGTCATAAATAGACACGATGCCTTTTACGTACTGATCGATGGCGCTCTTTGCAGAGAGTCTTGCCATAGAACGCGACAAGTGCAGGAGATTGAAAAAAGCGATGATAACCCCAATGAGCAACAGCGCATACGGCAAGTACTGAAGGGTGTACTTGAAATCAAAAGGGTTTCCGGCGAGCACAGCGAGCAGGGCCACACTTTCAACGGACAAAACAATATAAAAACCATTATAAAGGCTTTTAATTTTATCGACGGTGGTCATTACACGCGATGCAATGATACGCTCTACCAACGTTTGATTAAATATTGCTGCATGCTGAATTTTTTTGTCGAGAGAGGCCCATGATTGTTTTAACATTTCCAGCTCCATATCTTATCGGTTTACTAATGTATTTGACAATTTCGCTTTAATACGGTTGAGCCGCACGCCAACGTTTGTGCGGGTCAGACCGGTGATTTCACTGATCTCCTCGTAGCTTTTTTCTTCGAGGTATAGCAGGATAATTGACTTGTCGATGCGGTCAAGAGTTTCAATTGCCTTGGAAAGCTGCTTGAGCTGATCTTCTTTTTCCAAGCTGTCGTTCAGATCGGGAATATCGATGCCGCTGAGCGAGACTTTTCCAGGCGATCTTTTTTCCTTCCTTAGATGGGTAATAGCGGTGTTCAGGGCAATTCGATACATCCAAGTTCCTATTGAAGATTCCTGACGGAAGTTGTCAAGCGACTTCCACACTTGTAATACGATTTCCTGAAAAAGATCCTTCCGGTCTTCCGGATCGTCACAATACAAATGGCATACTTTATAGATCAGTGCGCGGTGATTATTAAGTACCTCTACAAAGTCCTTGTGCATAATTAGCTGCTTGGTCCTTTAGTATAGAGCGGGAAGAAAAAATTACAGAAGCCTGGAATATTCTTCGATATTTTTTGTCTTTTGGCATCCCACATAAATTCAGGAGTTCCGCCTATCCTATGGCTTAATTGCGTAACTTACTATTCCGGTCACAAAAAAGGCATCATGGAAACCGTTCCAGAACCATCAATGGATGCTCGGTTCCTTCAAAAAGTAAATCAGATCATCGCCGATAATCTGGGCAATGAGCATTTTACCGTTGACATCCTCTCCTCGGAAGCGGGTCTTAGCCGATCGATGCTGCATAGAAAACTGGTAAAAATCACCGGAAAGTCTGCGAGCGACCTTATACAGGAAACGAGGCTTCAGCGGGCATTGCAACTTTTGGAAGCGGGCGCCGCTACAGTTTCAGAAGTAGCATACCGGGTAGGATTCAATAGCCCAAGCTATTTCAACAAAGTATTCCAAAAGTACTACGGCGTTTCGCCGGGCGAGGTACGCAAAGGTATTAAGGTCGTCGTCGCGCATAAACCAGCAACCCTAAGAAAACGACCAGTAGCGATAGCGATAGTCATCGTGCTTTTGGCGGGATTCAGTTCCGGGTTGATCTACTATTTGTATTCTCTGCGCGGCGAGGAAACGCAAGAAAGATCTCTTGCAGTGCTGCCACTGCAAAATCTCACCGGACAGGGCGATAACGATTATTTTGTAGATGGCATTCACGATGCCCTTATCAGCGAACTTGGAAAGATTAACTCCATCAGAGTGATCTCTCGGACGTCCACCCTACGATATCAAAACAGCGGGATGCTTTTAAAGGATATTGCAAATGAACTCGGCGTTGCCGGCATTGTAGAAGGGTCAGTATCGAAAGCAAGCGACAGTCTTCGAATCATCATTCAGCTGATCGAAGTATTTCCGAAAGAGCGACACCTTTGGACACAGGAATACCGCGACAAAATGAACAATGTGCTGAGCATTCAAAATACAGTCATCAGAAACATCGCTGATAAGATTAAGGTGAATTTATCGGCCGACGAAGAAGCGCGGTTTACTTTCGCGCGCACTACCAACCCGGAGATTTACAAAAGTTACCTGAGGGGCATGCACCATCTGAATAAAGGTACTGCCGAATCCTTTGAGACAGGAATTCAATACTTTCATAAGGCCGTAGAAATTGACCCTGCAGATCCCTTTGCAAATGCAGCGTTGGCGCTCGGGTACGCAGCCTATGGCCACGGGCAATTATCTTCTGAGGAAAATTTTAACCGCAGCTTCGCAGCGGCAACACGGGCAATTAGTTTGGACTCGACCATGGACAAAGCCCACACCGCGCTGGGATTGCTTTATCTCTATCAAAGCTGGAATTGGGAAAAGGCAAAACAGTCCTTTGAGCGGGCGTTAATCGCTAATCCTAACAATGAATTTGCTCATGCACACTATGCCTGGTACCATGTCCTTTTTGGCGATAAAGAAAAGGCTCTTCACCACGCCCACAGAGCTGTAGCCATCGATCCGTTTTCACCAGATTATCATTCTTGGCTGGCTTTGCTATATTATCGCTTCAGCGAGTTTGAAGCGGCGGAAACATACGCGCAGAAAACGCTGGCCCTGGAGAAAAATTCTCCCTATGGCAACCTGGTTATGGGGTGGATAGCCTTAAGGCAAGGCATGCCTGCGGATGCTGTAAAATATCATGACAACCTTCCGCCAACGGGTGACATGTGGAAGATGTGCCGGGCGCATACTTATGTTATGACCGGCAATCGAGCAAAGGCGTTGGCGTTGTGGACCGAATGGGACACGCAAGCGGAAATTGCTAAAATAAACCCTTTTCATATGGGACTAATGGCGGGCTACCTGGGATTTACAGACAGATCTTTTGAACTTCTGAATGCGGCGTGTGACCAAAAGATTTATCCTGTTACCTACATTGAATGTTTTCCCAGCGTCGCATCGCTCCACGACGATGATCGCTACGATATGCTGATGAAAAAAATGAATCTTCCAGTAAAGCGTAAGGAACTCGCAAATAATTAAAAGTAACGCTTCAACGCGCTCGCCTTCCGCGTGATGCAACCAAAATACAGTTAATTCAACCAAACCGCAGGAGATTTTACACTTCTTTGCGACCAGTTTGCTATATCCATCATGCATGTTTAACACAAATTTGTCAGAAGCTTCAGGCCGTGGTCCACGCCAATTTTTGACAATGTTAAACCAGGTCTGAATGATCTGATAAAATTTACGATTATGAAATTTGCAACAATTCTCTTTGCTTGGACGATCGTGTCTTGTCCAATCTCAGCTTGTGATGATGACGAGGCTAAAACCAAAACTGTAGCCTTCGAGCTCGAGTTTTCTTCGTTTCTAAAAGGCGCAAATCCCGAGGCCACGTGTGGTGCGCCGCCAACTGTTCTTGTGATCCAGGAGGGAAACGGTACCAGTACTTTGCTGGAAAGCTTTAGCTTTTATGCTGAGTTCTGCAACAATCTCGAGACCGGCGAGTATGGGCCCGCTAAGGTCTGTATTTTCAAAGCGTCAAATGGCGACGAACTCCATTGCAATGCTCAGGGCCAAGTCGTCCCAACCACTAATCCTAACTATGATCTCGAGTTCAAGGACCCCTTTACGATAACCGGTGGTACAGGTCGTTTCAAAGGAGCGACAGGAAGTGGCACAACCAGCAGCTTCGTTAAGCTTGCGGACAAGCGGACCGACCATGTCTGGACGGGCACCATCACATTGGTAAAATGACGGGCAACCCCGGCGCAAAATTGTAACGGTAGGAGATTCGCGGGCGGAATCTTCTACCCAAAGCGCGCCCGGCCCGGCGCTATGTGGCAAAATTTTATATCGTGCGACCAAAGAAAATTTTGTCATCGGATATAAATCACAACATGTCAACGCTTTAACACGGGAGACATCAATTTAGAACTTAAGATACTTAGGGTCGGAAATAGTGATTTGGAGTTTGGTGCTGGTTATTTGCTGAATACTTCGATCGCTACTTCTTCACCCTCCTTAATGGAAACGACGTAATCGTTGTTATCATTGGGCCGCTGACGAGCAAAAATACGTTGGTCCTCGATGCTTGGCGACAGGTCGCGCCGTCGTAAAAATTCTCCCCATTCCTTGCGGTCGTTCTCAGTAAGGGTTCCTTCGCGTTGTTTGCCCATCATTTTTATCATGAAAGGGTGTCGCGAATTGCTGATCCACCTGGTTGCGTCCTGTCTCACTTCCACGCGATATTTACCCTCCACAGGCCCTTGGTTAGCTGGCACACTGAATCGCCCCAGTTCGCCTGTTCCAGTGTTGTTCATGTAGACAACTACCGGCGGTGCGCCCAACTGCCCGACCGGAGTCATTATAACCATTCCTTTCAATAAAGGCTGGCCGTCGAGATACACACGCCCGGAGAGAGAGACCTGTCGTTTGTCCGTGAGGAATCCGCCCACAGCCAGCCAGTTGTGCATAAGAACAGGCCACTCCCCCAGCACGGGATCGCCGATTGCGAACCCGGATCCATGGACACCATTTTGGAAAAAATGAGATTCAACGGGCACACCCGCCTGAAATAGGCTGTTATATAATTTCAACATTCCCCGGAGGCTTACCGCATCCTCGGCGGTTCCGAACATGAAAGTCGGTGGAACCCTAGCGATTGCTGCCGAGTCAACATCGGAAGGTATCGTCATGGCACCGTAGGCGAGCACAATGAAATCGGGTCTTGCCGGGTGTTTATCCAACGGACCGTTTGTGTCCGATTGAGGTACGTCCGGCCTT
>DASUTP010000098.1:0-17446 GCA_036374515.1 Chryseolinea sp. | reverse complement strand
AGCAAGCAAGCCAAAAGCCCAAAGAGCAAAAAACAAAACTCAAAAGCGAGCAGCAAAGCCTCTTCGGGGAAAGTCAGCAAAGCGAAGAAAGTGAGCCGGTAGATCGGCAAGCCGAAAGTTTGAAAGCAGGTGAAAAGGGCTCTATTGCGGACGAAAAGCGTTCTGAAAGTTCTGCTAAGCAGTCCGGCAGGGAATTTGGTGTAGGTGAAACCATAGAGTTGGAGCTCTGATCGTCGAATTTAATTTTCAAAATTTCAGCAAAGGGTTAGAATTGCCGGAATTTCCATTATAAGTAAATACACCCTTAACAATGAAGAAAATATCGCTGAGCTTTTTTGTCTTTAGTCTGGCAACAGGTTTTGGGTATGCCCAGGAGGAGATCCTCGCCCAGGGAAAAATTACAGATTCACGCACCAGTAAAGGAATTAAGGCCAACGTGAGGTATAGTAGCATTCCCACGGGAAGTATCTTCGGCCGCTTTAGCGACAGCACGTTTTCCTTTCCCATTTTTGGTACCGCCAAGTATCAAATCACCGCGGAAGCAAAGGGTTATAATCCCCGTACGGTGATTGTTGATCCAAAGGACATCGGCCCAGATAAAAAAGTAATGCGGGATATAACCTTGACCCCTTCGGGTGAAACCATGCGTCTTGACAATCTGATTTTTCCTCAGGGTAAATCCGTGATCGATCCAAAATCATTTGACGAATTGGATGAGGTGGCGCAGATGATGAAAGAGAATTCCAAAATGGTCATTCAACTCGAGGGCCATACGGACAATCAGGGAAGCGCAAAAGCGAATATGGAATTGTCGGAATCGCGCGTTGAGGCTGTAAAAAAATATCTTGTCTCAAAAGGGATCGCAAAGGACCGCATCAAAACCAAAGCGCTTGGGGGAAGTCAGCCACTTTCCAACGAA
This sequence comes from Chryseolinea sp., assembly GCA_036374515.1. Lineage (GTDB taxonomy): Bacteria > Bacteroidota > Bacteroidia > Cytophagales > Cyclobacteriaceae > Chryseolinea. Next base: position 16,527 of record DASUTP010000098.1, on the reverse strand, counting down.
ATGACGCAATCGGCCCGCGCCATGAACCGGAGAGTTGAAATGCGGATTTTGAAGGACTAGGTTTCTTTTTCAAAGACCTATACCGTTAAAATAAGCGCGATCAATACAGACAGACACTACTTCACGAGGATGTGTTCCAACACTTTGGCATCGCCGTCTATTGGAGGCGTTGCGAGGCCCAGGATCGCGGCGATGAAGGGGTAGATGTGCACATTTTCAAAAGCTTTTACCACCGTGCCTGGCTTGATGTTGGGACCCACAGCATAAAAAATTCCAAGCATGTTTTTTGTCGCAGCGGGATCGTATCCATGAGCGCCAAATGCACTTCCTGGCTGGAGGTCGGCCAGCCATTTTTTTCTATCCCTGTCAACGAGGTAAAATCCCGGTTTAGCGGTGATGAGGACGTCACCTGACCGCTGTGACTTATAACGCCACCGTTCCGGAAATTCGTCCTTTCTGTAGACGGAATAATTTTTTGCTTTCGATTTTAATGTTTTATAAGTCGAGCCGATCAATGCTGGGTTTGTGAAATACAAATGTGCCAGCGTGCCCCCGTTGACCACTTTAATGGTCGTATCCCGTCGGTTCATGATCTCGTTTAAAAAAATGTAGGTTTCAGGAACCTCTTTCAACTCTTCCATCCCATGATCTGACACGATGATCACGTTTACGGGCAGTTGAATCTCTTTAAGCGCTTTCATCAGTTTTCCCATCAGGTCGTCGCTTCGCTTTATTGCTTCTTTAAGTTCCCTCGAAGACGGCCCGAACGAATGACCCTCATCATCGGGAGACGAAAAATATAATGTAATTAGATGAGGCCGCTCCGCCTCCGGAAGCTTCAACCATTGAACTACCTGATTAACCCGTACGGTGTCGGCAATAGTTTGGTCGTAGGGAAAGAAATAGTCCGGATGCTGGCCTGGCTGAGGAAGCTCTGAACCTACCCAAAAAAAAGAAGCGGATTTAATTCCGTGTTGACGGCTGAGCTCCCATAGTGGTGTTCCCCCGTAGTAATAGGGATCTGTCGCCCTTTGGCGGTTCTTCATTTCATATAGCTCTTTTCGTTCAGGGTCATAGAAGCTGTTGTCCACCAGACCATGATTGCCGGGATATAGCCCCGTGATTATGCTATAATGGTTTGGAAAAGTTTTGCTGGGAAAGGAGGGGATCAGGCCCGCAGCATGCGCTCCATTCTTTATGATCGACTTAAAATTAGGAGCATCAACCTTTTTGAGATAATCATGTCGGAAGCCATCGAAAGAAACTAAGATAACGTAGGGTGTGTGCTGGCACGTCCCTTCGAGCAAGGTGCAAGTGATCCCGAAGAGAATGAAAATCAGGCGCGCCATGAGGCCGCAAAATACAGAAGAATAGAGGATGGCACTTTAGAAAATTGCAAAATTCTAAAATTATTGTGCGTTCATTTTTAACGCCCGCTTTTTTTTAAATTCAATCGGTTGTTCTCATCCGCATTGGCTCTTACAAAAGTGGCTGAAGCACCTTCACGACATTCTCCGCTACAATTTTATGACCTTCCACATTGGGGTGAATGCCGTCGCCAAGATTCAGGTCTTCCTTTCCTGCAACATCTTGAAGTAAAAAAGGAATTAGCGCTGCATTATTTTTCTTAGCAAGGTCGGGAAAGATCTTTTGAAACTTCGAAGTGTATTCAGGACCCATGTTGGGAGGAACCATCATGCCGGCAACAACAATTTTGACCTTCGGAAATTTCGCTTTCACCTTATCGATGATAGCCTGCAGGTTTTTTTGAGTTTCCTCCAACGGCAATCCACGAAGCCCGTCGTTCGCGCCCAGCTCGAGAATGAAGATGTCAATATTCTGTCGGAGAACCCAGTCAAGACGCGTCAGGCCACCGGCCGATGTTTCACCGCTGAGTCCCGCATTGATGACCCGCACGGTGTTTTCATTTTTGTTCAGCTTTTTTTCGACAAGGGCAGGAAATGCTTCTTCCGTCGACAATCCGTATCCCGCAGTAAGGCTATCACCATAAAAAAGGATTACTTTAGGCGCAGCTATCGGTTGAGCGATACCCAGAAGTAAAGCGATAAAAAGCATTTTTAACCCCATATGTATAAACATTTTGTCTTTTACGTCAAACGGTAACAATTTTTAACCCAAAAACGTCTTTCAAGAAGTATTGATCCGCAAAAACCATGTCAACTCCTATTCTGCAGGCAGAAAATCTTACAAAAATATATCGTTCAGGTGATAAAGAGCTCATTGTACTGGATAATGTTTCCTTCACGGTCGATCAGGGTAACTCTCTGGCTATAATTGGCCCTTCGGGAAGCGGAAAAACCACCCTGCTCGGTCTGTGTGCCGGATTGGATACTGCTACATCAGGAGTTGTTTCCCTGACGGGATTCAAGTTAAATGCGATGAGTGAAGATGACCGGGCATACGTGAGGAATCAGTATGTCGGATTTGTTTTTCAGAATTTTCAACTCCTTTCCACGTTAACGGCGCTTGAAAACGTAATGGTACCGTTAGAGCTTAGGGGGGAACGTAATGTAGGGCCGAAGGCGAAAGATCTGCTCGATCGTGTCGGATTGTCGGATCGCTTGCATCATTATCCATCTCAACTTTCCGGCGGCGAACAACAACGCGTGGCCATGGCCCGGGCTTTTATAACAGATCCCAAGATTCTGTTTGCAGATGAGCCGACAGGGAATCTCGATGAAGAAAATGCGACTCACATTACTGACCTTTTGTTTGGCATGAATACAGAAAAAGGGACGACGTTGGTATTGGTTACACATAATCTCGAACTGGCACAACGGACGCAGCGGATACTGCGGATGCGCGGCGGTAAATTGGTTGAAGAATATCTGGTGCCGAGCTTAAAAGTCCGCGTGTAATCAAAGCCATCATGATCGAGTACATCATCAAGTTAAAACGAACCACCAAATCAATTTTCAGGGACCGTTGGGTGTGGGTGATGGCGTGGCGCGATGCCCGTCATAATTTCGGGCGCTTGTTCCTATTCATGACTTCTTTGATTACCGGTATTGCAGCCGTTGTTTCCCTCGATTCGCTGAATAATGCCCTTCAGGACGATATCGATCGCAATGCCAAGGAATTGCTGGGCGCCGACCTGGTGGTTAACTCAGACAAACGGTTCGACAAGGAAGTGCAACTGGTGTTTGACTCTTCAAGGCTGGAACAAGCGTCGGAAGCGGACATGGCTTCAATGATACTGTTCTACAATAGCAACAATCAGTCACGGTTGATACGCCTGGTGGCGCTTTCGGGTCCGTTTCCTTTTTATGGCAAGATAGAGACGTTGCCGGCCGATGCATATCAGAAATTATCGGAGGGAAAATTCGCGATGTTAGACGAGACGTTGGCCAGCCAATTTGAAGTCAGCTCAGGCGATTCGGTTAAGTTAGGAAATGGTGTATTCACCGTAGCAGGCACCGTTTCGAAAATCCCCGGCGGCGGCGGAATTATGGCCTCGTTCACACCCTCGGTCTACATCTCGCTTAACGAGCTTGATTCGACGCGATTGGTTCAATTCGGAAGCCGCGTAAACTATAAGAAGTTTTTCAAGGTCAGCAGCGACGAGGAGCTCGATAAAACTTTAAAAACGTTTGACCCGCTGCTAAAAAAATACGGACATTCCTATGAAACCGTCGAGAGACGCAAAGAGGGATTGGGTCGGGGATTTCTTTCGATCTATCGCTTTTTTTCCCTGCTGGCATTTGTTGCCTTGATCCTGGGATGCATCGGTGTGGCGAGCTCTGTACATATCTATGCCCGTGAAAAGCGTGAAGAAGTTGCTGTGCTCCGGTGCGTTGGATCTTCCGGCTGGCAAGCCTTCAATATTTTCTTCATCCAGATCTTTATCCTGGGAATCATCGGCAGTATCATCGGCTCGTTGCTGGGGGTTGCCATTCAGCAGATATTGCCTTTGTTTTTAAAAGGAATGATTCCCTTCGACATTGGATTCACCATCTCCTGGAAATCGCTCTTAATGGGATTGCTTATAGGCGCGCTGGTGTCAGTACTGTTTTCAATCCTGCCCCTTATTTCGGTCCGGTTCGTGCCTCCGTTAACGGTTTTACGCGCGTCACCGACAGGACAAAAGAACTTTTCAAAAACAAAGGTGGTGGCCATCGCATTAATCGCCCTCTTTCCCCTGGGCTTTGCTGCGCTTCAAACCAAGAGCCTCCTCACAGGAACGTTTTTCTTCCTCGGGTTGGTTGCGGCGCTTGGGTGCCTTACACTCGTTGCTATGGGATTATTGTATCTGGTGCGAAAGTTTTTTCCGACACAGGCAGGATTTATTCTGCGTCACTCGCTCTCCAGTCTTTTCAGGCCCAATAATCAGACCAGGGTGTTGTTAGTCACCATCGGGCTAGGCGCATTCATTATTTCGACGCTCAACATTATTGAACAAAGCATGCTCGGTCAGGTAGAATTCACCGGGCAGGAAAATCAATCGAACACCATCTTATTCGATATACAGCCGGGGCAACGCGAGGGTGTGGTGAAATTGATGAAGGATAATAAACTGAAAGTAAACCAAGTGGTGCCGATCGTCACGTGCAGGCTGAGTGAAGTGAAAGGACGGTCCGTTGAAGCGATTCAAAAGGACACGACGGATAAAATTCCGAATTGGTCGCTCACGCGCGAATACAGGGTTACCTACCGGGATAGTCTGCACCACTCTGAGGAACTGATAAAAGGCGACCTCCAGAGTAGAAAGGCAGGAAAGGATTCGATCTGGGTTACAATTTCAGAGGGAATGGAAGAAAACCTTGAAGCCACCATTGGCGATTCGCTGGTGTTTGACGTGCAGGGCATTCCGATGAAAGTAAGAATTTCCGGTATCAGGAAGGTCGACTGGCCAAAGGATCCGCCGAATTTTATTTTTGTTTTTCCCAGCGGCGTTTTGGAAGAGGCACCACAAATTTTTGTGACCGCTACCCGGATCGATAACCAGCAGCAGGCCAACAGCTTTCAGCAGCAACTGGTGATGCAGTTTCCCAATGTCTCGCTCATCGACCTCCGGTTGATCTTAAGCACCGTAAATGATCTCTTTAACAAGCTGGGATTGGTGATCCGCTTTCTCGCTTTATTCAGCATCGTTACGGGACTGGTAGTACTGGCGGGTGCGGTAATAAACAGTAAATTCCTTCGCATGAAAGAAAATGTTTTGCTGCGCACTGTCGGCGCCCGTACGCGGCAAATTATCAAGATCACGCTGATCGAGTATGCATGGCTGGGATTGTTCTCTGCGCTAACCGGCATATTACTTTCTCTTGGCAGCGGATTCCTCCTGGCGAAATTTTTCTTCGAAATAACATTCGCTTTTGATTGGCTCGAACTTCTCATCATAGGACTTGGAGTTGTAGTCTTAACGATGCTGATCGGTTGGTTCAATTCCCGGGAAGTTATCAGTACACCACCGTTACAGGTGCTTAGGAAGGAAGCATGACGCGTCGTGATCGGCATCATTGATTTGGTGGTTGTCTATTCTTGCGCTGCCCCGAGTGCGCAGCGTTGAGCGTTGTCAATTTAGTCTCCAATCAACCCACGTGCTGACGAAGTTTTATGACTGACCTCTCATTGAAATCACGCCTTAAACCTAATTTCGTGCCGGGACTTTTTCCCTGGGACCATGGTAATTTCTTTTTACGTTGTAAATGGTTTGTAACAGTCCGTCTTTGTAAGTGTCGTGTGACAATTCCCAAAACATAATACCATTCAGGCCTTTGTCCACGACATACCTCGCTTTTAAATCCATTGAGCGCTTGTCATCGTAGGTGAAAAAAAGTTTTTGTTCACGATTATATGCGTAGGGGGATTTAGTAACATCATCCCAATGAAGCACAAATCCCTTCGAAGGCGTTATCTCCTTTGCAAAGTCTTTATAGTTAACGCCTTTCTTAAATTTTCCCAATTGGTATAAACCATTGTTGATGCCGGCGACATTTTCCCACATTCGCCCGTAAAACGCTGCGCCGATTACAATCTTGCTGGAAGGGATACCAAGTTTAGTAAGGTGTTGTACAGCATTGTTAGTGGACTCATGTTGTTCCGGTGAGCTGTATAATCCCGTGTGATGTCCTGTGACGACAGAGTTTCCATTAACAAGATCATACGTCATTAAATTGACGCGGTCAACGATTGCCATTACTTCTTTCCATTCGATGGCTTCATCTAGGAATTGTTGAAATCCGCCGGCGGCGAAAGTAATTTCATACTCGTTACCAAGCGTGCTTCGTAACTGGCGGACGAGCGCAGTGAAGTTTTGTTTGTCCTCGGGCTTGTAAGCGTGATCGGGATATCCCTCCACTGCCGGATATTCCCAATCGAGATCGATCCCATCCGTGCCGTAACGTCGGTTTAGTTCGAGAACAGATTGTGAAAATTCTTTCCTTCCTTCCGCCGTAGAAAAAACATCTGAACAGGTTTTGCAACCTCCCCATCCGCCAAGTGACAATAAAACCCTGAGCGACGGATTCCTCTTTCTTGATTCGACGAGTTTCCTGATTGCCAGCGAATCCTTTTCGTCGTCTACCTTCAGTTTATTTCCATTAAGGTGACAAAAGCTGAAAACGATATGCGTCAATTTCTCAACGGCCAAACTATCGACTTTTTCCGGCCCGCCGAAATAATAGGCTGTTACTGTAAACTTATTCGGCGACTGACCGTAGCTGTTCGCAAGCGCCGCAAAGACGATCAACAATGCGAGTGACTTAATATGGGATTTCATAATAGTTGTTGAGATCTGATCCTTCGCGTTAACTTGATATTAGTCCAGGTAAAAGCAAACGGTGGCACCCGGCTCCAAAATTAATCTTACAATCCTTTAATCCAACAAATCCTAATCTTAGATTTGCACCCTAAATAAAATACCATTGAATTATCTATCAGCAGAATTAGTTGCAAAAACCTATAATGACCGTTGGCTCTTTAAAGATGTATCGCTGGGAATTTCTCAGGGAGAAAAATTTGCCCTGGTGGGAAACAACGGCGTTGGCAAGTCAACGTTATTGAAGATTTTAACGGGCGAGATTCAACCCGATGCGGGGAGTGTCAGCGTGCGGCAGGGTATACGCCTGGGTCACCTTACCCAACAACCTTCGGTGGATGATAATCTTTCCGTTAAAGACGTTTTGTTCAGCGACTCGAATGAAATTGCTAAAGTCGTTAAAGAATATGAGGATTGTATTCACCATCCCGACACTTCGGCGGAGCGAATGCAAGCGGTGCTGGAAAAAATGGAGGAGCTCAATGCCTGGGATTACGAGAACAAGGTTCATGAAGTGATTGAAAAGCTTGGTGTTCCCGACATCGACAAGAAATTTGGCGAACTGTCGGGGGGACAAAAAAAGCGTATTTTCCTCGCGCAACTATTGTTGTTGGAACCAGACCTCATCATTATGGATGAGCCGACGAATCACCTGGATCTGTCTGCGATCGAGTGGTTGGAAAATTATTTATCGGGCCAGAATATTACGCTGATCATGGTTACGCACGATCGTTATTTCCTGGACAATGTTGTAACTGAAATTGTCGAATTGGATCGTGGGCAGTTGTTTCGGTACAAGGGAAAATACGCATACTTTTTGGAAAAGAAAGCAGAGCGGGAAGAACTCCTCAAGATCGAGGTCACGAAGGCGCGTAATCTTTTAAAGAAAGAACTTGAATGGATGCGTCGGCAACCAAAGGCACGGGGCACAAAAGCAAAGTACAGGATCGAGGCCTTTCACGAGCTCGAGAAGAAGGCTTCACAGGATTTAAAAAAGGACAAGCTGGAACTTGACATCAAAGAAGCGCGGCAAGGTGGGAAAATTCTAGAGATGGAGCATGTATCGAAAAGATATGGTGAGCTGAAAGTTGTCGAGGATTTTTCCTATGTGTTTAAAAAAAATGATCGCATCGGCGTCGTGGGTAAGAATGGAATTGGGAAGTCCACGTTCCTCGATATGATCACCGGCAAGACCAAACCCGACAAAGGTTATATCATGCCGGGGCTGACGACAAAATTTGGATATTTCAAGCAGGAATCCGTCGGCCTTAATCCGGCAAACCGGCTTATCGAAGAAGTAAAAGGAATTGCTGAGTTCATCACCTTATCGGATGCGTCTCAGGTTTCTGCTTCAAAGTTTCTGGACATTTTTCTCTTTCCACCTGAGAAACAATACAATTACATCAGTAAACTGAGCGGAGGAGAGAAGAAACGAGTGCAGCTTTTGAAGCTGCTGGTGACGAATCCAAATTTTCTGATCCTGGATGAGCCCACAAATGACTTCGACATCGATACGCTGAATGTACTGGAAGAATTTCTGGAAAAATTTACGGGCTGTCTTTTATTGGTATCTCACGACCGTTATTTCATGGACCACCTGGTGGATCAACTTTTTGTATTTGAAGGCGATGGAAAGATTAGATTATTCAATGGAAATTATTCTGACTACCGAACATGGGTTGAAGAAAATGAATTGCAAGAAATTGCTCCTGCCGCGCCGGTGAAGGAAGCACCGAAGCCGGTTGCCGAGGCAAAACGAAAACCCAGCTTTAAGGAGAAGCAGGAGTACGACAAATTGCAACAGGACATCGAATCGTTAGAACAACAAAAGACGGAACTAACAGCTTTAATGAACGGTGGATCAACCGATCACCAGCAGTTGCAAAAATTATCGGAAGAAATTCAGAACGTTACAAATGAAATCGAACAAAAGACTATGCGGTGGCTTGAATTGGCTGAAATAATGTGAAAACGACAACTGTCGGTGAAAACACACACACGGACTAAATTCCGACCGCTAAATAAAAATCTGTAAAAAAAATCGATTGAATAGTATAATTTTGGGCAAACTTAATTTTCAATGAACCTGAACATAGACGCCGAAAAGAAGAATACCTATGATGCTATCGTAGTTGGAACGGGTATTAGCGGAGGATGGGCAGCGAAAGAGCTCACCGAAAAGGGACTTAAAACATTGGTGTTGGAACGTGGCCGACTGGTGAAACATCCCGATTATCCTACAGCTACGAAAAATCCCTGGGATTTTGAAAATGGTGGACGGCCAACGCAGGAAGACCTGAAGCAACAAGGAGTGCAGGCGCGAACAGGTTATACGATTCGTCAGGAAACAAAGCACTGGTTTGTAAATGATTTAGAAAACCCATACACCGAAGTAAATCGCTTTGACTGGATGCGTGGCTATCATGTGGGCGGTAGATCACTTATGTGGGGTCGTCAGAGTTACCGGTTCAGCCAACTTGATTTTGAAGCGAACGCAAAAGATGGCATTGCCATCGACTGGCCTGTACGTTATAATGAGCTTGCGCCGTGGTATGATTATGTAGAATCCTTTATTGGCGTAAGTGGGCAGGCTGAAAACCTTCCAAATCTCCCCGATGGAAAATTTCTTCCGCCGATGGAATTAAATTGTGTCGAGCTCGAATTGAAGAAAGCCGTCAAGGATAAATTGGGTAGACTTATCACCATAGGACGAACGGCAAATGCTACTGCTGCCCTCCCGCACAGTCCTCAACGCGGTACGTGTCAATATCGCAATATGTGCTCGAGAGGTTGCCCCTACGGCGCGTATTTTAGCAGCAACTCTTCCACGCTGCCCGCTGCCGAAAAAACGGGTAACATGACCCTTAGGCCTTTTTCGATTGTTCACGAATTGATCTACGACGAGAAAAAAGGGAAAGCAACAGGTGTGAAGGTTCTTGATGCAGAAACAGGAGAGCAAATGGAATTTTTTGCTAACGTGATTTTCCTGTGTGCATCCACTTTCGGATCAACTTTCATCATGCTGAATTCAATTTCAAATCGTTTTCCAAACGGCTTTGGCAACGACAGCGGAGAATTGGGTCATAACATTATGGATCACCACCTGAGTGTCGGCGCTAATGCCGACGTCGAAGGATTCGAGGACAAATACTATTTCGGTCGCCGCGCGAATGGAATGTACATTCCACGGTATCGCAACATCGGCAAGGATAAGCGGGATTATATCCGCGGCTTCGGTTATCAGGGCGGAGCGAGCCGTCAGGGCTGGACGAGTATGGTGAAAGAATTGAGCTTTGGTGCCGACCTGAAGGAAGCAGCATCCAAGCCTGGTCAATGGACTATAGGCATGGGTGGCTTTGGCGAAATACTGCCATATCATGATAATAAAGTCACCATCAACAAAGACAAAAAAGATAAGTACGGATTACCAACGCTTACTTTCGACGCTGTTCTGCGGGACAACGAATTGAAGATGCGGAAGGATATGGCAGCTGATGCGGCCGAGATGCTGGAGGCAGGAGGTTTCAAAAATGTGAGGACCTATGATCGTGAAATTGGTATTGGCTTAGGCATTCATGAAATGGGCACAGCGCGGATGGGTAAAGATCCGAAGACATCAGTGTTGAACAAGTGGAACCAGGTTCATGCCTGCAAGAATGTTTTTGTCACTGATGGTTCCTTCATGACGTCGGCAGGTTGCCAGAATCCTTCGCTAGGTTATATGGCTTTTACCGCACGTGCAGTGGATCATGCCGTTAATGAATTAAAGAAAAACAACATTTAAAAGAGGGTATTAATATGGATCGTAGAGAAGCATTAAAACGAACCGCTTGGATCATGGGTGGTGCTGTTTCAGCGCCTGCTATCATGGGATTATTAAAGGGATGTGCTGCCAAGCCAACCATCGACTGGAAACCTGTTTTCTTATCCTCTGAACAGGGAGCCTTGATTACCCAACTATCAGAAATCATAATTCCAAAGACGGACACGCCAGGCGCAAAGGATGTCGGCGTTCCTGGCTTTATTGATCAGATCCTGAACGAATGTTATAAGAAGGAAGATCAGGATAAATTCCTGGCTGGGTTGAAAGAGTTTGATGACGAAGCTAAAAAAGAATACGGTAATCCTTTTACCGAGCTCGACGCAGAGCAACAAACTGCCTTTGTAAAAAAGATTCATGATGCTGCAGTGAACGCTGAAGATTCAGGAACACCACCACAACGCCCATTTATACTTGCCGTAAAAGAATTGGTGATGTTAGGGTACTTTTCCTCAGAAGCCGGCGCTACTCAGGTATTGCAATACAATCCAGTACCAGGGTCTTACAAGGGATGCATCCCGGTAAGCGAAGCGGGTAATGGTAAGACCTGGGCTACTTAATAGTTTCAAGTTTCAAGTTTGAGGTTCAAAGTCGGTGGAACTCACGTAAGTATCGTAAAGCTTTTAGGCAGAACTTTCGAACCTCGAACTTGGAACCTCAAACCTCAAACTAATTTTTCGGGGGCGGAGTGATCATTATATGCGCCCGATGTGTTCCGGGATCCATGATCCACGGCATGCCTGGAGCATCCGGCTTGAGGGGTAATCCGGTGCTTTCAGCTGTGGCCCAGGGAATGTAAACGACGTAACGAAGGTTGCCATCCTTAACTTCTCCCGTAGTGCGATTAAATTGTTCGTCTTTCGCCGAAAAAACATAAAGTGTTGTTGGTTGCAATGGCATTGCAAGCTTCTTGTCCTTTACTTCTTTTTCACGGATGTCAAAGATCTCCTGGAATGACTTTCCATCTTTTTTAAGTTCACGTCCGCGGGCCATGAATGGCTCGAGATCTTTGTGATAGCAGGAGACATTTAATCCTCCCTGATTAGGGTCGTCCGCCAGGCAAACCATTTCGTTTTCACCCTTCCGCAAAACGATGAATTCACCTTTATCGGAGTATCCGTAAACCATTGCTTTTTCCCGCAAGGCCTCCGGTGACGCCAGCACCGCTGTGGAAATCTGCACCTCCTTTGAAGGAATATTCTGAGCAAGGCAACCGCTTGCACCAAGCGCAAGGACGAGTAATAGTTGTGTTTTCATTGGTCTTTTGTCGTATGGGTTTTAAAACTTTCGAAACAATAATTTACAATAATTTTCTCTTAAAAGTATTCAGGTGTTACCACCCGATGCCATAGTCTTCACCGTGATTGCTGGAGCCGCCCCAAAAGCTTCCGTGTTTCCAATCAAAATAAATAGCATTGATGGGTCCCGACGTCCGGTCATCAAATGATAATCGATAGCCCATACCAAATAATTCTTTCCGGATAAATTCCGGTGTGCTGCTGTGAAGTAAAATTGCACCTGGCTGTGGTTTTCGGTTTTCGTCACCCAGCGACAAATGCAATTGAAAAGTATTGATGTTCGCTGCTTCGGTAGCTTCCTGCACATTCATACCAAATTCGACCACGTTCAAGAAAAATTGGAGCAGATTCTGATCCTGTGAATCACCACCCTGCACAGCAAACGACAAAAATGGTTTCGAATCTTTTAAGGCAAGGGTGGGGGTGAGGGTTACCCTTGGTTGTTTGCCAGGAGCCACCACGTTGTAAGGGTTTAGTTTTGGGTCGGTAACGAAGCTCTGCATGCGCTGGCTCATTCCGATCCCGGTTTTACCCGCGATACAGGCAGGCATCCACCCGCCGCTGGGTGTTATTGAAACGACCCATCCTTCTTTGTCTGCTGCCTCCACGGATGTAGTGCCCAACCAAAAATTCTGAAGGTATTTTTCATCCATAGGACCGGTGGCGGGAGAAGCGGCGGAAGCTTGCGCCCATTGCTTCAGATATTCCTGGTAGGGGTTCACTTTTCCCTCAAAAGGATACGGATCACCAGGAGCAGCCTTTGGATTATTCTTATTTCCCGGGATCGTTTTCGCGCGCTCCTTTGCATATTCCTTGGAGAGCAATCCTTTCATTGGTTCCTCTGGTGCAACGGCTGGATCGCCGTAATAGAAGTCGCGGTCAGCAAATGCTAAATTCATAGTTTGATATAACGTATGAATATACTTCGTGGAATTGTAACCCATTCCTTTTAGGTCGAAATTTTCAAGGATGTTCAGGGCCTGAAGCATTGTCGGGCCTTGTGTCCACTGAGACAGTTTGTAAACGTCGATCCCCTTGTAATTGATTTTTAACGGCTCTTCGATTTTTACCTTCCATTGCGCAAGATCAGCGGCTGTAATAAGGCCACCTTGTTCCTGGCAGCCGCGCACAAATTCGGTCGCGATGTCGCCCTTATAAAATCGTTCATTGGCGGCATAAATTGCCTCCTTGCGACTCCTTCCTTTTTTCAATGCCTGCTGCTCTGCTTCTACCATTTTCGTCAGGGTCTGCAGCAGATCAGCCTGCCTGAAAATTTCGCCGGCTTCGGGAGCTTCGCGTTCAGCCCCGGTGTGCGGAAGGAAAACAGCTTTTGAATACGGCCACCGCTTGATCATTTCCTTTCCACGTTCCATACTGTTTGCAGCTTGTGCTTCAATGGGATACCCGGCTGCCAGTTTCATGGCGGGTGCAAGTACCTCCGCGAGACTTAAGGTTCCATATTCGGCGAGCATAGTGCAGATGCCTCCGGGCGTGCCGGGAGTTACTGCAGCAAGAGGACCATATTCGGGCGGATAGTTCATTCCTTTTCCCTTGAAAAATTCTGGCGTGGCGCCCGTTGGTGCAACACCAAGGGCATTGATGCCAATTACTTTTCCGGTTTTTGGATTATAGATCAGCGCTTGTGTTTCACCACCCCAGCTCAGTACGTCCCACATGGTGCACGTTGCGGCAACCATGGCGCATGCCGCGTCCACGGCGTTGCCGCCTTTTTGAAAGATCATTGCGCCGGCCGTCGCAGCCAATGGCTTGCCGGTAATGGCCATCCATTCGTTGCCATGCAACACAGGTTTTTGAGTTCCTCCGGGTCGTGCGTTAAACGTCTGTGCGGATAGCTGAAGGGTTAACAAGAAAGTGAAAACAGAGAGAAGGTGCGTTTTCATGGGTTCGTGGATAAAGGGTCAACGTCAGTGCAATAGGGCGCTTTCGCCGGAAGCGTTGGCTTTGCGAAGCTAACACGATCAAAACATAAAGGAAAAAAAGGAAACGCTATTTATTTGAATGGAGAAAGCGATGCCGGGTCTGAAAAATGAGTTGCCCTACTATACATCCTCCTCCAGCATCTCAAGGATCTCATTTAAAAGTTCGTAGTCTTTCAGGCCGGGCTTGAGCTCTCTACCGCCTTCAAGCGCGATGCCCTTTGTTTTGGTATCGTCGAGAGCTTTTTCCACGTCTGCGATTGTCCGGACTTCCAGGAGCTGCGGTACCGGTGTTTTCAAAGATTGCGCGCTGATGATGTAGGCAGGTTGAACCGGCAGGCCCACGAGCTCATCAGCCGCATCGACAGCTAAGATCAACGGAAGTGAAAGGCTGGGGAACAATGACAACTCCTTTAACCCCATTTCAAGGTAATCCGGCTTAAAGTTTTCAAGAATTGCGTTTAATTCTTCGAGATTCTGAAGCCCGTAGACTTCGGCCACGACCAGTGGTCCTGTAATCCAGCCTCGGATTTCCTGGAATTGAGAAGGCACTATATAGTTCTTGTGCCCCACTACGGCCTGGAATCCCAGCATGTCAACGCCCATTCCGGCGCAATAGCGGGCATCGCTCAGATTTGTAATGCGTCCGACTTTCACGAAGGTCTTAAGTGCCATAGTTTTAATGTCTAATAAAAAATAACTTTGCACGGCTTACGTTCAAAGTCGGAAGGGGATTTAAGGAGGCCAAGTAGCGGAAAAACATATTATCGGTGAAGCATTTTTTAAGATTTTTGATCGCATTCGTTGCAATAGCGGCTATTTCCTGTGATTCCTCGGACGAGGATCCAACGTTCGATTCAGGCAAAGAATACTTCCCTTTGAAAAAAGGGAACTTTCAAATTTACGATGTAGTCAGCGTTGAATATACACTGGGTGTTCCCGAAACGCTGAGATACGAGCTAAAAATTCTGACCACAGACTCTTTTCCGAATTCTGAGGGGACATATACCTATGTTTTATACCGCAGCAAGCGTAATGAAGGTGCCGCCGAATTTTCTTATCTTGATAGCTGGTCTGCCAGAATGGACTCCCGCGACGTAGTGATGAACGAAGAAAATACCGCATTTCTAAAAATCAAATTGCCCGTATCGAAAGGAGATGAGTGGGATGGAAACCTTTACAATGCACAAGGTGAGGATACCTATACCATGGAGGAGGTAGGCGCTGCGTTTGCTTCAAACGGCCAAACCTATGACGATTGCATCGTCATCAACCAGAACGACAATCAGGATTTTGTTGTCACCTTAGACCAGCGAAAAGAAGTTTATGCCAGGCATGTAGGACTGATTTATAAGGAGGTACGGTTACTGAATTATTGCACCGTTGGATCGTGCTTAGGACAGCAACAAGTCGAGAGTGGGGTGATCTTTACGCAAACTATTAAATCGTATGGAGTGGAATAGATACAAGTTGCTGGTTGCCACACTGCTTCTTGCGTCAACGGGGTGGGCACAGGTCAATCGTTACGTGGTCTTCTTTAAGGACAAGAATGGAACGCCGTTTTCCGTCGATGCGCCGACTGAATTCTTGTCGATCCGGGCAATCGAGCGGAGAGTCGAGCAGGGGATATCAGTGTTACCGGAAGACTTGCCGGTAAATGAAAACTATGTCGAAGGCGTCGAAGCACTGGGTGCCAAGACTTTTTTTAAGACAAAATGGATGAACGGTGTCCTGGTTCAATGTGACGCCTCCTTGATAGCCGAAATTCAAGATCTCCCCTACGTCGAACGGGTCGAGTTCGTGGCGCCAAATGAAAGGCTGACTGGTGGTAGAAGACGAACAGAGATGAAGACGAAGGAGCTAAAGACAGCTTCGTCGACGCAGGCTCAACTGCAGATGATCGGTCTTGACGAAATGCACGCAAGCGGGAATAAGGGAGAAGATATCATCATCGCGATTTTTGATGGCGGTTTCCAGGGTGTGAATACTGGCGCGCCTTTCCAACATATTTTTAATGAGAACCGGATCGACCTTGAGGTGTCGAAAGATTTCGTTACAAATAGTGGCGACGTTTTTCAGTTTGATGAGCATGGAACGGAAGTCTTTTCCGTGATAGCAGCCTACCAGGATGGATTCTTTACAGGTGGATCGTATGAGGCGAATTATCAGCTCTACGTTACTGAAGATGTGGTGGGCGAATATCGTATAGAAGAATACAATTGGCTATTTGCAGCGGAACGTGCTGATAGTGCCGGCGTGGAGGTTGTCAATTCGTCGCTGGGTTACTACGACTTTGATCAGTCGTCCATGGATTATCCGAAAACCGCCATGGATGGTAACACGACCGTTGTAACCAAAGCGGCACAAATGCTTGCTGACAGGGGCGTGATAGTAGTTTGCAGCGCAGGCAATGAAGGTGGCATTTCCTGGCAAATAATAACGGCTCCGGCAGACGCCCGCGACGTTCTTGCTGTTGGCAACGTAAACAGTGCTGGCGTCCGTGCGGGCTCCAGTTCGACCGGCCCTGCTTCCGATGGAAGGATTAAACCCGATGTTGCCGCGCTGGGCGTAAACACGAGCGTCATAAAACCAAATGGTGCGTTGGGCACAGCGTCAGGAACATCTTTAGCTGCGCCATTGATAACCAGTCTGGCGGCCGGCGTGTGGCAGCGATATCCGGAATTGTCCAAT
>DASUTP010000097.1:0-10220 GCA_036374515.1 Chryseolinea sp. | reverse complement strand
GAAAACGCTTTAAAGGGTAACGACAATAATGGTATGACTTCCCTGAACAGACTCGAGAGCGATATTACCGCCCAGTTTCTCAACGGTTTCTTTTACGATATATAGTCCGAGTCCCGAACCCGTAGATTGCAGGGTGGCACGAAAGAACATCTCGAAAACTTTTTCCTGGTTTTCCCTCGAAATACCGATACCATTATCTTTGATTTGAATCCGATCACTTCCATTGATTTTTTCATGCGTGATCTCGATTACCGATGGAGATACGGCCGCGTTCTTGTACTTCAGCGCGTTGGAAATCAAGTTGCTTAAGATGATCTTCAGTCGCAAATAATCCGATGTAATCAGCGCGGACTTAGGATAATTTTTGATAATTTTTACTTTGTCGGAGTGGAAGGGATATTTAAGCTCGTCAAGAACTTCTTCAATAAGCTCGTCGAAAATTATCTCCTGCCTGCTCAGGGCGTGCCCCATATTCCGCGAAAACTGTGTAAGGCTATTGATCACACCTTCCAGCTTCAATACACTTTTCTGCATGTGCTCCAGATGTCCTGACAATTCTTCATTCTTATTTTCGAGTCTCGTCAGCTGAATCAATCCAAGGATTGATTTCAACGGTGCGCTTAAATCGTGGGAAGCGCTGTACACAAAGCGATCCAGTTCCTGATTTGCCTTCACCAGCTTCAATGTCCGTTCATGAACCCTTTCATCGAGTTGGTTATTGATAGAAAGCAACTCTTCATGGGCTGACTTCAATTGGTTGTTGACATTCTCAACTTTGCTTTTCTGCTCCACCAAACCTTGTAATGCTGAGGTCAGTTCTTCATTGGTAGCTTCAATTTCGTCTTGTTTTTGCTGAAGTTCCCGTACCAATCCCCGAAGCTGCGAAGTCCTGTCATTTACACGGGCCTCCAGCTCAATGTTTTTTTCCCGGAGTTGTCGTTCCCGGTTGTAGATCATTAAATAAACGACAGCAACGAACGTCACAACAAACAGGGATCTAAACCACCAAGTTTTCCAGAAAGGGGGCAGAATGACAATCTTAAGAATTTTTCCATCCTCCGCCCATACCCCGTCGTTGTTGGAAGCCTTTGCATGAAACGTATATTCGCCAGGGTCCAGGTTAGTGTAGGTGGCGCTGTTCTGATTACCCACAAAATTCCAGTTTGTTTCCAGCCCTTCCAGTTTGTATGCATATTGCGTTTTCCCGGGCATCAAGTCATTCAATGCAGCGAACTCAAGCGTGAACACAGAATAATCATACGGCAGGATAATTTCGTCGAGCTGCCCGATATGTTTTGGAAGAACAGAATTTGCATCGCCGACCGGGACAGGTTTATTAAAAACGCGCAGCGCAGTAATATATACAGGCGGGACGTAATCGCTTAGCTTAATGCTGTCGGGCATAAATGCATTAAATCCATTGGTACCGCCGAATAGGAGCTCGCCCGTGCGGGTCTTGTAAACGCCATATCGAGAAAATTCACCGTCCTGCAGTCCGTCGGTCTTGTCGTAATTGATAAAGCGTTCGTCCGATGGATTATATTTTGATATTCCCTTTGTTGTTCCCACCCAAAGAAAGCCTTTGTCGTCTTCAATGACCGACTTTACCTGGTCAGTAGCCAGACCGTGATTTGTGTCATAGGTTTTTGATCTATTCTCCGCCAGCATGAACTTGGTCAATCCACCGGCGGTAGCGATCCAGATATTTTTTTTACTATCCTGAAAAATGTGATTAATGAGTTTCGATTGAAGTGCCAAGGAATCGTCGCCATGCAAGCCGAACCTGCGGAAAATGCCTGCTTCAATGTCGCTTTTTTTCATGAGGTTGACGCCGCTGTCCTGGGTCCCTACCCAGATGTTTCCCTCGTCATCACGCAGGATCACGGGAGTAATATTGCTGCTGAGGCTCAACGGGTTTGAAGGGTCGTTCAGGTAGGTTCTAACATTTTCCGTTTTTACGTTGATCTTGCTGATTCCACCGCCGTAGGTTGAAGCCCAAACGTTACCTTCCAGATCCTTAATCAAGTAAAAAACACTTCTGAGATTCGGATTATCCGGAGCGATCTGACGGAACGTTTTTGTTTTTCTGTCAAGAACATTAAGGCCACCCTGCCACGTGCCAACCCATAAGAGTCCGTCAACCTCACAAATTGTCAATACCGCGTTCGACCGAATGCTTTTTGTGTTTAGCACATCATGTTCAAAGGCGTGGTAGCTGTTGGTCTTTCGGTCAAAGAAATTGAGTCCCCCGCCGTCCGTGGCAATCCAAAGGTTTCCTTCATGATCCTCATAGAACGCCCGAACGATGTTATTGCTGAGACTGGATCCACCAATAGACGATTTATAATAATGATCAAATTTTGTAATGTTCCTGTCGATAACATCGATACCATCCAACGAACTTCCCAGCCAGATCCTTCCCTGCGTATCTTCGAAAATGCACCAATATGAATTGCTGGGAATACTGTATGGATCCAACGGCTCAGGCATGTAACAAAAGAAGGAATCGAGCTTCTCATCATACAGATTGAGCCCCCCGTTTTCATTACACGACCACAAATTGTTTTTGCTGTCTACAAAAAGCATGCGCGGGTCATCGTTGCAAAGACTGTTTGTTGCCCTCGGATTGTGCTTATAGTGGGCGAATTTTACACTTGTTCCATCGTCAACAACCCTGTCGATACCCCAAAAATTTGTGCCGACCCAAACATTTTCTTTTTGGTCAATAACAATAGATGCGATATAATTACCTGCAACGCTTTCTTTGTTAGCGGGATCGTGTCTGAAGTGCGTTACCTCTCTCGTTTTCGTGTTTAATTTCTTCAGGCCATCGTTGAGCGTGCCGATCCAAAGAATATTATTCTTGCCGGGGCAAATAGCGGTAAGGTTTGTGGTTTCCAAAGCATTTCCCCTGGCTTTGCTAAAGAAAGGAATAAAGGTCTGTGTTTTTTCATCAAAATAAGAAAGACCCGACCGGTGTCCGACGACCCACAATGTTCCGTCGCTGTCTTCTACTATTTCTTTGACACGGTTGGTATTTACGTCCAGGGGATTCGCAAGATCGTTTGGAGTATCAAACCGGGTAAAATTGTCTTTGTCCCTGTTATAGCGGGCAACACCATCGTGTGTTCCAACCCAGAGATTTCCATGTTTGTCTTCGAACAATTCCTCAACCCTGCTGTCGGGAATACTTGTAGTATCTTTCGAGGTGACGAACAAATCATGATCCTCTCCCTTGAATCGGTGAAGTCCTCCCAGTGTGCCAGCCCAAAAAAAGCCGTAACGATCCTGAAATATGGTAAAAACCTGATTGTTGCTCAGCTCGCGGTTAACGTGTAAAAACTTGAAATCGGGTTTCGGACCTTTCATACTCTGTGAAAGCCCTATTGCTTGCGACAGAAGCAGAAAACAAAATGTTGTGAACAACGCGCAAGCCGCCCGTTTAAATATCTTCGATATCCTCCTGTGCCTCCTAAGCGCTGTCATTAACCCCAATACTTTCATTAAGCAAAAATCTTTCGAAATCATTTGCAACCCGCTCTCCGCTGACTACTACGCTCTGGCTTTTAACCCCGGTAAAGTACAACGGGCAAACAGTGGATCTCAAGCGGTTGCATGTTAATAAAAAACTAGTTGCCATGAGGATCAATGTCAGAAAAAACATGATAAAGCAAAGTCATGACGATATTTAAATTAAATACGACCTTAGCGACAAAATATAATGTATTAACATGAAGGTGCTAGTGACCGGGGCGAATGGCCTGCTCGGGGCAAATCTAAGTCGCGCACTGGTACAACGTGGCGACAAGGTAAAGGCATTTGTACGCCCGGAGGCAAATATGAAGTCACTTGAGGGCGTGAAATGCGAGGTTCACCGCGGAAGCATTTTATCCGCCGGTGACATTAGCCTGGCATTGAAAGATTGCGATGCTGTTATCCATGCGGCTTCTACAACGAGCGTCGTTCCCAATGATTTCTCATTCTATGAAAAGACAAATGTCGATTCAACAAAAATTATAGTCCAGGCGGTGCTGGGTCAGGGAAGTAAACGACTCGTGCATGTAAGCACGGCAAATGCATTTGACCCCGGGCCGAAAGAAAACCCAGGTACAGAAAGTTCGCCTTTTACGCTCGACAAGTTTAATTCCGGATACATCAACAGCAAGCGCATGGCGCAGGAATACGTTATTAAACAGGTCGAGTCGCGAAACCTTGATGCGGTTGTCGTAAACCCAACCTTCATTATTGGTCCGTATGATGCGAAACCAAGCTCCGGCAAGATTATTTTTTTTGGTCTCCGCTATGGGATGCGCTGGTGTCCGCCTGGCGGAAAAAACTTCGTTCACGTCCAGGACGTCGTGGAAGGAATTGAATGTGCATTAAAGGTCGGACGAAAAGGCGAGTGCTATTTGCTCGGAGCAGAGAATCTGACGTACCAGGAATTTTTTACATTGTTAAACCGAATTATCGGCCGCGCGAAGAAACCATATGTGCTGCCCCGCAAAATCGTGCATGCTGCCGGAGCAGTAGCCGAAGCGTGGAATAAATTAACGGGCCAAAAAAAACCTTTCAATAAAGCGAATGCTCAGCTACTTTCGCTTGACAACTACTATTCCAGTAAAAAAGCCGAGGTCGAGTTCAATTTAAAACGAAGGCCGATAGTAACCGCGGTCGAGGACGCCCTTGAATGGTTTAAGACAGAAAAATTTATCACATCAGATTACTCCACCCAGGGCACGAGCCTGGATCTGTAAAAATTGATTTCCTTCGCGGTAAGGCGCTTGGCATGCTTTCCCAGGCGTACTTTGTATTCATCCCAATTTCTGGCGGCTGCCGGCGACCAACCAATTTCGGCGTGACCTAAGATCCGCGGGAAAGCCATATACTCAATATCATCCATAGTGGTCAGCGTTTCGGACCACAACGGTGACTCTACTCCCAGGATATCATCTTGGGTTATACCCTCAACAAGCGAGGCCGGGTCCCACAAATATGCGCTGTCGACCTCGATATAGGCTGCCCAATGAAGGCCCAGCTTGCTTGTGGAATCATAGCTCATATCCAGGTAAGACTTTTTTGCCGGAGAGATGATTATCTTGGAACCGTTTTTTACCGCTACCTTGGCGTGCTCCGCGTTTGACCAGTATTGCACTACTGTTCCCGGCTGAAGGGTACCTTGAGATATCTCTTCCCATCCAATTGGCTTTTTGCCATGAGACAAGACAATCTCCTGGGATTTATTAACGAATTTGATGAAGTCAGCTTTTTTTGTAGCGTGGCTTTCGTCGCCGCCCAGGTGAATATAAGGGCCCGGTGTCATCGCGGCCAACTCACGCATCACGTCGTCAACAAATTTGTACGTAACTTCTTTGTCGACGCACAAGGTGCTGAATCCCACTTCGGTCCCTGTGTAAAGTCCAGGAGCCTTACCGTTGCAATTCAGTTCGGGGTAGGACGACAGTGCCGCGTTCGTATGACCGGGCAAATCCACTTCGGGTATGATCGTTATGTAACGCTCGCCAGCATACTTAACAATCTCTCTATATTCCTCCTGCGTGTAATAACCTCCCTTCGCTCCACCAACCTGAGTACTTCCACCGTGTGTAGCAAGGTTCGGCCATGATTTAATTTCTATTCTCCATCCCTGATCGTCCGTGAGATGAAGGTGCAGCGCATTTAGTTTATAACCAGCGATCAAGTCTATATAGCGCTTCACGTCTTCCACACTAAAAAAGTGGCGTGCTACATCCAGCATAGCACTCCGGAAAACATACGTAGGATAATCGCGGATTGTGCCCGTCGCGATTTCCCAGGGACCCTTTTGAAGGGAATTCAATTCTATACTGTCCGGTAAGAGCTGACGAACGGTTTGAACGCCTCTGAACGCGCCCGCAGGGTTTGCGGAAGCGAGGGTCAGCAGCTCTTCGGTTATTGTAAGCTCATAACCCTCGTCACCCAGCGTTGCGTCGGTTCCCTCAGTTGTGATATAGATATTTCCGGATCTCGGCTCGCCGGTGGTCTCAGAAACTTTGAATTCGTAGCCGGTCGCAGGCCTGAGTTTGTCTGCCAGGTATTGGCCAACTTTCAGGAGATCCGACCCTTCGACATAAATTTGGGTTTCGTTTGTTACTTCAAAGACCATGGCCGTAGCTTGAACAGAAACAGGTATGGGGATCAGATTTTCTTTTGTAAGGTCAGTGGGTGGATGTGATTCTTTACACGCTGCAATTACCACCGCGACTGACAATATTACCAGTGAATGTCTGAAATTCATATGCACTTCATTTTAGAGGGTCGAAAGTAGAAAAATTATTATCAAAATCCGGTAATAATTTGGCGCAAAGCCAAGGCCGCTATAAGTGTGTGCCTTTTTGCGGGGCTTAATAGATGGTCGTGCCGGCTTGTGTTCTTGAAATATTACAATGGCTCAGCTCATCCGCTTTGTTGTAATTGGCAGGGCAGTGTTTTTGGAACTCACATAAGATATTTTATCCGGCAGACTGGTAATTGCAACGGATACAACATACGCAAAAGTATAAAATACCGCCGATGCTGCTGGTCGCCTGTTACGAATTTATTTCTTTACAGAAAGCTGTATGACGCGTTCCAGCGCAACGTCCAGGGCAGACGTCTGTGGCAGCACAATGCCAAAAGTTTTTTCAAGCAGATTCCGCAAATCCGGAACGTTATCAAGGCGTTTTCTCTCGTGGCTGCCGTCCAGATAGTGGGTTGCAAAATCTACATTTCTCAGGGCATGACGACCATCTTTAAACGGTAACGCAGCGATAAGGCCTGTTACAAAATGCGAAGTTGGATGATTCGATAAGTACCAGCTCGTCACCTCATAGTCAATCTGAAAATTCTCCTGCAGGTTAAACTCATACACCCGCTTCCACGCACCCTGGACCATAGCCTCCAAACGATACCCATCAGCCAATTGGACTAGTCTGAACTTCTCATGAGGGGTTGATTGTTCCAAATCGGGCATTAGCAATAACGGAGCTGTCAGCGTCATGCCACCAAAACCGACGTCGGCAATAAAATGCGCATTTCCACTCTCGACAAGCAGTAACATGTGTCCCCGAGCTGTGATGGTTCCCTCCGGTATATTCCAAAGGACGCGGGCCGACAGTCCTTTTACCTTGTAACCGAGCGTCTTCAATACCTCTGCCAATAGCAGGTTATGCTCGAAACAATAACCGCCTCTTCCATTCAAAACAAGTTTTTGATAAAGCGAATCTATGTCCAATATGACAGGAAGCCTTAGTAGTGGATTCAAGTTCTCGAACGGGATCGATTGCGCATGAAGCAAATGAATCGAACGTAACGTCTCTGTGCCGGGATCGCGGTTCCCTGAATATCCAATGCGCTGAAAATAGCCTTCCAGGTTAAATTTTTTATTATGCGCGTTTGCACTGTCTGAAGGAAAAGCGATTTCTGGTTGAGTCATATACAGTTGATTTTGGATTGGAACGCCAAAAATTTATTAAACGTTTCCGAAGCTAAATTATTCATCCGAACTTAGTAATCATGCATAAGTGACGCGGAAGTTTTAAGGTTGTCCAACCAATAACATGAAAAGTGTGTCTATCCTAAAACGGTAAACTTGTGCGCACAGCCTTTCCCATAATATTCCTGTTTTGTCTTACGGCAATGTCGTGCGAAGAGGAAAATGATGCGGAAATTATAATAAAGACCGGACGCGACTGCGGCTGGTGTGGTGGAAGCGACTCCTTGACATTAACAAAAGTTAACAACCACTATGAGTTCCGCAATTCTTGTCCAGAGCCTCCAAGCAAGGAAGAATATAAGCGGGCAAACCGAACCCAATGGAACGAACTATTGGCAGCCTTGGACTGGGATACCTTCAAGCAAGTGAATGTGAACACCTGCGCCCAATGCGCTGATGGGTGCGATACGTGGGTCGTAATTGAAAACAAAAACGAGACCCACCAGATACGATTCACAGAAAATTCGCCCGAAATCGACCCCATTCGAGAGTTTGTTGAAAAATTGGATGCCTTACACGAAGAATTCCGGCCCGACTGAACAGTGCCTGTTAAATATTCTTGATGGTTAATTCCTTCGCTATAAAATTTGCATAGCGCTTCGCCGCCGAGGAAACTTTTTTACCTGTATTCGCTGCGACGCGCGAAAAATATTGAACTTCCATCATTACCTTGTTCCCGGAAATTTCCCGGCGCCACGATCCAATAACCTGCCCGTTAACAATGATGTTTGGATTGAATATACCGTGGCCCGCGTGTTCTTCGAATGCTCTATCGATCACCAGACTGCGATCCTTGTAGGCAACGGTATATTCGTCATACGCGGGCAGCAAATGAACAGAATGCTTTTTCTTCCCTTCGGCGGGCTGGGAAAAAAAGTATGACTGGTCGCCGAACGTGACACATTCAAGCTGCGACTTTACCATTTCAAGTCCTTTGCTTGCATCTGTGGAACTCAGTCCGGACCACCAGACGAAATCCTTTACGGTTGCCGGCCCGCGACTGCGAAAATACCGCTGACTTAGCTCAGCCAAGGCTTCGTCGCGTTGAAATCTCGTTGCCGAAATTGCCCGCTCATCGAGCAATGCGTATGTAAACTGTTTGCCACGCCTGGCACCATTACAAATTAACTGATCCAGTTCCGCGCGAAATATAATATAGGTAAGGCGCAAATCGTTGGTGGCAATTCGGGCGTTTTCTAACGCTTCGCCCAGTTCTTTTCGCGTTAGGTGCCGCCCTGACTGCAGGGCCTTGACAATAGTTTTGTTGCTTTTATTGAGTACAGTTTTATCGAGCGCCAGGTCACGAAAATATTTAGCGCTTAATGCGCTGATGCGCGGTTCAGTGAGCTCAATCATCCAGCGGATATCTTCGGGAAGTACAAAATGCCAGGTCGGACGCAGCACGTGTGTTCGCAAAATATGTCCGGCGTTAATGGCAGCTTCGATATCCGCTTCAACGGGAGTCTTTAATCGATTGGCCAGCGCCCATTTGGCACCCGCATAGTCTTGTGATTGCACTGCTCCAAGCCAACGAACTACATCGGCAGCTGCTGTAAACGATGGTAATAAAAGCTGCTGATTTTGCAGGCGAAGGGCAATGATGTCCTGTCTCTTCATTGGCTTGAAATGAATTTTGTTCTGTGGAATTTTTGAAAATTGCAGAAATCAAAACTCTGAAAAAGGCATGAATAATTCAACCCCCTGGTTACTCGCTTCTCAGCGACGTGACAGGGTTCGATCTTGCAGCCTTGATAGACTGATATCCCATCGTTAGCCAAGCGATCAAAAATGAACAAGCTCCTGCCAGTAGGTACATGCCGATTCCAATCTCTACCTTGTAAGAATAGCTTGTAAGCCACCAATTGACGGCAAACCAAGCCAAAGGCGCAGCCAATACAAATGCTATAATGACTAGCTTCCCAAATTCTCTGGAGAGGAGTAGTACGATGCTACTTACCGAGGCACCCAACACTTTCCGGATGCCGATCTCTTTCGTTCGCTGTTCGGCAGTGAAGGCCGTAAGCGCAAAGAGCCCGAGACAGGCAATAACGATCGCAAGCCCGGCAAATACACCAAACGTCTCGCCCAACCGTTGCTCGGCAGCATACATTCGCTCAAAATTTTGATCCAAAAAAGAATACTGGAATGGCTGCGAGGGCGCAAGCATTTTCCACGTCTTTTCAGTCGTCTTTATTACGTCTTGTGCATTTTTCGCCTCGAACCTGAAAATTACACTTCCAGGAGCACTGCCGATGAATAATCCCAACGGCGCGATATTATCTCTCATGGATTCGAAGTGAAAATTTTCCACTACACCAATGACTCTTCTCGAGATAACCTTGTTTGGATCAGGCGTTCCCTCACCATTGTCGAGGTCAAAGGTTGCTATCTCTTTTCCAATAGGATCGTCTCCCAAATTAAACCGCTCCACGGCCACTTGGTTTAAAATGACCGCGCCTGAATCTGACAAAAACTGTGTGGAGAAATCGCGGCCTTTCACGATTTTCATTCCCATGGTTTTTACATAATCGAAGTCCACATTCCACGCCTGAAGGCCTACCATATTACTTTCCGTCGGCTGATTTCCCTTCGGCCAAAAACTATTGTCGTTTCGCCACCCGCCATTGACCGGTACGTACCCCGTGATCGTTGCACTTTGGATCTGATTGTTTTTCAAAACCTCCTGCTTGAAGCTTTCCAGCTTATCCTG
>DASUTP010000096.1:0-2492 GCA_036374515.1 Chryseolinea sp. | reverse complement strand
ATTTCAGCTGGGGTTATTCGAAAATCCTTACGTGGATCCCGTAGCAACAAAAGCCATCGTGGGCAATGCGGAGTTTATGACTGCTGGATACGAAGCCCAATTGAAGTCGCTGGTGTTGCTGAAAAATAAAGGCAACGTGCTTCCCTTGACTGGAAGAAAAGTGGTTTATGTCCCGAAAAAGACCGTACCAGCGAGACGGGACTGGTTTGGAAATGTTACCCCGGAAAAAACAGAAAATCCTGTGCATGCTGAACTCCTCAAGAAATATTTTAACATCACGGACGATCCTTTGAAAGCTGACTATGCTTTAGTGTTTGTGGATAGTCCGGAAACGGGGACCGGCTACAGTCGCGAGGATCGTCAGAAAGGGGGTAATGGCTACCTCCCGATCAGCTTACAATATGAAACTTACACGGCAACCACGTCGAGGGCAAAGAGTCTTGCAGCCGGCGATCCTGTGCTTGATTCGACGATTAGCAACCGATCCTATAAAGATAAAAGTATCACTGCGGCAAATCTGTCAGACCTGAAGTCTATAACAGATACGAAAAAAGCAATGAACGGAAAGCCTGTGATTGTTGTGGTGAATGCCGCGAGCCCTATGATCTTTCAAGAATTTGAGTCAAGTGTTGACGGCATACTGTTAAGCTTCGGCGTCCAACATCAGGCAATATTGGATATATTGTCCGGAAAGGCTGAGCCAAGCGGACTGTTGCCCGTTCAGATGCCTGCGAATATGGAGACCGTTGAAGCACAGCTTGAAGATGTGCCGCATGACATGCAGGTACATAAAGATTCGGAAGGCAACTTGTATGACTTTGCGTTTGGATTGAACTGGAAAGGAAAAATTGAAGACGCAAGGACAAAAAAATATAAAGTATTGCAATAAACCTATTAGGTGTGCTCATCAATGGTGGGCCCGCTAAGAAACGGTCAGTAGCACACCGTTGATAAACGGATTAATCCACCACTGTACAAAAAAAGCTTTTCGATTACCCAAATGAATAATCGTTGAGGTAAATTCTGGAACTTTGATACTTTGTGTACGCGCGCTGCAATGACATTCAGTTCATAAAGTGTTCTGCGCAATCTCACTCTCATAAATCGATTAAAATATGAAGACAAACCGAAGAAAATTCATTCAAAATGCTGGATTAAGTGCCGCGGCCTTAGGCGTGACAGCGCCAAGCCTGGCATCTGTCAATCGCGAGACTGGTGAGAAAGACGACCAGGTATTATTGATTGGCGACAACATTGCTGTTGCTAATACGACTTATGGCAAAGTAAAAGGGTTTGTCCTTCGAGGGATCAACACATTTCTGGGAATCCCCTATGGTGCCGATACTTCCGGCGCGAATCGATTTATGCCGCCACAAAAACCGCAATCATGGAATGAGGTGCTGCCTGCAGTATGGTGGGGAAATACTGCGCCCCAGAATATGGAAAAGCGATACGCAAATGTGTATGCTTCTTTTATTGATCATTGGAACTATGATGACGTCAGTGAAGACTGCCTTAAATTGAATGTTTGGACACCAGCGATTAACGATGGCAAGAAACGGCCGGTTATGGTTTGGCTGCATGGTGGCGGATATACCAACGGTAACGCTATTGAACAAGATGGCTACCATGGTGAAAATTTCTCCCGGAAGGGTGAAACTGTATTTGTGTCAATCAATCATCGGCTCGGCCCACTCGGGTACGCCCATTTTGGCGCAGCAGGTGAAAAATTCGCTGCTTCAGGTAACGTGGGAATGTTGGATTGTATAGCGGCGTTGGAATGGGTGCGCGACAACATTACCAACTTTGGGGGCGATCCGGGCAACGTTACGATCATGGGACAATCCGGAGGTGGCGCGAAAGTTTGTGTGCTTACAGCCATGCCCGCCGCAAAAGGACTGTTTCATAAAGCCGTGGTTTTAAGCGGTGCATCATTGAAGGGTGTGGAGAAAGAAAATGCGGAAAAACTAGCGTCCTACGTTCTCCAAGAGGCTGGCCTTACTTACAACGAAATGGATAAGCTTCAACAGATGCCCTGGAAACAGTACTATGAATTTGCAATGAGAGCGCTGACAAAATACAGGGAGGAAATGAAGCTGCCGGCATTTGGCGGTGGCGGAGGATTTGCTCCGGTAGTCGATGGAACGTATTTACCGCAACATCCTTACAACGTTGAGCCTGCCCCTTCCGCAGCGGAAGTGCCTATGCTGATTTGTTCAACCTTCAATGAACAATCGCCCAGCAGAACAGATTCTTCCCTGGCCGCGGAGGCATCCGAACCCGTCGCGCCGCCGCCTCCGCTGAAACTGCGTTCGAAGTCCGCCGTGGCCGAGGTGCTCTCGCCCCGAACCGCGCTGGCACCCTTCCGCGAGCCGTTGCAGGAACCCGAGCTGGAGCTGCTTCCCGCCGCAGCCGACCCCCGCTTGGAGGGCAAGCGCTGGTCGTGCACCGGGGAAAGCGCCCTTTGCTACGACCCGGAATCGCGCCGCATC
>DASUTP010000095.1:0-4414 GCA_036374515.1 Chryseolinea sp. | reverse complement strand
GGTTGCTAATCCAAAAGCTGGGGAGGGAGTGTGTGTGGCCGCCGGCAACTGTACTAATCGATAAAACTCAATTGCCCCATTGAGACAAAAACTGTTTCTTGAGGCAACGGATTTTCACAAGTGATTGTGGTAAAAAACATTAGTCCTAATTGAGCTATTCTGCGCTTTCTGCTTTAACCTTTTCCCATTAGCTTTGGCGTTTCTATGGAATTGTATAACGACGAATACTTCATGCGCGAAGCACTTAAGGAGGCCAATAAGGCTTTGGAAATAGGTGAGGTACCAGTGGGCGCCGTCGTGGTGTGTATGAATCGGATCATAGCCAGGGCGCATAACCAAACTGAGAAGCTCACTGACGCTACAGCCCATGCGGAGATGATCGCTGTAACCGCTGCGTCAAATCACCTCGGGTCCAAGTATCTGAACGAATGCACGCTGTACGTGACCCTCGAGCCGTGCGTGATGTGCGCCGGCGCTTTGCATTGGGTACAACTTCAGAAGTTAGTGTTTGGAGCTTCCGATATTCAGCGAGGGTTTACCTTGGTAAGCTCACCGTTATTACATCCCCGCACGGAAGTGGTTAAAGGGGTAAAAGCATCCGAATCAAAGCAACTGATCGATGGATTTTTTAGGCAAATCAGAAAGTAAATAATATGAATAATATGGAACTAAAAGGAAAGGTGATTCAACTGTTGCCACTCCAATCGGGAATGGGAAAAAAAGGACCGTGGAAAAAGCAGGAATTCATCGTAGAAACACAGAGTCAATATCCAAAAAAAGTCTGCCTTTCAGTATGGGGCGACAAGGTGGATCAGTTCGGCCTCACAGTAGGCCAATTTGTAAATGTTTCCATTGAGCTTGAAAGCCGGGAATACAATGGAAGATGGTACACTGAAGCCCGGGCCTGGAGGGTTGAAAAAAATAGCGCGGGGGCAAATGACACCGCTCCTCCTGCAATGGAAGAGCCTTTTGTAGCCGATTCCAATAACACTGCAGACGATTTGCCGTTTTAAAAAAGGAGCCCTTGCCTTCTGCTACAACTGGAGCCGTTGAAATTTTCTCGATTCGGTTATGGTTGTATATTTGGTTCCGCAAAAAAATTAATGTTTAACCCTTAAAAAATCTATTATCATTATGGCATTCACACTTCCTGCACTCCCTTACGCGTTTAATGCGCTCGAACCTCATATTGATGCACGCACCATGGAAATTCACCATGGGAAACACCATAATGCCTATGTCACGAATCTTAACAACGCTGTGGCAGGTAAGCCTGAAGAAAACTCAAGCATTGAAGAGATCTGTAAAAATATTTCCAAGTATCCTGCCGCTGTCCGCAACAATGGAGGTGGCCACTATAACCACACTTTTTTCTGGACAATCTTAGGACCTAACGCCGGCGGGCAACCTTCCGGTGCCCTTGCGGAGGCCATCAACTCCTCATTTGGAAACTTTGACGAGTTCAAGGCAAAATTCGCGGCTGCCGCGGTGGGACGTTTTGGCTCAGGTTGGGCGTGGCTGATTGTAGACAGCAGCGGAAAGCTTCAAATCACCTCCACACCAAATCAGGATAATCCATTGATGGATGTTGCTGAAGTGAAAGGCAAGCCCGTACTCGGTTTGGATGTTTGGGAACATGCCTATTATTTGAACTATCAAAATCGCAGGCCGGATTACATTGCCGCGTTCTGGAACGTGGTGAACTGGAACGAGGTGTCCAAAAGATTCGCCGCGAAATAGTTTTTCGTTCGTTGGTAAAAAAAAGAGGCTCCCAAAGGGAGCCTTCATTTTATCTAGTCTGGGCGTTGGTTATTGTCTCTTCTCTGATACCGGTTTCTGCCCCACTGCTTTCTTGAGGGGTTAAATCCGCCGCCACTATTTCGTTGACTGACAGAGGTCCGTTGTCGTGTCTGCGTCTGAGGCCGTGGACTTCCCACGTGCGTCATGTGATATGGCTGATCTTCTACCACGGGAATTGTTTTGCGGATAAGCTTGTGGATGTCGTGTAAAAATTCTTTTTCCTCCTCATCACAAAACGACAGTGAAATTCCCTGAGCGCCGGCGCGGCCCGTCCGGCCGATACGATGGACGTAGGTTTCGGGAACGTTCGGCAATTCATAATTAATTACGTGCGACAACTCCTCCACATCGATTCCACGTGCTGCAATGTCAGTTGCTACCAATACACGCGTATGCTGCGCTTTAAAGTTGCTGAGCGCACGCTGTCGGGCGCCCTGTGATTTATTTCCATGAATAGCTTCAGCGCGTATCCCGGAACTCACCAAATCTTTTGCTACCCGGTCGGCCCCGTGTTTAGTTCTGGCAAATACCAATGCGGTAACAATACTTCGGTCTTGAAGCAGATGAAGAAGAAGTTTTTTCTTGTCTTTTTTCTCTACAAAATAGACGGCCTGCTGAATGGTATTTGCAGTTGAAGAAACAGGTGTGACCTCAACGCGTGCCGGGTCAGTTAGAATAGAGTTCGCAAGGGAAGCAATCTCGCCCGGCATTGTGGCTGAAAACAGGATTGTCTGCCGTTTTTGCGGTATCCGTGCTATAATTTTTTTTACGTCATGGATAAAGCCCATGTCCAGCATGCGATCGGCTTCATCCAGCACCAGCATCTTCAGATGCTGAAGTTTGACAAAACGTTGATCCATCAAATCCAGCAAGCGGCCGGGCGTAGCGATGAGAATATCGATGCCGGCACGCAGCGCATCCGTTTGTGACCGTTGTGATACGCCCCCGAAAATAACGGTATGGCGAAGGCGCAGGTGTTTGCCGTAGGAGGCAAAACTTTCGTCGATCTGGATGGCAAGCTCGCGCGTTGGGGTTAATATCAAGGCTTTAATGCCTGCGGGCCCCTTTACGAACAGCTCATCCTGATGAAGGAGTTGTAAAATTGGAATGGCAAAGGCAGCCGTTTTGCCGGTGCCTGTCTGAGCACATCCCAGAAGATCTTTGCGCTCTAACAGCGTGGGAATGGCTTTTTCTTGAATAGGTGTGGGTTTTGAATAACCTTCGTTCTTTAAAGCCCTCAAAATGGGCTCTATTAGATTTAATTTTTCGAATGACATGTTTTGATTTTGTTGCAAGAAGCTTTCAAATATTAACGCCTCTTGTTCATCGCAGCGTAGAAACGCCTTTTTACGGAAATCGGAGGACTAAAGTCGCAAAGATACAAAAATTATTGTAATTCAGCGAGACGTTGAATAATCGGGCTCGGTAGGGGGGTGGTTGTACTTCCGGAATGGCGATTATCCGGGTATCTGAGTGATCAGCTGTTCAAACGAAATCTTTTCCAAAACCGTGCGGACACCGGTATTCTCCCCTTTTTTCCACTTTACAAGTGTGATACCCTTGTCTGCGATTTCAATTCCTGTAATATCACCGTCGCTGTAACAGCAACACCCTGTGTTAAAATATGTCGGCCATATTTTGGAGAGAAAATCGGCAGGCGGATTTTTTGAAACTGTGCCGTTTTGCGTTGCCTCCAGAGCTTGCTTACGCTGCAGCCGTTCCATATGAGTCAGCGACTCGAATACGGGCTGATGCGTATGCCCGGTGATAAGCAACAGGTTTTTTTCCCTCGAAGACCATTCGTACATGATACTGTTGTGCTCAGTTTTCAACGTGGCGTTATACGCGGGAGTATTTGGATAAATTTGCAGGTAGGCTTGTAGTGGTGCCCATATCTTAGAGACAAAAAATTTGCTGAACCAGTTACCATCACTCTGCAAATCGCCCTGGTGACCATGCGTGCAAAATATGCTAAGCGATTTTTCTCCGACGGTGCACTGAAGTATGACGCCTTCCAGAACAGCGAGAGGAGCGTGGTACAACGCAATGAGATCTTTTTCAGCAAGTGGATTGATCTCCCAATCCAGATCGTGATTGCCGAAAATTTTAGTAAACGCATTTCGTCTCGCGAATTTTGCTTCGGCGGCAAATGAGAGGGTATTGTGCTTCGTCACCTGCGTTAGGGTGTTTTCCCAGAGTTCCTCGCAATCGCCGAGGCAGATCAGGTGATAGCCCTCGTCATCATAGTAGTGAAGCGCATTAACGTAGGTTGCTTCCGAATTTCGAAAATCGTCTGCTCCGTTTTTAGCACCCTTGTGCTGATCGGAAAACAAGATAAATTTCCCCGTGTTTATATCGATAGGAATGACAAAGCCCTTTTTCCCTGGATCGTCGTTGAGGCGTTCTTTTAATTTGGTGAGGGCATCGAAAATTCTTTCGCGGTCGGGAGCCGCAGAGAATCTCTCCACGATCCATAGGATGGGCTTCAACAAAAGAAATCGTAGCACTTTGCGCATCCTACAAATTTAAGTGACGAGTTGGAATATAGTACATCCAAACAATTGCTGCGCATTGATTTCAACTTTTAGATGGTTCATTGTAATTAAATGCTTTA
>DASUTP010000094.1:0-9520 GCA_036374515.1 Chryseolinea sp. | reverse complement strand
TACTGGCCTGGTTTTACAGATCATCCAAATCATGCGATTGCCAAGAAGCAGATGAAAGACTTTGGCGGCATGCTTTCTTTTACCTTAAAAGATGATAGCGTTGAAAAAGCAGTTCGCCTGATGGAAAGTGTCGAACTTTTTTCGCTAGCCGAATCGCTGGGAGGTGTCGAGTCGCTTATTAACCACCCTGCTTCCATGACGCACGCCAGCGTTCCGAAGGAGGAAAGGCAAAAGAACGGACTTGTTGATTCCCTCATCCGATTAAGCATTGGGGTTGAGGATGTCGACGACCTGGTGGAAGACCTGGGCCAGGCACTGATTAAAGTTTAGCCTTTACGTCTCGACTAATCTCCAATTGGTAAGTCACATAAACGACCAGCAAACTTTTCGTCGGTGCATCTGACAGCTACGTTGCCGAACCAGTACCGCGGCCTGCCAAACCGAAGGTGTTTCACCCAAATCCTTACTTGATCTTTGATCCTAATTTCGGTGGCTCGGCGTGTTGGTTTGGGCTCATCATCATCGTTACGACCACCTGTGTTAAGGTCAGCAATATCATCGATAAAATTCCACGTGCCCGGTCAATTCTCGTTTTGCCCCCAGCAGGGCCCGGATTTGTTTCAGGTTTACAAAGCTTTTTCACGGAAACGCGTATAGGCCTGCCATTAATCCTTTACGCATCGGCACGAGTAAAAAACCTTCTTGCTATACTCGCCCTTTAACGCTTTGGCATCTTTATAAGTAACATATCTGTCCCACGCTGAATCATCGTCACTTTCCGTTGAAGTCCACCAATGGGTCACGTTACCCAGACTGTAATAAGTGCTGTTATCGTAGAGATATCCGGCAGGCATAGCTGAAAAACCCGAGTCATTGGTAGCGCCTTCATTCGGGGCATTCCAAAACGCGGTGGTGATCACCTTGAGCGGGCCGCCCGCAATATCTTCACCGCCCAAAAAATTAATAAGGGTCGACCATTCGGCATCGCTTGGTACATGCCAGCCGGAGGGACACAGCTTTCCAGTTGCAATGGAATGCCAATTGTAGAGGGCGCCGTAAAGGGAACTATTTGCAACATCTTTATTATAGTATGAAAACGCACCGGTGGTCAGGCTGCCTACATTGTCATTGTCGGTCTTGTAGGGAATATCGGTGCCATCGTTGTATTTGGTCACCTTGAGATTATCGGCCATCCAAACTTGGCTGCCGATAGCCACAGCGGGGTAGACGTTATCCTCAATATCCTGAACGTGCTGAAAATCCGGCCCTCCGTTTCCATCGTCATCGTCCCCGCAGGCTGAAAGCAATGACACGATTAAAATCAAGCCGGTAAGAATCCGTCTCGTTAACAATGTTTTTTCCAATGAATTTTTCATAGCTAAAATGATTTTGACACAAAGTTTTGACTTTGGAACAAAAACACGGGCAACGATTTTCCCAAAAAATAGACGCATGTAACATGGAAGCATTTTAGACCACAAGAAAATGGGGATAATTAACGAGTTCGGTCTATGGAAGCATAATCCTTTGGCGTAACTCCGAATTGCTCTTAAAACATTTTGTAAAATACGAGAGACTGGTGAATGCGGTTGCAGAGCAAGCTTCAGTGACATTGTCATCCTTATAAAGTAAGTATTGCAAAGATGTTTTCCCGCGGAACACACGGGACCGCATATCTTTTGGTTTTATCAAACCAAATCAGCCAGCTCGGCTATTGTGTTTGAAGGGAGTTTCCGAATAGATAAAACCTCAGAGTTTTTTCTATTTTAGAACCCAAATTTCAAAATGACTCAGAAAGACCTCAAACTCCTATTCAGCGTCCCGGTCATCGTTGCTGCATTAGGCTATTTCGTCGATATATATGACTTACTTCTTTTCAGTATTGTACGACGAACGAGTCTAATTGCATTGGGTGTGGTCGAGAGCGATTTGCTTGCCGTCGGGGAGCATTTGCTTCGCATCCAGATGGCAGGACTGCTTATCGGTGGCCTTATTTGGGGTATCATGGGCGATAAACTTGGTCGCCTTTCCGTTTTGTTTGGCTCGATCCTGCTTTATTCGCTTGCCAATATCGCCAACGGGTTTGTGACCTCTGTTGACCAATACGCCTGGCTGCGATTTATTGCAGGCATAGGCCTCGCCGGAGAGCTCGGCGCAGGTATAACGTTGGTTTCAGAAATATTGCCGGCACGAATTCGTGGATACGGCACAGCCATTATCGCTTCAGTTGGATTATTTGGAGCTGTTGCAGCAAACGCAATCTCGAAAATTTTTGACTGGCAAACTTCATACTTTATTGGTGGCGGCCTGGGTTTGCTTTTGCTGATTGCCCGGATCAGTGTCTTCGAATCAGGTATGTTTCTAAAGACAAAGGAAAAAGGTGTGAAGCGGGGAAATTTTTTTCAGCTTTTTACGAAACGAAGTCGGTTCCTGAAATTTATGGGGTGTGTTTTTATTGGACTGCCATTGTGGTACGCCATCGGTATCCTTATAACATTTTCGCCTGAATTTGCCAAGGAGCTGGGCATCCGCAATGCAGTTTCCGCCGGCGATGCCGTGATGTACAGTTATATCGGCTTGGCTATTGGTGATCTGCTGACAGGGGTTTCCAGTCAGCTTGTAAAATCGAGAAAGAAAATACTGAAACTCTTCCTTTTGATTACGCTTGGTTTCATTGTTTTATACTTATTTATCCCAATTAAGACGGCAGGTTTTTTTTACTTCGTTTGCTTTTGCCTGGGCACCGGCGTTGGATACTGGGCGCTTTTCGTTACAATCGCCGCGGAACAGTTTGGGACCAACCTCCGGGCGACAACCGCTACGACGGTACCGAATTTCATCCGCGGAACGGTTATACCACTTACCCTGGCATTTGAGGCGCTCCGGGGTCCGCTCGGCATCATTTACGCTGCTCTGTTGATCGGCGTTTTAACCATCATTATCGCCTTTATTGCTATGCAGTTTATCGATGAAACATATGGCCGGGATCTCAATTTTGAGGAGATCGATTAGTTTGTATCTTGTAAAAATTTTTTGCCCCGAGCCCAAGGGAAAATCGCAATGACGCCTTCAGTGAAGAAGTATATTCTTGTTTTTCTGATCATACAGTTTTTTATTGATTGCGCCGTCGCGCAAAATCTTCAGCTGATCGACAGTATCAAGAACCAACTGTCAGGGGCACAAGCAGAAAGGAAATTTGCATTATTAAACGACCTGGCTTGGGAATATCGCTGGGCATATCCGGATAGTACTATTCATTACGCCAAGCAGGCAAATACGCTTGGGCACTCGTTGAACCTTTCAAAATCAATGGCCCAGCCCATCAATTTCATGGGAGTCGCCTTGAACTACAAAGGCAACCGGTTATCGGCCTTTGAGCATTTCGAAGAGGCCTTAAAAGTCTCAACAGCCCAAAGTGACTCGGTCCAAATTGCACACTCGAATAACAACCTTGGCAGGCTGTTCTTCGAACAGGGTCTACTTTCGCGGTCGTATGCTCATTTCATCAAAGCCCTTTCAATTTTTGAAGACCTGAACGATTCCACGGGCCTTGCCTATACATATCAAAGCCTTGCGAACCTATACAAATCCCAGCGCGATTATAAAAAATCCGAGCACAATTATTTAAAAGCAAACGCCATCAGGCTCTCATTAAAAAACACCCGGGACATCATGTCGGGGTTCGTGCAAACCGCCAGGCTGTACGAAGAAACCAATCAGACAGAAAAGGCTCTTAAATTTCTGCACCTCGCCGACTCCGCAGGTACCGTCATTCAGGATGAAATTAATCTTGCAGAGATCAAAACGTTTATCGCTGAAAACTATTTGCACAAAGATTCGTTGGACGCAGCCGAGGCAATTTGCATGGAAGGCCTGCGCGTGATTCAGTCAAAAAATATTATACGCATGCTTCCTCAGGCTTATCTTACGCTGGGTCAGATCAAGTTGCAAAAAAATGATTTACGTGATGCCCGAAAGTATTTTTCTGAAGCGCTCAACATTGCTTCCTCGACAAATGATCTTGCCCCGAAGATGAGATCGCATTATTATTTATGGAAGCTCTCGGAAAAAGAAAGAAACAGAACAGGGGAGCTTGAAAATTTGAATCAATATTTGATCCTGAAGGATTCAATGAAGGACCTCGATTTAGCGAGGCAGGTGGAGCGGCTTCAATTTGAAATTGAAATAGAAAGGAAGGAACAGGAGAATGAATTATTAAAAGTAAATCAGGCAAAAACCGCTATCACGGTAGAGCAGCAGAAACTGGAAAACATGATTCTCATTATTGTCATCGCTTTTGTTAGCGTCCTTGGTTTTATTCAATGGCAAAGCAGCAAAAAGCGCCGGGAAGTGAACG
The DNA here is from genome assembly GCA_036374515.1 of Chryseolinea sp. GTDB lineage: Bacteria > Bacteroidota > Bacteroidia > Cytophagales > Cyclobacteriaceae > Chryseolinea. The sequence goes on along the minus strand of DASUTP010000094.1, from coordinate 5,163 downwards.
TGACCTTGGCACAACAAAATGAATTCATTCAAAATCAGCGTCGAGAGATCGTTGAACAAAATGAGAAGTTATCCCGGCGAAACCAACAATTGTCTGATTTGAATCATGAAAAAGATACACTCATGAGCATCGTGGCCCATGATCTCAAATCTCCGTTAAATGCTATTAAAGGTGTAGCCGACCTGATGGAAATAGAAGGCGGCCTTACACAGGATCAAAAGAAATATGTGTCCATGACGAAGGAAGCGACACAGTCGGGTCTGTACCTCATCAAGGATCTTTTGGATGTGCACATGCTGGAGGAAAATGTTATACCAAACTATACAACGTTTGACATCAGCGAATTTTTACTACGAAAGGTAAACGCATACCAGCCAGCTGCTGACGCTAAGGGAATTCACCTTCACATCACTCGCATAGAAAATGTCGAAGTATACCTCGATGCAGATTACCTTGGCCGGATTGTCGACAACCTTCTTACCAATGCCATAAAGTTCTCAAGCAAAAACTCTACGGTAGATGTGGCAGCTGGAAAATCTGATAATGAGGTCTGGATGTCAATAAAAGACAAAGGGCAGGGATTTTCCGAAAAAGATAAACGCGACCTGTTTCAAAAATTCAAAAAACTTAGCTCTCAGCCAACCGCTGGAGAATCCTCGAACGGGCTCGGACTGGCAATCGTAAAGACTTTAGTAGATAGATTGAAGGGCACTATTGAGCTGATCTCTGAAAAAGGTAAGGGAAGCGAATTCATCATCCGTCTGCCAGTCGCGAGCCGGAAAAATTAAGTTTTCAATCTTCTTTTAAACCTTCGTCGCTGTTTTCTGTCCAAGAAGCATCAAAAACATCACGGATATGAAAACTATTGTTGCAGTCCTTACATTTATCATTTTTGCAGGCATCATTAGGGTGCATGCACAGCAAACACCTGTCGTTGACCAAAGGCAGGCGGTTCAGCGCCAACGGATTCAAAACGGCGTCAGCAGCGGCGAATTAACGCGCCGGGAATCTGCAAACGCGAGGCATGATCAACGAAAGATCAGGAGAACAGAACGAAGAGCAAAGGCAGACGGCGTTGTCACAGGCACCGAACGTGCGCGACTCGATCGCAAACAAGATAGGGCAAGCCGCCAGCTCAGGAGAAACAAGCACGACGTTAAGGAAAGGTCCTTTGTCAATTAATCTTTAGCCCCGTCTACGGGGCTTTTTTTGTAACTCGTCGGCGCGTCGCTATCCGGTTGCCTTGCTGGCATTTTTTTTCAATTATCTTTACTGTCAATCATTAGCAATTATGGAAGGCATGTTAAAACCCGGAAGCCTGAAGGATAAAACTATTATCATTACAGGTGGTGGCACTGGATTAGGCAAATCAATAGGAAAGTATCTTTTGGAGCTGGGCGCAAATCTGGTCATCACCAGCAGGAAGCTCGATGTACTTCAAAACACCGCAGCAGAACTGACGCGCGACGGCGGAAACGTTTTGCCTGTAGCTTGCGACGTGCGGAAGTATGAGGAGGTGGAAAACGTTATAAAGCAGTCGGAAGAAGCGTTCGGCCAAGTCCATGGAGTTATCAATAATGCTGCAGGAAATTTTATCAGCCCAACGGAAAGATTGTCCCACCGGGCTTTCGACATTGTAGTGGACATTGTGCTTAAAGGCACCTATTACACAACGCTTGCGGCAGGCAAAAATTGGATAGCCAAAAAGCAGCCTGGAACTTTCCTGAATATCGTCACCACGTACGCCTGGACCGGGTCAGGGTATGTTGTTCCGTCTGCGTGTGGCAAAGCCGGTGTGCTGGCGCTGACGAGATCGCTGGCAGTCGAATGGGCGAAGTATAAAATAAGAAGTAATGCAATCGCACCAGGCCCGTTTCCCACCGAAGGAGCATGGAGCAGATTATTACCCGGCGACCTTGCGAAAAAATTCGATCCTGCCGACCGTATTCCGCTGAAACGGGTGGGCCAGCATCAGGAGCTTGCCAATCTCGCTGCCTATCTTATGTCCGACTACTCCTCCTACGTCAATGGCGAGGTAATTACTATCGATGGAGGAGAATGGCTGAGGAACGGCGGCGAATTCAGTCATTTGGAAAGCGTGCCTTCCGAGCTGTGGGACATGCTGGAAAAAATTCGAGGAAAATAGCTTATTGTACATACCTGATGAAACGGATATTCTTTTTATTGGCGCTCAGCGTTCTTCCAATATTTTCATTCTCCCAAGCTTATACCCGGTACGATCTTCCTGAACCAGAGTCGAAAGTGAATATTGGCCTGGGGCTTGGACTTGATTATGGCGGGATTGGAGGACGGATCACTTATCTGCCTGTCAAACGTCTTGCGCTGTTTGGCTCAGCGGGCTACGCATTCGTAGATTTTGGTTACAACCTGGGCGCGCAGCTTCGCATCATTCCAGACAAGAATTTCTGCCCTACTTTTGGCATTATGTACGGATACAACGGAGTGATTAAAGTACAGAACGCGTCAATGTATGACAAGATCTATTATGGAACATCTTTAAGTGGTGGCGTGGAAATGCACTTTGGGGGGAAAGAGAGCTTCATGAACGTAGAATTGGTTGTCCCATTCAGATCGCAGGCGTTTTATGATGATTGGGATAGTATAAAAGCAAACTCCAGCATTTCAGTAGAATCAGATCCCTTGCCTGTCGCCTTCAGCATTGGCTATCACTTTGCGCTTAAATAAAACTACCGGTGTCACTCGATCCCTGGCTTGAAAAGAACTTGATGGTCCGAAAAGAAAAAAATTCTTTTCGGGATTTAAAACCATCGACAGGGCTCACAGACTTTTGTTCAAATGACTACCTGGGACTGGCGCGGTCGCCAGATTTGTTTTCTAGAATCAATGAGCGATCCCGGACTGTTGGTGTAAAGCAAAATGGCGCAACGGGTTCCCGCCTGCTCTCCGGAAACTCTGAGTTAATTGAGAGCGTCGAACATAAGCTTGCTATTATTTTTAATAGTCAACGCGCGTTAATTTTTAACTCCGGTTACACTGCAAACATTGCGATATTTTCATCGATCCCGCAAAAGCATGACACCATCTTGCTCGATGAACTTGCCCACGCGTCCATTAAAGATGGTGCCAGATTGAGCCTGGCGCATCGATATAATTTCAGGCATAATGATTTGAATGACCTCGAGTCGAAACTAAAACGCATTAATGGAAAGGTTTTTATCGCGGTCGAATCGATCTACTCAATGGATGGGGACGAATGTCCCTTAGAGGAATTGACAGCGCTGGCAGCGCGGTATCGAGCGTTCGTGATCCTTGACGAAGCACACAGCACTGGAGTAAGAGGCAACAATGGAAGCGGATTGGCCACATCATTGGGACTGGAAGAAAAAATTGACATCCGCCTGTATACATTCGGAAAAGCTATGGGCGTGCATGGCGCCTGCGTTGCCGGATCGAATACGCTGATCGAATACCTCGTCAATTTTGCCCGGCCATTTATTTATACGACGGCACCAGCCCCGCACAGTATTGTTGCAATAGCGAGTTCGTTTGATTATCTCATCGAGAACCAGGATTTGCAGCAAGAGCTACAAAAGAGGATTGATGCTTTCGTAAAAGCTGTTGACTTATCAAATCGTACGCTGAGCAACAGCGCAATACAAACGATTATTGTTCCCGGGAACGAAAACGTAAAAAAGGCCGCGTTGCACTTACAACAGTCAGGCTTCGATGTCAGGGCAGTACTATCGCCAACAGTACCGGCTGGAAAAGAGCGGCTGAGAATCTGTTTGCATACCTACAATACTCTGGATGAAATCGGTAAACTTACAAGCGAATTGAAAAAATTATGACGGATGGCCAACGGGTTCACCATCGTTGGGACTCAACGCGAATGGTATCTGGACCGGAGTGAATTAAAGATTATACAGATGAATTATTTTGTCACGGCGATTGGAACTGACAGCGGAAAAACCCTGATCTCAATTTTATTGTGCCGGGCGCTTCAGGCCGATTACTGGAAACCGGTGCAGGCCGGATATCCGACCGACTCAGAAACGGTGAAGACATTTTTACGAAATAGCAATTCCAACGTGCACGCGGAAGCTTATTTGCTCAAAGAGCCAGCCTCGCCACATGCAGCCGCCGCGTTGGAAAACATCACGATAGACCTAAACAAATTTACCATTCCCAAAACTGCTGCCGACCTGATTATAGAAGGTGCAGGAGGTTGCCTTGTTCCACTCAACGACAAAGATTTTGTGATCGATCTGGCTCGGAAGTTCGATGCATCCGTGATACTGGTAAGTAACTTATATTTGGGTAGTATAAATCATACATTGCTTTCCTGGGAAGCAATCATGAAAAGGGATTTGCCTATCAAGGGAATTATTTTCAATGGAAGTCCTAACCCCCAAACACAGCGCATTATTTTGCGTCACACAGGTGTTCGCTGCCTTTTGCACGTAGGGCAAGAGCCTGTCATCAATGAAGCCGTGATCGAAAAATATTCTCAGCAACTGAAAGCAAACTGGAATGGATAGCCTCAGAGAATTAGATCGGAAAAATATCTGGCATCCTTTTACGCCACTGGATGCGGGTGATGATCCGATTCTCATTGAAAGGGCAGAAGGTATTTATTTATATTCTACTGATGGGCGTAAGATTATCGATGCGGTCTCATCTTGGTGGGTAAACCTTCATGGTCACAGTCATCCTGCGATCGCGAAAGCAGTTGCGAGTCAAGCTCAATTGCTCGAACACGTTATTTTTGCCGGGTTCACCCACGAACCCGCTATCCGCTTGTCCAAAAACCTTTTGAGCATACTGCCTCAAAATCAGGTTAAGATCTTTTTTTCCGATAACGGAAGCACAGCAGTTGAGGTAGGGTTGAAGATGGCTTTTCAGTTCTGGCACAACCAGGGTATAACCGAAAAAAGAAAAGTAATCGCAATCAATGGGGCATATCACGGTGATACGTTTGGCGCCATGTCCGTAGGCCAGCGCGGACTATTTACGGCTCCGTTTTCGCCTTATTTATTCGATGTGGAATTCATCGACTTTCCATCATTTTCCAATGCGGATGCAGTCGTAGATCAATTTAAAGCGCTGTTGAAAACCGGCAAGGTCGGCGCGTTCATTTATGAGCCCCTTGTGCAGGCAGCAGCGGGAATGAGAATGTACTCA
>DASUTP010000093.1:0-2433 GCA_036374515.1 Chryseolinea sp. | reverse complement strand
GTTGCCAGTTAAACTTCCCGGAAAACAATTGCTGGTCATCAAAATGCGCTGTCCCAAAAGGTAACATGATGCAAAATCTTGTGCCACGTCCCTTTTCGCTGGTTAGGACGAGTTCACCATGATGAAGCTCGATAAATTCTTTTGACAACGACAACCCAATTCCATTTCCTGTCAAGTTTTCTCCGGTATAAAACCGGTCAAACGCATGTCGTATGTGTTCCTCTGACATCCCAAGGCCGTTGTCCTCTATACAGATCACAACATTCTTATGGGCGTCGTCGATCGTTATTCTGACGTAGATTTTACCCCGGTCATTTGTAAATTTGAAGGCGTTCGACAAGAGGTTGAAAATTACTTTATCGATCATATCGGGATCGAACCATGCATATAATTGTTTATGCTCCGTGATCAGTTGAAAATCCATCTTCCGCTTTTGGGCTAATTTTTCAAATGCGGTCATTATATCCGCAATAAAATCAACCACATCCAGTTCCGACGCCTTGACGAGCATCTTCCTGTCTTCAATTTTTCTAAAATCCATCAACTGATTTACCAACCGTAGCAAACGCATTGCATTTTTGCGGATCATCGAAAGGTTTTCACTAACATTTATTCTGCCCTCCGCTCCTTTTTCCATTAACTCTTCAATGGGACCCATGATCAGGGTGAGCGGCGTTTTAAATTCGTGAGAGATATTGGTGAAAAATTTTAACTTCTCCTGGGTTGCGAGCTCCGCTTTCTCTGCAATTGCGGCAATTGTGTTCCGCTGTTCCAGAATCTCGCTCCTTTTCACCTCCAGTCGCTTGTTGATTTCATTTTTTTCCCGCCAGTTGTACGCTGCTATCGCTGCGGCAACGATCATTACAATCAACGTCACCAGCAGGATAAGGATCAAAATCCGTTGGCTGTAATAGGTCTCTATCTGTTCGTTAATCAGCTCTTGTTGACGAACAATATCCTTTTGCTGACTCAACAGCTTGTCATATTGAAGTTTCATCACGCGTACGTTTTTAGCATCGATCACGGTGCTGAGCAAGGTGTTTTCCTTTTCGTACGGAAGCCCTTTCAATATCTGATTTGCTATCCTAATAGATTCTTCACCACCCGTTGGGTAGAGGAAGCTTGCAGTCAGAATGTTGTCATCCACGAACTGGGTACCGGCGATTGGTCCGGGCAAAGCATCAATACCAATAAATTTAATTTTGTTGTTAGGCAAAACTTTGAGACAAACTGTGTAGGCCCCATACGCCATCACATCGTTGTGCGCAAAGACAAGATCGAACGGGGCGAAATTTCGGATCTTCCGTTGTACCTGAACTTTAGCGGTGTCTTGCTCCCATTTGCCGTCGATCTCACCAACCATTCTAATCCCAGGATATCCCCTCAACACGTCCCACAGCCCCTTGTGGCGTTCAACCGCCGGTGAAGAACCACGAAGTCCCCAGATTTCGACGATTGAGCCGTTGCCATTCAACAGGTCTGCTATGTAGTTGCCTGCTAACTTACCGATCTCGTAGTTGTTGGCACCGATGTAAGCGCTATACATGCTCGAGCTGATTTTTCGGTCGACCATAATAACGGGGATGCCGCTCTGAAAAGCCTTTTCGACAACGGGTGTAATAGGATCCGTTTCATTTGGCGATACTATCAATAAGTCAACCTTGTTCTCAATAAAATATTCTATGTCTTCAATTTGCCGTTCACTGCTGTTTTCCGCATCGCGATAGAGAAGTTCCATTTCCGGATGAAATACAAGTTCACCCCTCATCGATACCAGCATCTGCCTTCGCCACGCGTCAAGTCCCGTACATTGCGAAAATCCAATTCTGTATTTTTTCGAATTCGTTTCCTCCTGACAAGACAGAACGAAAATCACGAAAAAGCACAGAAAGCAGCTCCTGAGTTGTCCCTTCATACTTTTCAAACCCTTCGGAAGAATTAGATCTCAACTAAATTTGACAAAACGCCAACAGACAATCTAAATTAAGCAATAGCGAAAAATTTTCCTTCGATTGTTTTTTCGCAGGCAATTACATCGCCACTACTGGTTAAAGCACACAGGAAGCGGTATCAGCACCGACAAACTTTTTGGTTTTTCAATTAATGCAACTGTTGAGCCTGGAGTTCGTCCCGGCTGTTACGACGGGAGGTTAAAAAACGCATACCCTGACCGGAGGCCACATATGGCTGTCGGGGAATGACGTGCGCCGCGATTTCACCGTCGGGGTGTTTGTTACCAAATAACGGGGTGGATAGGGCAATATCATTCTTACAGAAACCGCTTGCTTTAGCGTTAGCGTGAACGGTATTATTTCACGCAAAGTCCGCAAAGATTTAATTCAAAAGAAAGCAAAGAATGATTTCAAAGAAGATTCAAGGTCAGGTTAAGTTGCGGCGAGCCAATTCTACGGCCTTAGCGTCTGCATTTACTTT
>DASUTP010000092.1:0-3990 GCA_036374515.1 Chryseolinea sp. | reverse complement strand
GATCTTCAGTTTCTTTAACGCTTCGAGCACTGCTTTCGACGATCCCCCTGTGCCCAGTATCAACGCTTTGATCTCTTTATCCTTTGGCAGCCACTTGTCGATCGTTTCGTAAAAAGCCTCAGAGTCGGTGTTATATCCTTTTAGCTTTCCATCGGTGATCTTGATGACATTGACCGCGCCTATTTTTTTTGCAAATCCATCAACTTCATCCAGATATTTCATCACCTGCTCCTTATACGGTATCGTCACATTAAGACCTGTCAGCCCTTTTGTGTCTTTTAAAAGCGGCTCGATATCGGCGATATTCTTTAATGGAAATAATTCGTAGTGATAATCGCGAAGCCCTTCGCGAAAAAATTTTTCATCAAAATATGATTTCGAGAATGAATGACTAACGGTTGCGCCGATTAGTCCGAATACTTTTTCCATGTTCAGAAAGTTGTTTTACGCCGTGAGGCAATCCTATCAATTAAAATCACAATAAAAACTCCAAGCGCCATCATCAATATCGCCTGAATAACCTGAGGGTCTTTTCCAGTGGTGGCATAATAATCCCAAGGTAGAATACTTCTGTCAAATGCCTGAATTTGGTCGCCTTTTCCGTTGGTAGCAAATTCCAACACTTCACGCCAGGGCCATACTTTATTTAAGGAGCCTAACATAATTCCGGTCAGTAAAGCTAAAGTAGGTCTTCGAAACTTGCGCAAGAAATGGTGTAAAATTCTTGAGAAGCCAACCAGGCCCAAGACGTAACCTGCAACAAAGATCAGAATGACCAGCGTATTGAAATCAGCAAAAGCTGAGGTAACATATCCGAACTGGCCGAGAAGAATCAAAATAAAGATAAACGATATCCCGGGGATCAGTGCCAGCGCTCCTGCCAACGCTGCTACTCCAAATAAAGCCCAAAGCGCTCGCGGCGCTTGTATTGGAGGCAGAAACGTTATGGCGTACGCGATCAGCAGGGCGACGGCAAAACAGGTGATCGCCCCGGTATCCCATTTCTTTATCTCCTCGCGCATCACGAGAGGCGTCGCCATCACCATGAAACTGAAAAAGAATGATCCAATAGGTACAGGGTGGTGTTTGAGCGCGTAGGTGATCAGCCGTGCACCGAGCAAAAACGACGTAGAAATTCCCGCAATCACGGTTAAGAGAAAATTGCCGTTAATTATTCTCCAGAACTCCCGGAATTTTTTTTGAGCAAGCAGCCGTAGCGATCGCTTGTTGATTGAATTAACAGAATGAATTAAATCCTCATAAACGCCTGTCAACACCGCTGCCGTACTACCCGATATTCCCGGCATAACTTCAGCGATTCCCATGCAAATACCTTTAGCGTACAAGAAAATATAGTCTTGGCTTTTTCTCAAATTGTCCGATGCTTAATCAATCTCAAATGGCGGTGCGGTGTTGGTGTTTTTTCTTTCAATGCCCAGAAAATGGAGGAAGGTGTCACCGCGCAAGCCCAGACGGATCGTTTCCAGCGGGATCACTTCTTCGGGTGCAATATTACCCAGGTTTACGTTCGCTCCCAGCAATTTGATGAACCAGACCTGCTGGGCTTTTTGTGGAGCTTCCCAAATGATTTTTTCAAATGGAATTTTTGTCAAAATTTCCTGTACGAGTCCCGACCTGACTTCACCCGTCGATCTGAACAACCCAACATTTCCTCCCTCGCGCGCTTCGCCGATCACCTTCCAGGCTCCGGCATCCAACTCTTTTTGCATCAGCTCTATCCACTGATATGGGGGTATAATCTTATCAGCATCTTTTGATCCAACTTCAGATAGCACGGTTACCTGTTCCGAAAGCTTGGTAATGTATTCGCACTTTTTGTCGTGATCAATGTCCATGGATCCATCCGATACTTCAGCAAACGACATGTCGTACTTATCGAGAAGTTTCCTGTAGTCTTCAAATTGATTTCGAATCACAAAGGCTTCAAACAGCGTTCCGCCAAAATAAACAGGTATGCCTGCTTCTTTGTAAACTTTCAGCTTGTCCTTAAGATTCGGAGTAACGAACGAAGTCGCCCATCCCAGCTTAACAATGTCAACATGATCAGCGGATGTGCTGGAAAAATCCTCAGCCTCGCGTATGCTCAGGCCTTTGTCCATCGCCATGGTAAAGCCGTATTGTCTGGGCTTAGATGTACGCTCAGGCAGATTATTGAGATCGAAATTCATTAATTATTTTCTTTTCTAAACTGTTCGATGATCTTGTACAACGCTTTTTGTGTTTCCAATTTCGGGAAGAAATCGAACAAGGCAGTGTGACCATCAAAGTCTAAAATTAAAGCATTTTCTAGATTATTAAAGGCTTCTTTAAATTGACCTGCCTCAATGTAGTACACGGTCATCCGATAGAAGAATTCAGCGTCGTTTGGAATCTCATCAAATCCCTGCGATAAGGTGTCAATTGCTTTTGTATAATCGCCCTGCTCATAATATATAAAGGACCAATTTAGCCAGATTTCCTTGTCCGTTGGATCAAGTTTGCTGGCTTCCTCATAGGCATCGATGCTGGAGATAGTATTTCCGACCTTGAATTCGGCATGGGCCACCGACTTCCAATATTCGGCATTTTCTGTATTGATCTTTAAAGCCTTATTGTAAAAGTGAAGGGCCTGATACCATTTTTCCTGCTTTTCCAAACAAGCTCCTGCGCCAAACCAAGCCTCATCGTAGAGGGTATCCAGCTTTGTAGCTTTTTGAAAATATTTCAGTCCAAGCTCGTATTGCTCCAGGCTTTCATAAGCCGCGCCCAGGCAACAGTACACCTCAGGGCTCGGACCTTCTATGTCCACGGTCTTTCTAAAGGCATCCAGTGCCTTTGTATACTCGCCCATGTTCATATAGGTATTTCCTGTATTGAAATGCGCAGACGCGAAAGAATCATCTATCGTAATGGCATAATCATAGGCTTGAAGCGCCTCCTGATATTTCTCAAGCTTGTTGTAAACAATTCCTAGGTTATACCAGGCAGCAGTGGAGTAGGGATCCTCATCGATAAACTTTTGATAGTACTCAATGCTGCTTTCCAACTGTCCGGTTAGATCAAGACAAAATGCAAGCTCGTACAGTGAACCGTCGTGATTGATATTTAATTCGATCGACTGTTTGTAGGCATCGATGGCATTCTGATAATCCTCCATGCTTTGATAAGCAAGCCCAATGCTATAGTATACTTCATCTTTGTCGTCGGCGAGAAGCAATGCCTTTTCATAGTTTTCTATTGCATCGGCGTGTTTTCCCTGTAAGGAAAGGATTGAACCTTTTGTCAGAAAAATTTCGGGATCATTTGGCTGCAAGGCATGAGCCTGATCCAACAACTCCAGTGCCTGACTATATTCTTCAAGGTTCGATAGTATCTGTGCCTTGATGGTAATGAGCTCAATAGAAAATGGATATTGCGTTATGGCCAGATTCACGGCCTGAAGAGCTTTATTATGCTTACCTCGAAACATATAATGTTCGATGATCTGCTCGTAAGCATCCAAGTCAAAAAATTCTGCCTTCTTCTTTCTGAGGTGATCTTCAAATCTTTTAATCAACTCGTTGCCTTCCTCTCTTTTGCGATATTCTTTCGACATGGACTAAAACGTTTTCCTAAAATAGGTAAATCTGCCGTAAAGCTAAATCTTTCAGACTATTTTTTAGAACTGAATTTCTTAATATAATAGCCACAGCACCATTCCAGCGTGTTATCAAGCGTTTGAAATTCAAAATTTAGGTTATTTTTAATTTTTTTATTATCATAAAGGAACCGAGTTCCCACTAATTGAGCCGTTTCTCGCGTAATTAATGGCTCATCCTGCGTAAACCATGTTCTGAGCCTTTCAGCCCGCGCAGCGACGGTTACGATATTTTTTGAAAGTTTGAGGGAAGGAGGTCTTACACCAAACTTGTTTGCTGTTTTTTCAAAAAAGTTCTTGAAAGAAATATTTCCCGCGTTGACGATAAAACGCTCCGCTTCAAAATTACTTTC
>DASUTP010000091.1:0-22154 GCA_036374515.1 Chryseolinea sp. | reverse complement strand
GGTGGCTCTATTTGCCCCTCACAACATCATGGAAGGCACTAAGCAATTACTATCGTCATTTTAACGGGTTAGTGAACTGCCGTATTCCTGTTTAAAAGTGAACGCCCGGGGTGCTTATGCCGTCTCTATCAGTGATTCGTGCACTTTAACTGAAGGAACCATACTTACTTTCGATTTGATGGAATTTGAAATAAGGCAACCCATTTCTGTTCGCTGCAATATTCGCAACGCACGATCCTGGTCTTTTATATCTGCAATAGTGAGCTCCGGCTTGAGTACGACTTCGGTCATCAGATATTTTCCATCAACCTGATCGAGCTTGCCGATTGCCTGGCAGTCGAATGATCTAAAATTAAGTTTCGAGTTCTCGGCAATGGCGAGGAACGTTGTCATGAAACAACTGCTGACCGCTGCGGTAAATAGATGCTCGGGAGACCAGATTCCTGCTATCCCCTTTGGAAACTGCGGCGGCGTTGCTACTTCGATGCAACCCTTTTCTTGCTGTGGTACTGTAAGTTCAGGAGAGCACATAATGCCCTTTCGATCGGAATTCCAATGGATATTTACATTGTATTGATGGGTGTTCATGGGGAGAAAATTTTAAGCTAACATAACCACAAAACGTTGTGGGTACTATGATCTTTATCATATTTCACCTTGACAGACCTCATACCGTGTAAGAAGCACCTTTGCTTCCTTTATATTTCAAAATACACGTGTAAGGACCCATGCAGGCAAGAATACTTATCATTTTGATCTCCATTGTCGCCATAGCCGGAGCCTGCCATCGCAGGCTGACGACGGCGATCGCCGGCCCATCCCCAACATTACAGGCTAATACGATTCAGGCTGTTCACATCCCCGCCGACTATTCTTCAGCTGTCTATGACGACTTACGATTTGGAAGAGAGATTTTTGATTTTTATGCGCGGCGTAATTTCAGACCATTTTGGCTGGAGGGTGCTGCTAGATCGTTGCGCGCAGATTCCATGATAATGCTGATACGGTTGTCGAGACGATTTGGGCTGCTGCCGCAGCATTATCATTTTCAGGAAATCCCCGGGCTGATGTTGGAAACTTCAAACGGCATGCGGAAGGCCAGGCTTGACGTTGTGTTAACCGATTCGTTCTTAGCGATGATGAATGACCTTAAGAAGGGCCGCGCGGCGCGTAATGTGTCCGTTGCTAAAATGGATAGTCTCCGGACGGCGGTTCTCACCGATTCTCTCGAACCAAAAGATCTCAGAATGGCGCTGAATTCCCAGGAGCCCCGTCATGACCAATACCAACTATTGAAAGGTGCACTCAATACGATCTTGGATTCAATTAATCCAACAGACTACGATCTATTGATACAAGGAACAACTTTTGATTCGGTCGACGTTCATCGCAAAGTACGAAGCATTGAAATCAATCTCGAGCGGTGGCGTCGGGAAACGGAATCGCTGGCCAATGTCTATGCCTGGATTAATGTACCTGCGTATATGTTTTATGTTGTAGAAGCCCATCAGATTGCAATGGAGTCTCGCGTCATTGTAGGATCGCCTGATACACCCACTCCGCTGTTCAGCAGCCAGATCGAGTGTTTTACAGTATTTCCCTATTGGTATGTGCCGCGTAAGATCACTGTGAACGAATACTTGCCGATAATCAAAAAGGATACAAGTTTTATCAGTAAAAATAATTTCGATGTGCTTGACCGAAGCGGGAACATTCAAGCAACTGCGTCTATCGATTGGAGGAAGTATAATTCCACTAATTTTCCATTCACACTGAGACAACGCGAGGGAAGAGAGAATTCTCTTGGAGTGATAAAGTTTGTTTTCGATAACCCATATGCTGTATTTCTGCATGATACGAATGCTAAGCGTCTGTTTAAAAATAAAAGAAGGGCGTATAGTCATGGATGCATCCGGTTGGAAAAGGCTTATGAATTTGCCCAATACCTGATTGGCGATGGTAGAACAAAAGTTTCCCCGAGGACTTTGGATAAATACCTAAGTGAACGAAAAAGGATTACGATCAGTCTATCGGCACCCGTTCAAATTCACATCCGGTATTTTACTTGTGAAATAAAGGACGGGGAATTATTGATATTTGATGATATATATAAAAAAGATGCGACCCTTATACGTCTCCTATACCAACAGAATGGTACTGGAATAAGTGGAAAAAGAATATAATGAACAATCGAAACTCTTAATTTTTGTTTATGATTTCAACAATGATTCGGGAACAATGCGAGCACCTGCTTAAAACTGAACTGGTTGGAAGAATAGGGTGCTGCGTCGGCAAGAAGCTATACGTGGTGCCGGTGACTTACGTTTATCATGATAACTTTATTTATGCGCGTTCAAAAGAAGGGATGAAAGTTGATATGATGCGTAAAAATCCCAATGTTTGTTTTGAAGTTGACAGTCGGTTGAACATGAGAAACTGGCGAAGTGTCATTGTTTGGGGTAAATACGAAGAATTAAAAACCATGGCTGAGCAAAAAAAGGGCATGAAAATTTTAAACGACGTGCTTGCGCCTTTTGCGCTAAGCGAATCGCTTAAGCCAACGGAGTATGTCGAACCACACAAAATTGAAAAGGAACGAAACCCCGTGGTGTACCGTATTTCGGTTGATGAAATAACGGGGCGGTTTGAGAAAGAATAGTTAGGCGCTGTATCAATCTTTGAGTCTTGTTCCTGAAAAATCGCGTGGTTATTATACTGTTGTTAAGGCATATTGAAAGCCCATACTTATTTCCAAGATCGAGTTCTTATCTTGATGTAGTGCCGGCGAGCGTCAATGGTCATCTTGACCAAATTCTTTAAAGTCTTACAGTTGCCCGGTCTCCCTAGGTTAAAGCAGATCAAAATGAAGGTCTTTTATTTGTTAGAGTAAATTTAGCCAGGCGAAACAATCTGTTAAACCGCGCCTGGTGATTTTTGGTGCAATCCCTCAAATACAATTTTTTGTAATGCTGCTTCTGTTTCTCTTTCCCATGCCAGAATCTCGTGAAGCAGGTCAGCTACTGCGTCAAGGTTTAATTCTATGGCAAACGCGAGGGCGGAGGTATAATTAGCAATGTTGTAGTGGTTGATAGTCTGAACGCAAGCAGCGAGCACTGCATCGCGCAGGCTAACCGTTGAAACGGCGTTAAGCCTTTCGCCTGTTTCGGCAAATATACTGTCAACGATGAGGTTTTCTCGTTTTGACGACGGTACAAGCAAATAGGTAAAGATCCGCTTTAATTTGGATCGCTTTTCGATGGCATGTTCGACATATTTAGCGGCTGCTTCCTGAAGTTTGGGGTGATCCACATTCTTGCTGAGTGTAGGAAGCTGATGTTGTATTTTTTTCTCGCCATCATACATCGCATCCAACTGGAAAGCCAGCACCTCAATTAAGCTGGTTAATTTTTTCATATTTTTTTATTTTGAGTGCGCTCCCTGGGGAATGAATTTAACATCGCCAGGGAGCACGTTAGTCAATACAGCAACGGCGCTTAGGATACAGTAATTTTCTTTACAGGCTTCGCTGAGTTTTCATTTACTTTAGGAACAGTCACTTTCAGGATACCGTTCTCATATTTTGCATCGATGTCGCTTTCCTTGACGTCTTCTGGTAGCGTAAACGATCGGGAGAATGAATTAAACGAATACTCTTTTCGGGAATATCCTTCATCTTCTTTTTTCTCGTCTTTAGTCTCTTCCTTTTCAGCACTGATGCGAAGCGTGCGATTGTCAAGTTCAATGTTAAAGTCTTTTCTTTCCAGTCCGGGAGCTGCTACTTCCATGACATAGTTTTTTGGTGTTTCACGAATGTTTACCGAGGGGATATTGACGCCTATCCGTGGAAGGAAATCTGATCCGAAATCGAAGAATCCACGGTCTAATAAGCTGGCAGGCCATTCTGAGAATAATCTTGAAAGGCCCTGCTGAGGTCTTGTTGTTAGATTCATAAAAAGATTGTTTATAGTTTTTGATTGTCGTAATACAAGACCAAGATCAGTTGAAAGAGACGATACTTCAATCCATTTCGTCAGCATAGAGAATGATTTTTGTCAGGCTTTGATGTGGCAATTTGAACAGGCTGAGGAAAGCGGTTAGCTAAATTCCCTCTTGCACTCGTAACCACCTTTTATCCCGTATGAGTTATATTTGATTTCCGTGTTTCCGAATAATATCAAACTGAACAAATTTGCTCATGGATTGGCACACACAAAGCATACCCCAAGCTTTTGAGTTGTTGGGTTCTGGGCAGCACGGGTTAAGTTCCAACGTCGCAGAGGAAAAGTTTCGGAGAACAGGCCCCAACGAATTGCAGGAAGGCAAAAAGAAAAGCGTTGTTGAGATTCTGCTTGCTCAGTTCAAAGATTTGATGATCTTAATTTTGCTTGTCGCAGCAGTCATCGCTGGCGTTGTTGGCGATCTGGCAGACACCATCGTCATTTTGATTATCGTTTTGCTGAATGCTGTGCTTGGGTTCTTCCAGGAATACCGTGCTGAAAAGGCGATGCAGGCGTTGAAACAAATGGCGGTTACACAAACGCGCGTTTTGCGCGATGGCAAGATCTCCTGGTTGTCGGCGAAAAAATTGGTGCCTGGAGATGTTGTATTGCTTGAAGCGGGCAATGCCGTGCCGGCGGATTTAAGGCTCATTGAATCCGTAAATCTAAAAATTGCAGAAGCAGCACTTACAGGCGAATCGATTGCAATCGAAAAAATTACGCACGCACTTGAAGTGAGCCCATTACCCATTGGCGACAAGAAGAACATGGCGTTCAAAGGCACATTTGTAACCTATGGGCGTGGCAGCGGATTGGTAATCGCTACCGGCATGCAAACCGAATTAGGGCGCATTGCAAAAATGCTTCAGGAAGAAGAAACGCTCACACCCTTGCAACAAAGGATGGCCTCATTCGGCAAAAAACTTTCTGTTCTTGTTTTATTTCTTTGCGTTATATTTTTTGTGGCAGGCTGGGTCCGAGGTGAAGACATCACAAAAATGATCCTAACCAGTATTTCACTGGCCGTGGCCGCTATTCCTGAAGCGCTGCCTGCCGTGATCACTATATCTCTGGCTTTGGCAGCAAAGCGTATGATCAAGTTCAAAACGCTAATCAGAAAATTGCCGGCCGTGGAGACGCTTGGATCGGTTACCTTCATCTGCACAGACAAAACAGGAACACTTACTAAGAATAAAATGTATGTAGAGGCCTTGTTCGTCGACGGACAATTGCATGAACGCAATTCAATGGCGGAGGTCAAGCAGCACAAGAACGGCTGGTTATTGCTGCATGCGCTTGCCCTGAACAACGATGCTGAGGAAGATAAAGATAAGTCAATCAAGGGCGACAGCACGGAGGTGGCTCTGATGGAGGTGGCGAGGGACTGCGACATAATTAAGGATGCCTGGCCTCGATTGGCGGAGCTTGCGTTTGATTCCGATCGGAAACTGATGACCACTTTTCACGCCTATGAAAATAAGATCATCTCCTTCACCAAAGGCGCACCTGATCTCTTGCTGGAGCGATGTGAAAATATCGATGCATCTTATCTTCAAGAACAGGTGGAGGATTTGGCAAACAAAGGTCACCGGGTGTTGGGATTTGCCTGCCATTACTGGGATAAGCTGCCCGAACAGCTCAACAGTGAAACGCATGAATCCGGTTTGCAGTTTTTAGGCTTGGCCAGCATGATTGACCCGCCCCGCGACGAAGTTTTCGATGCGGTGGCGGAATGCAAAACCGCTGGTATCGTTCCTGTGATGATAACAGGCGATCACCCCTCTACCGCGAGGGCTATTGCACAGCGGATTGGCATCCTGAACACGGAAAATGGCTTGGTTACAACGGGTCAACAACTGGCGGGCTGGGATGACGATACATTTTTGTCAAAAGTTGAAAAAATAAAAGTTTATGCACGCGTTTCCCCCGAACAAAAGCTGAGGATTGTAAAAATACTGCAACAAAAGGGTCACTATGTAGCGATGACGGGCGATGGTGTAAACGATGCGCCATCATTGAAACGTGCGAACATTGGCATAGCCATGGGAATCACGGGTACAGACGTTTCCAAAGAAGCGGCTCACATGATTTTGCTTGATGATAATTTTTCGACCATTGTAAAAGCTGTGCGTGAAGGGAGAAGGATTTATGATAATATCCTGAAGTTTATCAAGTACCTCATGACTACCAACTCAAGCGAGTTATTGACGTTGCTGTTAGGCCCAATCATTGGCTTGCCCATCGCGTTGCTCCCCATTCATATCTTGTGGATAAACTTAGTATCAGACGGCTTGCCGGCAATTTCACTATCCTTTGAAAAGGCAGAGCAAAACATCATGAATCGACCGCCGCGTGCTCCTCAGGAAAGTGTTTTCGGAAATGGCCGCGGACTGCATATGATTTGGGTGGGCATGTTGATGGCCGGCATTGCGTTATCGCTTCAGGGATGGGCAATCAAACACGACCTCCACTGGCAAACCATCGTTTTTAATTTTTTGTGTGTAGGCCAGCTGGGACATGTTATGGTCATCCGGTCTGAAAGAAAATCTTTGTTGAGTTTGGGTATATTTTCGAACCGGCCCCTCATTGCTGCTGTGGCAGTGGCTTTGCTTTTACAACTCGTAATCACTTATACTCCGATGTTACAACCCGTGTTTAAGACGGAGGCGTTGACCATGTACGAATTTATCTTAGTGAGCGCAGCTGCGTTGTTGGTGATAGTTGCAGTTGAAATTGAAAAATTTATTTCGAGGACGTGGAAAAGTGGGACCAATCAGAGTACTGTTATTAATAGCTGAGTCACCATCATTCAAGCGCACGCTTTCGGAAAATGCCAGGGGTTAGAAATGAAGGGGTGTGTCAGGGTATTATTACCAGTGGGACCTGCGTGGCTGCCAGCAGGTCATCGAATGATTCTTTATTTGTAGTCCTGATATTCTTGTCAACGACCAGGAAATTTATGGAGTGCGTTTTCGCGTATTCTTCCACACGGTCGGCGATGAAACCCACTTCAGTTTGAAAGTCGTAGGATATTTGTTTGTCAAGTAACAGATCCTTCTCAAGTAATTCGAAGTTTTTATTTGCTTCGTCTTCTATTTTCTTTCTCACAGCCATGATGCTTTGACCATATTGCACATGCGTCAGCCTGTATGGGTATAGGACTGTAAGGTGGGATCTGTAGGTGGAAGCATTGTTAATAGCCCATTGCAAGGCGTTTTTCGAGGATTTCGAAAAATCAATCACGCACAGTACCGATAAAGACATATATTTAGCAATTACACTCAAACTTAAATCTGTCTTGCACGGAAAGTTTTAACTTTCATCAACGTAAAAAATGATTTTTATCATGAATTTTGGTCTGTTAACTTACGCCAGGATATGCCTTTCAAAAGTTCCATTCCATTTGTAGACAGTAATACTTTTAGCGAGATATTCCAAAGTATGTCGGAGGGTATCATCGTCGTGGATGAAACCGGCAAAATAGTTATTGCCAACCCGGTGGCTGAACAGATCTTTGGATATGAAAAAGATGCATTAAACGGGGAAGATTTGGAGACCCTTTTGCCGCAACGGTACCGCGGAAGGCACGTGACGTTTAGGGAAGGTTTCAATCAACATCCCGAGCCCCGTAGAATGGGATTTGGGCGGGATCTCAAAGCACTGCGAAAAGACGGGACTGAATTTCCCGTCGAGATTAGTCTGAGCTTTACCAAAGCAAAAGGTCAGTTGTTGGTCATGGCTTTCATAAGCGACATTTCGCAGCGAAAGAAAGCGGAAGAGGCCCTGAAACGCAGTGAAGAGCAGCTTTTGGTTTATGCCGCCGAGCTCGAAAAGAAAGTTGAAGCACGTACGCAGGCGTTGAACAATACGATTGTGAAATTGGAAGATGAGGTACGCGAGCGGAAGAAAGCGGAAGATGAAGTTAGAAAAGCCTTTGAAAAGGAGCGTGAATTAAATGAATTGAAATCCAAGTTTGTCTCAATTGCATCCCATGAATTTCGTACTCCACTAAGCGCAATCTTAAGTTCTGCAGCATTGATAAATCAGTACAAGGATAGGGGTGAGATCGATAAAGTGGGCAAACACGTGGGCCGGATAAAGTCCTCGGTCAATCACCTGACCTCTATTCTGAATGATTTCCTTTCTCTTGGAAAACTTGAAGAAGGTAAAATCGAAATAAAAAGGGAAATTATCGATGTTGAAGAGTTTTTAAACGAAGTCAGCGAGGAACTGTTGGAAACACTGAAGGTCGGCCAGCGTATAGAGATCCAGACTGCTAAAGAAGTCTCGCAAATCAATTCCGATGTGAGAATACTAAGGAACATTTTGTTTAATTTAATTTCAAATGCCAGCAAATATTCAGATGAAGGAAAAATAATTTATCTTATATGTGATAAGAAAAAGGATAAAATTCTTTTCCATGTAAAAGATGAAGGCATCGGAATTCCGGAAGAAGACTGTAAGCATATGTTTGACAGATTCTTCAGGGCCAGTAATGCTGGCAATGTTCAAGGTACCGGGCTGGGATTGAACATCGTTAAACGGTACGTTGACTTGTTAAATGGTTTGGTCACCTTCAAAAGTCAATATGGGACGGGTAGCACTTTTTCGATCTCTTTGCCCTTAGAATAATTTGCTATGAAAAAAATCCTATTAATCGAAGATAACCGTGAAGTCCGTGAGAATACAGAGGAAATTCTTTCGCTGGCGGACTATAAAGTATTAACCGCACCCAATGGAAAAATTGGCGTTGAACTAGCTCAGCAGGAAAAGCCGGACCTTATCATATGCGATATTATGATGCCCGAGCTGGAT
The DNA here is from genome assembly GCA_036374515.1 of Chryseolinea sp. Classification (GTDB taxonomy): domain Bacteria; phylum Bacteroidota; class Bacteroidia; order Cytophagales; family Cyclobacteriaceae; genus Chryseolinea. The sequence goes on along the minus strand of DASUTP010000091.1, from coordinate 13,341 downwards.
GGTTATGGGGTGCTTCATATTTTAACCAAGAAGGAGGAAACTGCACGCATTCCATTCATATTCTTAACGGCGAAAACAGAGAAATCGGACATCAGAAAAGGTATGTCACTTGGTGCTGACGATTATCTCACAAAACCTTTTGACGATACAGATTTGCTGAATGCCATTGAGGTTCGATTGCGAAAAAGTGCTATGCAGCAACATCAATACGAATCGAGTCCGGAAGGTTTGGATAATTTTATAAAGGATGCCCAGCAGGTTTTGAATTTAAAGGATCTTGGGAAAGACAGGAAGGTGAAAATGCTGAAAAAAAAGACGGACATTTTTACCGAAGGTGATATTCCCCTGAATGTCTATTTTATAAAATCGGGAAACGTAAAAACATTTAAATCTAATCCGGATGGAAAAGAGCTAATTACAAATTTATACGTTGCGAACGACTTCTTCGGATTTGAACCGATCCTCGAAAATACGAATTATAATGAGTCGGCCGTTACTATGCAAGACACTGAGCTTGTCACCATTCCCAGGCACGATTTTTTGTTGATTATTCAAACGCATCCCGATGTGTCAAAAGGTTTTATCAGCCTTTTGTGTAAAAAAGTCGCAGCGCGGGAGGTTCAGTTATTGAACCTGGCCTACAATTCCGTTCGACAACGGACTGCCGAGGCGCTATTGAAGGCAGATACGCTGAAAGATTCAAAGTCTGTTATTGCTATTTCCCGCGACGACCTCTCAAAAATGGTAGGCACGGCAGCCGAGTCGGTTATTCGCGTTTTGTCCGAATTTAAGGATGAAGGGCTCATCGAAACGGAAGGCGGAAAAATAAAAATAATACGCAGAGAAAAGCTTGAGAAAGTAGTGCGTTGGAATGTGGCGAGGTGAGCTTCCGAACTCCTTACCTCTGTGGGCGAAGGGCCACGTTAAGCATCGCCGATCCGAACAAGACAAATCACTTGCACAGGACAATATCGATTAGGTTATGTTGGGCGGAAGATTGATGCGGCAGGTGTATAATGAACACTCGGGCGATGAGCAAGATCCCAGATACAATCAGCATTCCGCTCGTGACCTGCCGAACATTAACATTAATACGCCTTAATACGCCTGGGAGTATACCGGTCAATCCCAACATCACCGGCAAGGTACCAGCCCCGAATAACATCATAAAAGCGAAACTTTGAAATGGCGATTGGAGGGTGGCAGCATAGGCTAGGGCAATCCAAACCAAACCACAAGGAAGCAAACCATTAAGTATGCCGAGGAAAAAGACTGACTTGTAATTTTTCCGGATAAGGGATTTAGAAAAAAGTTTTTTCAGCAGTGACGTTAACTTAAGGATAGGATTAGATATTACGGGGATATTCACGTTCAACAGCCCTGCGCCAACGAAGAGCAGGATGACCCCAAGCAATATAGATACGACATTCTGGAACTTTGAAAAGGGAAGGAGGGCGGTCACACTTCCGATGATTATCCCCAGCAATCCATAAGTGGCGATCCGCCCGGCATTGTAAACTGTCCGATTAAGAACCGCATGCCGATTCAAATTACTAACAGCCATGGCGAGGGGACTACACATCCCTATGCAATGCAAACTGCCTGCGAAACCCATAATTAATGCAGCGGCTATCATGTCAAATAAAAATTACCTCTTCCACATAAAATTCTTTTCCGTTCATCGTCCATTGCATTTTTGCACGATACATTCCCGGACTCAAGTTGTCAGTCGGAAATTCTGCTGTATCGTTTGAATTTCCCGCTAAGTTGTACTTCCTGTCTTTTGTGGGATCAGACGGTCTGAATAATTTGAGCTCACCAGTGTCTATGTCCGCAAGGTCCTCAAACGAAATTTGAATGAAGCCATTGTCGAGTACCTTTATTACAGGTTTCGACTGAAGAAGTGAAACATTTTTGAGCCGTGAGAGCTGACTTTCGTACTGAAGTTCTTCCTGATAATAATCTTTTGAAACCAGGTTGATGTCCTGACGGACGCAAACGGTTACCAGGGTCCCGATAAAAGCTGCAAAGAGAACAAAAGACACGATAATCCATTTTCCCCAATTCATAATTTTATTGTTTATTTTTTTATTGCACCGGAAGCTTTGTTACAGGTCCGATAAACTTAGCTTTTACAGTTTCGATTTGTTTTCCATTCTGATACACACCGAGTTTAATCACGGTACGGACATGCGTTATATTTTCTTCCGGAATTTTAATGAAGTATACGCTTTTTGCTATTCCTTCCGCGGGCACAGTGATCGGTCTTCCGTCAACTTTATGTATCGTGGCGAAGGGTGGGGAAATTATCTTGATTTCAATCTGTAATTCCTCAAATGTTTTGTTCACAAATTCAATGTTGTACAGATTGGTGATAACGTCAGCTTCACGTTGATAGAGCGTGCCAGGTACCTTTAATATTGTCGCCTCCACATCTGACCGGGTGATCAAAGCAAAACCCAGCACTGCTACGAGGGCGATCAGAATGAGCGAGTAACCAATTACACGCGGTGTGATCAGATTGACGGCGCCTTTTGTGATGGAGGTAATCGAAGCATATCTTATTAAGCCCTTTGGGCGACCAATCTTGATCATGACATCATCACAGGCATCCATACAGGCGGTGCAGTTCACACATTCCAGTTGAGTACCGTTCCGGATATCGATACCGGTAGGGCAAACGTGCACGCATAACTTGCAGTCAACGCAGTCGCCCAAACCTACGGCTGCCGCAGACTGGTCTTTCTTCAAATGCCCGCGAGGCTCGCCGCGGATCCAATCGTACGCAACGACAATGGACTCCCTGCCCAGCAAAACACCCTGTAATCTGCCGTAAGGACAAACCGCTATGCATGCCTGTTCACGAAATTTCGCAAACAAGCCATAAAATATTCCCGTGAAGGAAACAAGCCCCAGAAACCCGGCGATGTTTTCAGAAGGAGGTTTAGCGGCGATGGACAAGGTTTGTTCGACGCCGATCAGGTACGCCATCAACGTATGGGCAATGAGTATCGAGATGAGTATAAAAATGGTATGCTTTAGCGTCTTCTTGAAAATTTTGGTGGTGTTCCATTTTTCTTTCGCAAGCCGGCGCTGGGCTGCAGCGTCGCCTTCAATCCAATATTCAATTTTCCGGAACACCATTTCCATAAAGAGTGTCTGTGGGCATAGCCATCCACACCAGACCCGGCCAAATACGACAGTAAACAAAATGATGAAGACAAAAAAAGCTATCAACGTCACCGCCAGTAAAACAAAGTCCTGCGGCCAAAATGCCTGTCCAAAAATGACAAACCTGCGCTCAAAGATATTTATCAAGAGGAGAGGTTGACCATTAATCTGGATAAAAGGCCCACCGAAGAGCAGAGACAGTAGTACGACCGTCACGGCGATGCGCCACGAATGATACTTGCCTGACGGTTTCTTGGGGTAGATCCAAAGGCGTTTCCCTTTCTCGTCGACGGTGGCGATACTGTCCCGAAACTCTTCGTCGCCGTCGTGTTCTTGCAACCTGTCTTTCCTTACGTTTATCTTGATGTTGGAATCCATTCGGACAAATTATAGCGACGCCTGTACTTTGACAGAGTCAGTTTTTTCAGCGGAAATTTTAAAAATCTCTCCTTGCGGGCCTTTGGCATTCTGCGGATTTGTGCCCTGAAGGCTCATCACGAAAAAACTTATGTCGCGCACTGCATCCGGGCTCATTGCTTTTCCCCAAGCGGGCATACCTTTTTCAACTACGCCATTCTTTATGGTGCTGAAGATATTTTTGATCTGACCGCCATGCAACCAATACTCATCGGTCAGGTTAGGACCGATTGTATTGCCCCCGCCATCGTTTCGGTGACAGGAGCCACAATTATACTCGGCAAACAATGATTTGCCTTTTTCAATGATGGCCGCATCCTGTGTGAACGTTAATGAATTTTCGTCAATGGCAATCTGTGGCCGTGCGGCATTGAATAGACGTTTTTTTTCATCGGCGAGAGCCACTTCAATTTGATATTCTTCTAGGGAAAGGGGAAGCGAATTTGAAAAGTGGTAGACTACTATGTAGATTGCTGACCATCCGATCGTTCCATAAAAGAGCCATTTCCACCATGGGGGGAGGTGGTTATCAAGTTCTTTGATGCCATCGTAGCTGTGATCTAATTCTATATTTTTTTCTGCTTCTACGGGAACCGACGCATTTACGCGCTGTGTAAAGCGATCCCACCACCCGGGCACACGCATGTATGGCACGCCCGTCCTCTCGGCTTTTTCTTTTGCGGCTTCGATAGTTAATGTGTTGATTGTTTTCACCAAAACGAAGGCAATCGCAATCAGGAAAATGCTTATGATTACCATAAACCCTCCTATGATGTATACCGCCAGCAAGGGGTGATTGGTGGGATCGTCAATTAAATCATTAGTATCCATTCCTTGCGCATTGCTGAGCAATGAAAACATGATTGTAGCAACTGAGAGCAACACTTTCTTCATAATCTTATTAATTCAAATTGAGATCAGTATTTTCTGATTTTTCAATTGGCAGGCCTTTCATCCTGTCAATAAATTTTCTGTCTGTCGTAAATACCCACCATAACAGGCAGACGAAGAACAGAAAAAAGATTACGAAGGAGATGACAGGCCAGATGGCGATGTTGTCAATATTTTGGAGAACATTCTTATACATGATATTTTGGTTTATCGTCGTCTACTTGTTTATAACAGCTGTTTTTTCTCCTTTGATATCCTGGCCCAGACGTTGCAGATAAGCAATCAGCGCGATTATCTCAGCGTCATCGGCGACGTCGACACCATCTGCTTTTAGAGATTTTACAATTTCGGCTGACTGTTTTTCGAGGTCTTTATTAGCCAATGCTTCGTAGCCTTCCGCGTAAGGCACTCCAATTTTTCTAAGGGCGGTAATCTTTCCTGCGGTCAATTCCTTGTCAATACTTTGCTCAGCAAGCCATAGGTAGGAAGGCATTATTGACCCCGTAGATACTGCGTCGGGTGCAAGCATGTGATTATAATGCCAGCTATTGGAATATTTTCCGCCCAGTCGATGCAAGTCCGGACCAGTGCGTTTTGATCCCCAAAGAAACGGGTGGTCGTAGACAAATTCTCCTGCTTTGGAGTATTCGCCATATCGTTCCGTTTCGGAGCGAAAAGGCCTCACCATCTGAGTATGGCAATTTACGCAACCCTCGCGAATGTAGATATCGCGGCCGTGTAGCTCCAGCGGTGTGTAGGGCTGAACGCTGCTGATGGTCGGTACGTTGGATTTAATAAGGAACGTGGGAATCATTTCAATTACACCTCCGATCAAGATTGCGACCAGCGTGAGGACCGTAAAGATGACGGGTTTATGCTCCAGTACGCGATGATGCCAGCCTGCATTTCTAGACGCCACATATTCCTTCATGAGCGGCGCCGCTTCAGTTTCTTCGTTGGCTGTAAAATTTCCCGCGTAGGCGGTTTTAATAAGATTATAGGTCATGATGATAGCGCCAGTCAGATATAGGGCTCCGCCAATTGCGCGCAATCCGTGCAGCGGGAGGATTTGTACAGTGGTTTCCAAAAAGTTTTTGTACAGCAGGAAACCTTCCGGGTTAAATTCTTTCCACATGAGGCTTTGAACAACACCTGAAACATACATGGGAAGGGCATAGAAAATTATTCCTAACGTTCCAAGCCAGAAATGTGTATTTGCCAGCTTCACGGAATAGAGCTTTGTATTCCACATTCTGGGAACAACCCAATAAAGGACAGCGAAGATCATGAACCCATTCCAGCCAAGTCCGCCAACGTGTACGTGTGCCACGATCCAATCGGTAAAGTGCGCTATGGCGTTAACATTTTTCAGCGACAGCAGCGGACCTTCAAGTGTAGCCATACCGTATGCAGTGATGGCAACTACCATCAACTTTAAAACAGGATCCTCCCGTACGCGGTCCCAAGCTCCCCGAAGCGTCATCAATCCATTTAGCATGCCGCCCCATGAAGGTGCTATAAGCATGATTGAAAATACAACACCGAGTGACTGTGCCCAGTCAGGAAGCGAAGTATATAAAAGGTGATGGGGCCCTGCCCAGATGTAGATGAAAATCAGCGACCAGAAGTGGATGATAGAAAGGCGGTAAGAGTATATTGGTCTGTTTGCAGCCTTTGGAAGAAAGTAATACATAAGACCCAGAAATGGCGTGGTAAGAAAGAAAGCAACAGCATTGTGACCGTACCACCATTGCACCAGCGCGTCCTGAACACCGGCATACCATGAATAGCTTTTAAAGAGTGTCACGGGAATTTCAAACGAATTCACCACGTGCAGTACTGCTACCGTTATGAATGTTGCGATGTAAAACCATATCGCCACGTACATGTGACGCTCTCTCCGCTTTATAATGGTGCCGATCATATTCCAGCCGAACACAACCCAGATGATGGTGATAGCAATATCGATAGGCCATTCCAGTTCCGCGTATTCTTTCGATGTGGTCATGCCGAGCGGCAGTGTAATAGCAGCTGCAACAATGATCAGCTGCCATCCCCAGAAATGAATCCAACTCAGTTTGTCGCTGAACATCCGCGTTTTCAGCAAACGCTGCATAGAATAGTATATTCCGGCAAACATGGCATTCCCAACGAAAGCAAAGATTATAGCATTCGTATGAAGAGGACGAATACGCCCGAATGTGGTGTATTGTGAGTCAAAATTAAAGATCGGGTAGACCAATTGAATCGCCGCTGTCAATCCTACCAACATTCCGACCAGTCCAAAAATAACGGTTGCAATTATAAACGCTTTGACAATCTTGTTGTCGTAACTGAATCTTTCTAATTCCATGATGAATGAGTTATCACAAATATTTATCGGGGTAAAAGTAGGCGTGGGTGGTAAGGTGAAATATGATAGGACTTAGATCGAAAACTGATTTTTATCAGTCGAGAAAATTGGAGGCGTAACTCACCGGATAAAGCCAGAAGCACAGTGTTTTTTATGCGCATTCAATTCGCATTCGGAAAACTTAACCAGCGGGATTGTTGAAAAATACTGCTTTTTTGCACTGAAACCCTCCTGTATGACTTGGATCATACACTTGAAAGCCAACAGCGCATACTTTTGAATAAAAAAACTATGAGCACATATGTGAATAATACAGAGGATGGCAAAGATGCAACGGTAGCTCAGCTCGCAATTTCGCATCCCGCTGCATTGGGAGTCTTTGAGAAATACAATATCGATTACTGCTGTGGGGGCCATCGCAGCCTGGAGGAGGCGTGCCACAAGATCGAACTGAACCCCGCAAAGATCAGACAAGAGATTTATCGTTCGGCCGATGAGACTTCACATGTGCTGAGAACCGAAACCTGGACATGTTCCATGCTGGTCGATTTTATCATACAAAATCATCACAGTTACGTAACGAGCGCAATACCCGAAATCAAAGCACTCTTGGATAAGGTTTGTGCCGCTCACGGGAATGACAATCCCGAATTACTGGCGGTTCGTGAAGATTTTCTGGAGCTTGCTGAAGAATTAATCAGCCATATGAAAAAAGAAGAGTTTGTTTTGTTTCCGGCTATCAAACGATTGGATGCTCAGATTCATGATGATCATCCCCTGGCAGGTGCCATTCAAACACCCATTTCTGCCATGGAACACGAACATGTTCTGGCCGGTGATCTGATCAAACATATCAGGTCGCTGACGAGCAATTATATTCCTCCCGATTTTGCTTGCCCTACGTATAGGATTACGCTTACAAAATTGCAGCAATTTGATAATGATCTAATGAGACATATACACCTGGAGAATAATATTTTATTTGAGCGGATGAAAAGCTGGAGCGGCCACCAGGATTGCGCCCTTTGATCAAAAAAAACCAACAGTGTTTTTTTTAACCCTCGTTTTCGATCGTTCGCCGGATGCTCAAACCCTCATCAGGCGAGAAATTGGTCACTGACAAAAATCATATTTTCTTAACAAAATGGTACCTAATTTTCCAAAAAAAAGGAGAAGGGTGTTTCCATCGAAAACGTTAGAAAAGTACCACGCCAAGCTGGTGAATTTGCGAAAGGAGCAAGTACTGTGTCATGAGGGAGATCAGGCTACCGATTATTTTCAGGTAGAATCCGGGTCGGTTAAGATGTACAGTGTAAGTCAGGAGGGACAGGAATTTATTCAGGGTATTTTTAATGCGGGAGAAAGTTTTGGCGAGCCGGCCTTGATCGGCAAATTTCCCTATCCGGGAAGTGTAATGGCGATCGAGACGTCCAAAATTTGGAAGCTGCCAGGCGATTATTTTTTTCAGATGCTGAAAGAGAATTTTGAATTGCATCTTAAAATGGACCAGGTGTTATGCCAGCGGTTGCGATATAAATCGATGGTGCTTTCAGAAATATCCAGCTACGAACCTGAACACAGGATCCTTTCATTGCTTAAGTACTATAAGGCGAAAAACCCAACGGGCTCAAAGGTTTTGGTCCCTTACACTAGACAGCAGCTGGCGGACATGAGCGGCCTGCGCGTTGAGACTGTGATCAGGACAGTGAAAAAAATGGAAAAGGAAAAAAAGTTAACGTTGGACGGCCACAAAATAAAGTTCTAATTTTCTTAATCCACGGGCAATGACAACACACGTTGTCGAAAAAACCGAGACGTTAGTGCCGATCATTTCATCAGGCCCATTTTAAACTGAAAAATTTTGGCGATAGAGTCAGCGCGCATTTTTACTTCTTCAGCTTTTTCTCCCTGGAAGTTTTCATCAACCGTTTCTTTGAAAAGCACAAGCCATTGGCTGAAATGATTTTTATCAATGGCCAACGGCAAGTGTTTTTGCAAAGGATTACCGCTATATGACTGGTCTCCCAAAAGCATGGAAGACCAGAAATTATACATGATGGGCAAATGATGCGGCCAATCCACGTCACTGAAAACCGGCCCTAATAGTTCATCGGATTTTACTTTGTCGTAAAATCTGTCAACTAAAATTTTAATATCTTCCCGTAGCACGATGTCCTTACTCATCACGTTCATTTTCGAAAATTTATAAATGACATTTAAATAAATATTTCTTCCTGGCCGTGGAATGCCGCCCCAATCCAGATGTTCGCGTTAGTGGAATCCAGCAAGTTTTCAATACCGCCACTTAATTGTTATGTTGTATTAAGCCAGCATTCCGTCCGCAAAGATAGAATAGAATAGCTTGGAGTGATTTGTTCGCCAAAAAGAATCGTAACATGTCTCTGGGGTGCCCACAAATCCCATTCGCCCTGGAGATTCCAATTTCTAATCGCAACCTGCTGCAAAGAGGCATATGGCATAAAGAATTTGGTGGCGATAATTCGGTTTCATGGTCGTGAGGTTTTCACTTCTAATGTGATTCGCAAATATGACCCAATTTATAATCGGCTTTATAAATCTTTTTTCGTAAAAATACACATACCGGCAAAAACTGGTATTATTACCCAGATCATCAAGACTCCTGTGGAGAATATTGTTCCCCAATTGCTTCCGAAAAAATCTTGATAAAATGCGCCGGTATATCCCATGAGGGCGGAGATATCGAGTTTCAGGAGCATCATGATGCGCGCCAGGTCGATAGGATTAAGTGCGACCAATCCAACCGTTATTTTTTCCAAAGGGTAATCGCTGAACGTGTAGACAACCCACAGCAGCAGCCCGTCATAGATCAATGCAAAGTAGAACCAAAACAGGAGGGTAACACCAATCGCTTTGGCCTTATCACGGGTAAGAACAGACGCAAGAAAGGCAAGTGAAACAAACACCAGTGTAAGCATCAGGCCAGCATAAAGAAGCGTCAGGCTTGCGGAGGTCATGCCATACAAAATTATTGGCAGCCCTACGCCAAGGAGATACGCAATGCAGAGTGAGAGTGCCGTCGAGATGTATTCGCTCAAGTAAATGATCTTTCGATTGACCGGTTGCGCCAGCATCAGCTCAATAAACTCATAGGAGTTATAAAAATGAATGGTAGTAAAAACGATGCTTACCAGCGGTATCACCATGAGGACGATATTCATCAGGCTCATAATTACCTTGCCCGTATCACTGTCGAGCTGAAACATGGCGAAAGTTGAAATAAAAAGAAATAATGTGTAGGCAAGAATGAATCTTGTTCTTAGAATGTCATAAAAGATATATTTGATGATACGGGCCATTAGTCCTGGAGTATATGTTGAAATGCATTCCGATTGATGAACGAAGCCATCGCTTTCCCAAGTCTCTTTTCTTGCGTAATTTCTTTAAGGTGTGCAATGGTATTTTGATATTCAATCTTGCCTTCAATGAGGTATAATATATCGCTGGACAACTCATCCAGGTCACTAAGAATATGGGACGAAATCAAAAATAGTTTACCCTGGTCCTTTTCACGAAGGATTTTATCCTTGAGGATTTCGACGGAAACCGGATCAAGCCCCGCGGTGGGTTCATCTAAAATAAGGATGGGAGCGTTAAACAAAAATGCTAAAGCGGCACTCACCTTTTGTCGTGTGCCTCCTGATAAGGCATGCATTCTTTTGTCAACAATTTTATCAAGATTGAAAGCTTGTATCAGCTCTTCATCAGTGGAAGTAGCGTTGGCGCGAATGTTTTTCATCATATCGAACAGCTGTCCTATGCGTATGTTTTCAGGATAATGGCCGCTCTGGGGCATATAACCAATTTTTTCCCGATATGTCCAATGCCTTTTAATGTTTTCATTATCGACAATAATTTCGCCGGAGGAAGGTATAACCATTCCGAGAATGGATTTTATCAACGTCGTTTTTCCTGATCCGTTAGGGCCGATTAGGGCGTATGATCTTCCTTTTTCAAGCGTAACATCGACGTCTTTTAGGGCCATCAATTTTCCAAAGCTTTTACTTACTTGTTGCAGCGAGATCATAAGGTTTCATAGTTGGAAAATCGTCCTTCAAATTTTCGGGTGTCAGAACGGGAATGGCTTTTTCAGCGCGGTCGATTAAGGTGACTAAAAAGCTGCGCCATAACAGAACGGCTGCGGGGATCCTTTCAACAATAATCGCATATATGCTTACTGGATGAAAGGGGACATCACCAATTCCATCTTTGTTTAAATCATATCCCTGGTATTTGTCCCAATAATTGTTGTTGATTTTGTTCAATACCAATGTTCCGTTTGTGGCCATGTCAAATGTATTGGAAGAAAAATTATTTTTGGTGAAAACATTGTCGTCCGAACTTGCCTGAAGTCTGATAGCGTATCCGTTGGCTTTAAAAGTATTGCTTTCAAACTGCGTGCGGCTTACACCCTCCAGGTGAATACCGATTGAATTTTCGGTAAATTGATTTTGCGAGACCTGACTGTCGCGAATGTCTTTTAATAAGAGACCATAAGCTGATGAACCCCAGTTTTGTTCGAATAAATTACCAATCATTTTTACATTCTTCGTATACATTACGGCCACGCCGGCCCCATTGTTAATGAACCGGTTATAGAGATAGTCGTCATTATGAGAAAACATAAAATGCAGTCCATAGCGCAGATTTCCTTCACTGTGATTGTTTGTTATCAACGAGTTGGTGACGAACTCGAAGTAAATCCCATCGCGATGTCCCTTCACTACATTATTGTGAATCGTGACGTGCTCGCATTTCCACAAATGAATTCCGTTGCCGATCTGATTTTCGTAGGTGCCTTTAGCTGTTAACACATTGTTTTCGATCCTGGATTGAGATGAGTTTGCGAGATAGATTCCGAAGAAAGCGTTTTCAAACTGATTGTTGGTGATGTGAATACCTTTTGAGTCCAGGATCTTTATTGCTGCAATGTCGTTAATGCTGGCCACACCGGTATTGATAAATTTTAATCCTTGGATCGTTACGTTGTCGGCATGGATTGTTAATATTTCATATTTATGCTCTCCATCCAGCACCGGCAGGTTATGACCAAGAATCGTAAGTGATTTTTCGAGAATTATATTGCCTTCCTTGTAAAGCCCTGCCTCGACAACAATCGTGTCTCCATTCTGGGCAAGCGCAATGGCCTTTTTAAGCGATAGGATATGGCCGGCTTGTTTACTTACAAAGTATGTTTTCGCGTCTGCAGATGTCAGCGCAATAAAAAACGTCAATATCAGAAGTAATAGCTTCATCTGGTAAACTGATCTTCCAGCTCACTCCATCCAAATTCTGTCGCATTCCATTCTGCCTTCAGTGTGGGATTCGAAGACTCGAATGCTGCGACCTCGCTCGCCATCGGGCTCTTTATTCCCGGTGATTTCAGATAACGGGCAGTCTCTGCATTGATAAGTTTTTCCGGCTGCGAAAAATCTACCACCAATTTAAAGGCGTAATCGTCTTTATTGACGGTGCCTTCATTATAAAAATTAAACAGGCAGTTGACGTCATCAAATTTATAGATTTTTCCTTTCGAAGTGACGAGTTCAGCGCCGAATTTTCGATCCATTAAAGTCATTTTGCAGGAATAACACTGATCCTTCCCGTAGATTAACGGTTCAGGCTCCTTGGAGCACGCTGAAAAAATCAACGCTAAGATTGTTATATTGATCGTCCTCGTCATTGGGTCGATTTCGGCTTTGACAGCAGCTCATAAAGAACTACACCCACTACAAAGATCGCGGATACGATAAAAATCCACCCACCTACATCCGGTCCTGAAAACGCCGTAAAATTTAAGAGCTGTTTTGTACCGATAAGGGGAGGTTGATAGGACATTCCCGGTACACGTATAGCGGCCGTTGGATCAAGGTTGTGGCCATAGTCGTAGCCCCAGAGATAAAAATCCACCAGCCCTCCCACTGCAGCTAAAATTAAAATAGCCAGATAGCTAAATAGAAGAAATCGCTTGTTGATGAGAGCCGTCATAAGGCCAAAGGCAATTATAAAGGCCACAATAAACGGCAGGTACTTGAATTCCGGGAACATGTCGACGCGGATGTGCTTCATTCCGATGTAGTGATTCAATCCGTTAATCGTGTTGAGATCACCTGTGATGTTGTTGATCCAAATTTGCATGCCCAGCCATTCAGGATACTGTGGTGCCCACATAAGAATTCTCCACAGAGGCGTGAAGAATGCAGCCACCATGAGTATGGCAGATAACGCGATGACGATTCTGGAGATTGTCTTAAGTTTTTTCATGGATATGGTCTAAAATTGGCGTCCCGTCAAATTCCAAACCGGAATCTGTCCGGGACGCCGTCAACCTGCAACTATCCTAACTATTGGGCGGCGCCTGTGCCGCTACCTTCAATTTTTCCTGTAGAGAATTTTAATTCGGTTTTGCTTCCGGCGGGTGAAACCCTCGCGTATCCGGACATTTCCTGGTGCAGCGCTGAGCAAAAATC